>CAYQPE010000016.1:0-18164 GCA_964419445.1 uncultured bacterium
AAGGTAAGTGGTGAAACTTATTTACTTACTGGAGATATACCACAATGGGAGAGTAATGCTTTACATATGTTATCAACTCTAGAGGAAGCTATTATCCTTCCAGAGAGTTATAGCTTAGCAGCAGCATATCCTAATCCATTTAATCCAACCACCACGATTAACTTTGCTATCCCAAGTGATGCGCACGTATCTATAGCAGTATATAACTTACAGGGTAAAGAAGTGGTTAGTCTTGCAAATCAAAGTTATGATGCTGGATATCATCAAGTCATATGGAATGCTGATAGTCATAGTAGTGGTGTATACTTTGTGAAGATGATGGCTGGTGACTATATGAATACACAGAAATTGATGTTAGTTAAATAGGAGAGACTCTCATTTTCTATGGTTCTAATGATTTGGGTAAACATATGTCAGGTGATTTTTCATGCAGAATAAATGGCAAATTAGTATATAAAATACAATTTAAAAAAAACATACATTACCCCCTATAAATCCGCTGTAAATTGCCCACTTTAAATTGGTGCAATGATGAATAACTCACAGTATAAACGAACGGTGTTTGCATGGTCTATGTATGACTTTGCCAATCAACCATTTACCACATTGGTGGTTACCTTTATTTATGGTACCTTTTTTGCCAACGTCATTGCTGACAATGAGATTATCGGTACGGCATTGTGGTCACGGGGGATTACCATTACCGCCATATTTGTTGCACTTTTATCCCCATTTATGGGAGCCATTGCAGACAAAGGGGGGTACCGAAAAGTATTTTTCATTTTTTGGACATGGGTATGTGTAATCGGTACATTTGTCCTTTATTTTCCCCTTCCTGGAGAAACCGTATTTGCCCTAACCGCCTTTATTATTGCCAATATTGGATTTGAAATGGGCGGGGTGTTTTGTAATGCATATCTTCCCCATATTGCTCCTCGTGAAAAAATTGGTCGTATTTCTGGCTATGGGTGGTCCTTTGGATATGTAGGGGGATTATTAGCATTGGCAATATGCTTTGTACTTTTTGTACAAGCGGATGTGCCAGCCTTTGGGTTTTCAACAGATGCAGGCGAAAACATTAGAGCCACCAATTTGTTTATCGCATTGTGGTTTGCCATATTTAGCTTGGTTCCCTTTATTTGGGTGAATGATGGTCGAAATGCACAACCATTGGGAAAACATTTAATAAAATCTTCCTTCTCACAATTGACCTATACATTTAAAGAAATACAAAAATATAGAGAGACCACCAAATTTTTATTGGCGAGATTATTATACAATGATGGCCTCATTACCATATTTGCCTTTGGGGGGATTTATGCATCTGGTACCTTTGGTTTTACCTTTAATGAAATCTTCATCTTTGGAATCGTTTTAAATATTACTGCAGGAATAGGTGCATTTGGATTGGGATTTTTAGATGATATCTTAGGAGGGAAGCGGACCATTCAATTAAGCAATATAGGATTAATTATTGCATGCCTCATTGCCGTAATAGTGCCCAATGAAGATTTGTTTACATTGGCATTTCCATGGAGTGAGTCTTCAGTGGTGATAACGGGAAAAATGATGTTTTGGCTATCGGGAGGACTCATCGGAATTTTTGCTGGCCCCAATCAATCTGCCAGTCGATCGTTAATGGCCCGGTTTATCCCCAAAGATAAAGAAAATGAGTTCTTTGGATTTTTTGCTTTTTCGGGGAAGGCCACTGCATTTGTAGGTCCATTTTTATTGGGGGTGGTTACAGAGATGTTTGAATCTCAAAGATTGGGAGTGGCTGTAGTGGTGGTACTATTAGTATTCGGTGCATGGTTACTCACCCATGTAAATGAAGAAAAAGGTATTGTTGAAGCGGGGTAAGTTGTAGAAAAATTAATTTTTCTCCTTAAAACGTATATTTATATAATGGATTTACTTTAAGTATTACTTTAACTATTCCTTGCATCATATTAATCAGTTCATGTAACTTTGCCAAACATTAGGGAGAATATAGAGTTATATGAAGCAGCTTTTTTCATTTTTACTCTTATCATTTTTATGTGCGTTTATCAGCACAGCCAACACCACTAAAGGGATTCAGCGAGAGGCCGTCATTGCCCTTGACGGTTCTATAAATCCGCAAATTCATCATCAATTAATAAAAGATTTTACTAAAATTGATGGCGTTTCTTATTGTGATGCTTCATTGCAAACGAAAACGGTCATCGTTCAATATGATGATAATAAATTCCATACATCTGATATTAATAATATTTTAAATAAATGGGGATGTAAAGCCAAAAATATGAGCTTTACTTATTTATCAGAATTTATTGAATAGTATATTGGTTAAAATAATATTAGTAAAAAGGGGCATTGTTGCCCCTTTTTTATTGCTGTACGATAAAAATGACCGCTAACTTATACCCCTAATTTACCCTCGATAATAACATGAATATTATAGCAAGAAATCGCAAGGCAACATATGAATATCATATTCTTCAAAAATATGAAGCTGGACTTGTTTTAGTCGGATCTGAAGTAAAGGCATTACGTGAGGGGAAAGCAAATATAAAAGAATCCTATATTCGCTTTATTCGGAATGAGTTATTTTGTATTGGTATGCATATTGGTGAATATTCCAATGCAGGGTATAGTTCACATTCTCCCACACGTGAACGAAAATTGTTAATGCATCGACGTGAGTTGACCAAAATACAAAAAGGTGTGGAAGAAAAGGGGAAGACACTAATTCCTCTCTCCATGTATTTTAAAAATAATCGTGTAAAAATTCAATTTGCATTGGCACAGGGTAAAAAGAATTGGGATAAGCGTAAAACCAAGATGGATAAAGATGTGAATCGACAAATAAACAGAGAAATGAGAGAAAGACAGAAGCAATGATAAAATTCCCATCGGTAAATGAACAGATGGATATTATCCGTCGTGGTGTTGAGGAAATTGTTCCTGAAGATGGATTGGTTAAAAAGATTGAGAAATCCATTAAGGAGAATAAGCCCCTTAAAATAAAATGTGGATGTGACCCCAGTCGCCCAGATTTACATATTGGTCATGCGGTTTTATTACGGAAAATGCGTCAATTTCAAGATTTGGGCCATGATGCAATTTTACTCATTGGTGATTTTACCGCCATGATTGGAGACCCTACAGGTCGAAATAAAACTCGACCTCAATTGACCATAGAAGATACCAAAAAAAATGCACAATCATATATTGATCAAGCTGCCATAATTTTAAATGAAAAAACACTTCAAATTGTTTATAATTCTCATTGGCTGGGTAAAATGGATTTTACCGATGTTATTAAATTAGCATCAAAATACACCGTTGCGCGCATGATAGAGCGTGATGATTTTACAAAACGCTATAATGGTGGCGTTCCCATTTCCCTCCATGAGTTTTTATATCCATTGGCACAGGGGTATGATAGTGTTCATTTACATGCAGATGTAGAACTGGGGGGAACAGATCAGAAATTTAATTTATTAGTGGGACGAGATTTGCAAAAGGAATCGGGTCAATCTCCACAAATTGTAATTACCACGCCCTTACTTGAGGGTACTGATGGTGTAGAGAAAATGTCAAAATCTTATGATAATTATATTGGATTAACGGATACGTCCTCTGACATGTATGGTAAAACATTATCTATTCCAGACTCTATGATTGGAAAATATTTTGAATATGCCACCAATATACCTCAGCATCAGCTGGATGAAATTAAAGAAGATTTGGAAATTGGAAAATCTAATCCACGGGACTTAAAACGTCAATTAGCCAGAGAGATTGTTTCCATTTATTATGATAATGACGAAGCACAGCAAGCTGAAACTGCATTTGACAATTTGTTTATCAAAAAAGATATCCCTGATGATATGCCTGAATATAAACTCAGTGAGTCTGAAAAACTAATTGCTATCATGGTGAATAATAATTTAGTTGCCAGTAATGGTGATGCTAAACGGATGATTAAGCAGGGAGCCGTAAAATTAAATGATGAAAAAGTAATTGATCATTTTTTAGAGGTTCACCCAACGGCTGAATCGGTATTAAAAGTAGGAAAACGTAAATTTTTAAGGATTTTAGTATGAAAAGATTAATTTTAGTGATAATGTCTATAATATTCAGTGGCTGCTATACCATTTATGGATTGGCCATGCAAGAGAAGGAAAGTAATTTTATTCCCTCAAAACGTCATGTGAATTATACTTTAGAAACAACGGTAGGAAGTGGTCCTGAATCCATAATATTTGTCATTGCAGATGGAACGGGTATCGGTCAATATACATTGTCATATTATGCGAATGGAGAATTTGCTCCTGCACGTTTTGATCATATTGGCCTTGTGGCTACCCACCCAAATGATGGAGAATGTACCACATCTTGTAAGCGTGTAACCGATTCAGCTGCAAGTGGTACTGCATTGTCAGCAGGACAAAAAACCTATAATGGTGCCATTGCAGTGGATATTGATAAAAATCCAGTAAAAACCATGTTAGAATGGGCTAAGGAGAAGGATATGGCCACAGGATTAGTAGCTACCTCTACCGTTACCCATGCCACACCTGCATCATTTGGGGCACATGTAGATTATCGTAAAAAAGAGTCTGAAATTGCCCAACAATTTGCTCACGCAGATATTGATGTAATTTTGGGTGGTGGAAAAAAGTTTTGGCCAGATAGCCTCATTGCCGTATATGAAAGCAATGGTGGTCAATTTATTAACCATATTGAATCAACGGTGGAAAATGATAAACGACTATTGGGACTTTTCTCAGATAGTGGACTTGCAAAAGTACATGAAGGCCGAGAAGTCTCTACTACTGAAATGGCCAAGGTTGCATTATCAAAATTGGAGGAAAACCCAAATGGCTTTTTTGTAATGATAGAAGAGTCTCAGGTTGATTGGGGTGGACATGCAAATAGTGCCCAATATATTCAGGGCGAAATGCAATCATTGAATAATTTAGTGAATTACCTATTGGATTATCAATTGGAAAATCCCAATGTATTGGTGGTTTTAACTGCAGATCATGAATGCGGGGGTGTATCTGTACATGATGGTGATAAAGGCGATTTAGATATTCGATTTACATCAGATTATCACTCTGCCAACTTTGTTCCTATTTGGGCAACAGGGCCAGGCGCATCAGTATTTGATGCATTTATGGATAATACAGAAATTGGTAAGCGCTTAATTCAATATATTCAGGAAAAATGAAAAAAGTAGTCCAAACCATGGTGGCAGATGTTTTTGAGAGCCCCTCATTTATGTCTGCTCAGGTATCACAGGCATTATTCGGTGAAGCCGTAGAGGTTTTGGATGAAAAAGATAACTGGTATAAAATAAAACAGTGGGATGACTATGAATCATGGATTCACCAGTTTTATTTGACAGATGTTGATGTTAAAGATGATGATGATTCGTACATCTTTAATAGGTTATTTACTCCAATTAATCATGAAGATTTCCAACTTCAAATACCATTTGCAACAAGTCTGCCAGCTAAATCTGGCGATAATGCTCAAATAAGGGTACAGCTTCCTGGAGGAAAAATTGTATCAATTGGACTTTCAATAAATGGAGGAAATGTAAGAGAGCAATTAATCGAAAATGCCAAACAACTTTTAGGAGTTCCCTATCAATGGGGAGGAGTTTCAAGTTTTGGTTGTGATTGTTCAGGCTTTGTACAATCGGTGTTTAAAACATTACAAATTAAGTTGCCGAGAGATAGCTATATGCAATATGATGAATCATTTGAAATAGATTTATCTGAAGCAAAAAAAGGTGATTTATTTTTTTTTAAAAGTGTAGATAAAATTGACCATGTAGGAATTGCTTTGGGTGATGGTAAACTCATTCATTCCTCAGGGTTTGTAAAGATTGAATCATTAAATTCTGATGATTATGATTTTAATGAAAAATTGTCAACACAATATTATTCGGCGATGTCAATGAGAAAGTGGGGTTCATAGTTGGGGTTTATTCTCAATAGAAAGGTGTTATTGCTAAATCAAAGCTATGAACCCCTCATGATCATTGATGCAAAACGTGCAATTTTGTTAATGCTTGCACAAAAAGTAGATATGGTAGAAAAGTATCAAGAATGGATACATTCTATGAGATTGGATATTCCATTACCCAGTGTTGTACGATTAAAAGAATATGCACGATTACATCGTAAAGAGATTGTTCTTTCTCGAAAAAATATTTTACGACGAGATAATTATACATGTCAATATTGTGGAGTTAACTCGACTCGAATGACCATAGATCATATTATTCCAAAACAAAAGGGGGGATTAGATACATGGGAAAATTTAATTACTGCATGTGTGAAATGTAATTCGGAAAAAGGGAATAAATCATTGCATGAAGCAGGAATGGTATTACTATCAAAGCCCAAACGGCCATCAGTAGTGATTCATTTACAGAAAAATGTAAAGCATTATCAAAAGATGTGGCGACCATATCTTTTCATGGAGAAAAATTAATGTCAGATAAGAAAATTTTATTATCGGGAATTCAACCATCTGGGAAATTATGTATTGGTAATTATATTGGTGCATTAAAAAATTGGGTAAATCTTCAAGATGAATATGAGTCTATCTTTTTAGTGGTAGATATGCATGCCTTAACGATTAGGCAAGTCCCTGCTCAACTTCGACAACGGTGTTTATCTTTTGTTGCCCAATATATTGCATGTGGAATAAACCCTGACGAAAATACAATTGTTATCCAATCTCATGTTCCTCAACACGCAGAGCTAATGTGGGTGTTAAATTCCATAACCTATATGGGTGAGCTCAATAGAATGACACAGTTTAAAGATAAGTCTAAACAGCATAATGCCAATATTAATGTGGGTTTATTTTCGTATCCAGTATTAATGGCAGCAGATATTTTATTGTATCAGGCTCATATGGTTCCTGTTGGATCAGATCAAAAACAACATTTAGAATTAGCCCGCGATTTAGCACAGCGATTTAATCAGTTATATTCAGAAACGTTTACAGTCCCCGAACCATTTATTCCCACAGTTGGTGGCCGAATTATGAGCTTGCAGAATCCTGAAAAGAAAATGTCTAAATCTGATGAAAATGATAATAATATTTTAGGTCTATTAGATTCACCTGATGTGTTGATTAAAAAAGTAAAGCGTGCCGTAACTGATTCTAATACAACTATTGAATATGATGAAAATCGCCCAGGTCTTGCGAATTTACTGAGTATATATTCCCAGTTAAGTGGAGACTCCATTGATAAAATTGTTCAAGACTATGAAGGGAAAATGTATAGTGATTTTAAGTCTGATTTAGGAGAATTGGTGGTGGAAACACTCACTCCAGTTCAAGAAGAATATAAACGGCTAATGGACGATAAAACTTACTTGAATGGGGTACTAAAAAAAGGTGCTGAAAAATCCTTTTATATGGCGAGAAAGACCATGTCAAAAGTATATCGAAAAGTGGGATTTTTACCCAATAAATGAGTTATAAAATCAAATTAGACCAGTTTGAGGGTCCACTGGATTTACTCTTATTTTTTATCCATCGAGATAAAGTAAATATTTATGATATCCCCATTTCGAATATTACAAATGAATTTTTAGAATATGTTAAAATGATGCGTGTTTTTAGGATTGATGTGGGGGGTGAATTTGTACTCATGGCATCAATGTTAATGCAATTAAAAGCCAAAATGTTGCTTCCCCAATCTGAAGTTGATGACGAGGGGGAAATTATTGATCCTCGTACTGAATTGGTTCATCGCCTTTTAGAATATAAGCAATTCAAGGAGTCTTCATTAGAGCTTCAGCATCTACGTGAAAATCATGCATTAAAATATGAACGAGGCCAAGAGCTACCCTACACAGAACAAGTGGAGAATATAGAGGCTATTGTCCAGGATGTAACGCTTTTTAAGCTAATTTCAATTTTTAAAGAGGTGATGGATAATATTCCAGAAATTAATCCATATGAATTACATCAAGAACAAGTTCATGTTGAAGCGCAAATAAATTCATTAAAAGAAGAATTAAAACTGAAATCAACATTCCCCTTTTCTTCATTAAAAACTAAATTAAATACAAAGCTCAAAATTGTAGTAATGTTTATTGCAATTTTAGAGCTTATTAGAAATGGTGAAATTAATATTGAACAATCTTCATCATTTTCTGATATTATGATTTCAGAGGTATCACATGGATAATAAGAATCTTGTGGAAGTCTTATTGTTTGCCAATAATGAACCTTTAACCCAAAGTAAACTAAATCATATTTTGTTCGATGGAGAATCTATAGATTTAGCTGAGACGGTAAAATTAATTAATGAAGAGTATAAATCCCAGAATAAGGGATTATTTATTGAGAAGATTGGGGGTGGGTATCAATTACTTAGTGCCCCTGATTACCATTTGTATATTCAGCGATTATTAAATAAGTCTAAAAAAGTTAAGTTAAGTAATGCTGCCTTAGAAGCACTTTCAATAATTGCATACAAGCAACCCATTAGCAGAATTGAAATTGAAAGTATTCGGGGTGTTGAATGTGGAAGCGTGATTAAAACGTTGATGGAGCGTGAGGTGGTTACCATCAAAGGCAGAGATGAGGGTGTTGGACGTGCATTGCTTTATGGAACGACCCAACGATTTTTAGAATTATTTGGACTTAATCATATTAGCGATTTACCAAAATTAAAGGAAATAGATGCACTTATCAGTGAAGGTGAAGTGCCTATAGCATCAGATGAGATTAAATAAATTTTTAGCCCATGCAGGCGTAGCATCACGACGGAAATGTGATGAGTTTATAGCTAAAGGAAAAGTTACTATTAATGGGAATGTGGTAAGGGATTATTCCTATAATGTATCTGAAAATGACGTGGTTATGTGTGACCGCCACTTAATTGATACGGTTCAAGATCGAGTAGCTTATTTACTCAATAAACCCAAGGGATATATTTGTACTAATAGCGATACTCATGATAGGAGAAAGGTTGTTGATTTAATTCCTTCAAATGAACGACTATTTACTATTGGTCGGTTAGATAGAGATACAACTGGTGCTATTTTACTCACCAATGATGGTGATTTAGCCAATAAACTCATGCATCCCAAGTTTAATAAGAAAAAAGTATATCTTGTAGAAACGAAAAAAGATATAGAACCCGAAAAATTAAAGACACTGCCCAATGGAATTAAGTTAGACAAAGGTGAGTGGGCACGGGGTGAAATGAGGTTCTTGGATAAATATAATGGTAAATTTTTGTGGGAGGTTATACTTACCGAAGGCAAAAATAGAGAAATAAAGCGAATTTTTGATACTTTTGGTTCCAAAGTAATTACTTTACATCGCTACTCATTTGCTGGATTAACCGTTGATCATTTGAAATTAGGTAAATATAAACAACTGAACAAAAAAACAATACAATCCCTACAGAATTCTTAATTCAACTGAAATGTTGAATTATTCCACATAAAAATAGTAAATTACTTGGCTCTTTGAAAGGTGTAAAATAGACGATATGATTATCGCAATTGATGGTCCAGCTGGATCTGGCAAGAGTTCAACTGCAAAAAAAATTGCTCAGCAATTAAATTTTATGCATATTGATACAGGTGCAATGTATCGTGCGGTTACATTATATATTCTTCAGTATAGTGAGGAGAAAATTGAATCTCTTCATGATGAAGAAATATCAACATTATTAGAAAAAATTAACATTCGTTTTTCTCAAGATGGGAAATCAATTTTTTTAAATGATGAGGATGTTACTGGTGGAATTCGTGAAAACAACGTATCACAACATGTGAGCTTTGTAAGTGCTCTTCCTCAAGTTCGTAATAAAATGGTGGAATTGCAGCGGGAAATTGCTGGAAATTTAAATGTAATTTTAGATGGAAGAGATATTGGTACACGAGTGTTCCCCAATGCTCATGTCAAAATATATTTAAATGCCCATATAAATGAGCGAGGTCGTCGTCGATTCGAAGAGTTAGAGAAGCAAGGTGTGGAAATTTCTTTAGAAGAAGTAATCAAAGATATTGAAATTAGAGATTTTAAAGATAGTACACGTAAACATTCTCCATTAATGAAAGCTGATGATGCTATTGAAATAAATACCACATCATTAACTATTGATGAGCAAGTGAATGAAATTGTTTCTATTATTCAAACATATAACAAAACAGGAGAAAGACTCAATTGATGAGTGAAGAAAACGTAAAAGAAATAACACAGGACGTTGAAAATACAGACGTAGAAACTGTAGAAGAAACTGCCGCAACCCCCGCAACTACAGAAGAAGATACTGCTGTAGTTGAGGAAACTAAAACCGAAGCTACACCGTTAATGAATTATCTGGATAATTCAATATTAGATGTACGAGTGGTGTCAGAAGAGGAGTTAAACCAATTTGATCAAGAAGAAGATGTAGAAGATACAGGTGAATTTGAAGCCTATTTTAAGTCATTTGCTGAAGTTAGGGAAAATGATGTTACCGAAGGTACGGTTGTAGGTTTAACAGATAGAGAAGTATTGGTTGATATTGGCTTTAAAGCTGAAGGGATTATTGATAGAAGTGAATTTGCTGAATTACCTGAAATTGGTCAGGTGATTGAAGTATTTGTTATATCATTTGAAGATAGACGTGGAAACATTTTGCTATCTAAAGAACGTGCTGATTTCCAAAGTCGATGGAATGAAATTAGAAGTTCATTTGACAATGAAGAAATTATCACCGGTGTAATTACACGAAGAATTAAAGGCGGTATGATAGTTGACCTTGGCGTCGTTCAAGCATTCTTGCCAGGCTCTCAAATTGATGTAAAACCTGTAATGGATTTTGACGAATTTGTTGGCATGGAAAGTGAATTTAAAATTGTTAAATTTAATGAATTAAGACAAAATATCGTACTTTCTAGAAAAGCAATTCTTGCTACTGATTTATTAGAAAAACGACAAGAAGTGCTGGCCCAAATGGAAGTTGGTATGGTTCTTGAAGGTATGGTTAAAAATATCACTGATTTTGGTGCGTTTATCGATTTAGGTGGTATTGATGGTCTATTGCATATTACCGATATTACATGGGGTCGAATTAATCATCCATCAGAAAAATTAACTGTAGGGGAAACTACTACGGTTAAAGTTATTGATTTTGATGTTGAGAAAGTGAGAGTTTCTCTTGGATTAAAACAGCTTTCTCCAGAACCATGGGAAAATGTTATCGATAAATATCCTGTAGATCAGGTGATTAAAGGTAAAGTAGTTAATATGATGAATTACGGTGCGTTTGTTGAGCTTGAAGAAGGTGTTGAAGGCTTGATTCACGTTTCAGAAATGTCATGGACACGTCATATTAAACACCCATCAGATATGTTTAAAATTGGTGATGTTGTAGAAGCAAAAGTGTTAAGCATTGACCTTGAAGAAAAGAAAATTTCATTGGGTATTAAGCAATTACACGATAATCCGTGGGATACTATTGAAGCTAAGTACAGTGTTGGTACTGTTCATAAAGGAACGGTAAGAAACCTCACTCAATTTGGTGCTTTTGTACAACTTGAAGAAGGAATTGATGGCTTAGTACATGTATCTGATATGTCATGGACAAAAGTAATTAAGCATCCTAAAGAAGTGGTTAAAAAAGGTCAAGAGGTAGATGTTAAGATTCTCGAAGTTTCAAGTGAAGATCGTAAACTTTCGTTAGGAATTAAGCAACTTGAAGATGATCCATGGGAAACCATATCCTCTGAATTTACATCTGGTAAAAAGGTTGAAGGAACCGTTATTAGAGTGCTTGATAAAGGAATAATCTTCGATTTGGGAAATAGCATTGAAGGTATTGTTCCAATGAAGCGAATACCTAAAACACTTCGTAGTAAAGTGAAGGCTGAATACACTCAAGACAATTCTTTTGAAGTTCTTGTACAAGAAGTAGATAGTGAGTCTAAGAAAATAGTACTCATGTTAGATCTTGGAGAAGAGGGTATTGAAGCTCAACAAGAAGCTAAGAAGAAAATCAAAAATGTTGATACCTCTGATAAACTTGAAATTCCTCAAGAAGTAATTGATAGCATATCAGCTGCTAAAAAAACTGAGGAAGAATAAACGAAAATACATACATAAAAGGGTCGTGAGTTTTTAACTTACGACCCTTTTTTTTATCAATTAATAATTATGATTGTTTTAGGAATAGAAAGCTCTTGTGACGAAACTTCAGCATCCATCATAAAAGATGGTCATCTGTTGAGCAATGTAGTATTATCTCAAGAAATTCATAAAGAATTTGGTGGAGTTGTACCAGAGTATGCTTCACGTGAACATGAGGCTCAAATTACAAATGTAATACAGCTTGCCATTCACCGTGCTGAAATTTCTATGATTGATTTAGATGCAATTGCTGTAACCTATGGTGCAGGGTTAATGGGGGCATTATTGGTAGGTTTAAATGTGGCAAAGGGCATGGCTATCGCATTAGATATTCCCTTTTTAGGAGTCAACCATCTTGAGGGCCATTTATTTGCCAATATGATTGATAATCCCAATATGGCATATCCATTTTTATGTATGCTAGTTTCAGGGGGACATACTCAAATTTGGCAAGTTGATTCTTTTGGCCAATATATATTACACGCAAATACAGTTGATGATGCAGCAGGAGAAGCATTTGATAAAGGTGCCCGTGTATTAGGGCTAGGATATCCAGGGGGTCCTCAAATACAAAAAGCAGCAGAAGGTGGCGATAGTAAGGCATTTAATTTTCCTCGACCACGCCTTAAAAAATCAAAGTTTGATTTTTCATTTAGTGGATTAAAAACAGCTATTTTATATACAACCCAAAAATTATCAGAGTCAGAAAAACAACAACAGTTATCAAATTTATCTGCCAGTTTTCAGGAAGCAATCGTCGATACATTATTAGAGAAATTAATTTTAGTACAAGCTGAATCTGGATTAACTCAAATTTCCATTGCTGGAGGCGTTGCTGCAAATTCACGATTTAGAGAAAAAGCATATAAATTAGCCAATGAGCAATCTCTTAATATACATTTCCCAAAATTAGAATATTGTACTGATAATGCAGCTATGATAGCTATGGCTGGTTACGAAAGATTGAAGTTAGGGCAATATTCACCCCTCGATTTACCTGCAGTACCTAATTTATCATTGAGTGATTAATTGAATATTAATTTCTTAGGATCACTGATTTTTTCAGCCATTACCGTGGTTTCATTTCTACTATTATTGATGGTGTATTGGCAAAATGTCAGTTCGCTGAAACGAAAAATTTCATACTCATTAATTAGTTTGAGAGCAGGTGCATTAATTCTCCTACTTTATTTAGTGGTTAATCCATGGGTACAATGGACAAATAATATAGTAAATTCTTCAAACATTGCAATATATGTAGATGCTTCACAAAGTATGGCAAAAACATTGGAACAAGATGGCACGAAGATTACTACAATAAAAAATGAAATTGAAAAGTGGACAGATGAACATTCTGTGGATGTTAACTGGTATTTAGTGGGTGATTCTATTAGGGAAGCATCTTTTAGATCATTTAATGCATTTGCTGATTCCACTACAAACTTTGAATATTTACCCCAACATTTGCTATTAAATCCATCGAAACAACAATTGGTTATTACAGATGGACACATCACTCAAGGAATGAATTTTTCTCAATTAAAAATTGAAAGTGATAACTTACATATTTTAGGTGTGGGGATGAATACTCAACCTAATGATATTTGGATTGAAAATATTGATTTACCCCATTCAGTACATAGCAGTGATTCCATCAGTTATAGTATTCAACTTGGATATCAATTGAGAGAAGCATCGCATTCAACACTTGAATTTTTAGATGATAATGATAACTCTCTGTATAATATTGATGTATCATTCCCTATGGGTAGGGGTTATATAGATGTAGATGGTGAAAATATTGCCCAAGCCTTTTCAGGCTTACACCGTATTAATGTAAAACAAATACCCAATGAAAAATCAATTGAAAACAATACTGAATTCCCACAGATTCAAATATTTAATGAATTTAAAAAAGTGTTACTTATATCTGATGGATTCTCATCAAATACTAAATTCTTAAAAAGATTATTGAATGATTTACAATCAAGTGAGTTAATACATGCCCATCGTAATAATGGAAATTGGAATGAAAACTTACCCGCATTATTGGCAACTGATGAATTTGAGTTAATTGTGTTAGATGATTTTCCCCATAAAACTATTGATGCGAATATATTTAGTATGTTGCAACAATCAAGGAGTGAACTTATTTATGTGGAAGGTCCAAAATCAAATGCTACGTCGGCACAACTAATATCTGAATTCTATCCGTTTTCAATTAAGGTGAATGATGAAATCAAGAGTTTAGTGTTAAAAGATCCCAGTAAAGCATTGGGTGCAATAGATATATCAAATATTCCTCCCAGCTCAAAACAATTTTTATGGTTATCAGAAAAATGTACTCCCTTGCTAAAATTTGATGATGGTAGTTTAGCCATCTCTACAATTGAGAATACTACATTTATTTTTATTCAAGATTTGAATGAAATTTCATTGGCTGAAAAGTCCAATGGGAAGTCTTCCATAGAAAGACTATTATTTGATAGAATAGACATATTATTCGAAGGTGAAGATAATTTAGTAAAATTGATATCAACATCACGTCAGTTTGAAGAAAACGAAAATTTTACCATCATTATTGATAGGCATAAAAGTGTTGAGAACGTGGACGTGAATATAAAACTTTTTGAAGGAAACTCTATTAAAGAAGAATACACTGTATATGGTGATGAAAACGAATACTCGATGTCAATTTCTAAAGATGGTGATTATAAACTAAAAGCATCAACTATTTCTCCGTCAAAAAATCATGAAAGTAAACCCCTTCAAATTACTATAAATAAAAAAACTCAAGAATTTGATTTATTGTATGAAAATAAAAACGAGTTAAGACAATTTGCATTATTAAATGATGGTAATTATACAGAGACTCATGAATTACAAGAATTGTTAAATACCTTGAATTTTCGTCCAGAAACTATAGCAAAAGAATTTAAATTTAGTACACTCTCAACACAATCATTTTGGTGGATTATTATTGTACTATTCTCAATTGAATGGTTTATCCGCAAACGTGAGGGATTATTATAATGGGTAGAAAAATTATTTATATTCAGCTAATTTGTTTATTCTCGATTTTGGTAGGGATTTCTAAAGATAGCTTTGCTAGCTCATCATCATTTAAGCACGTATCTTCAACGTTACCAATTAAAAGTGTAGATGTACTTGAAAATAGTTTAAATCCTGAAGATATATTTTTAGGCCCAGGAGATATTATAGATGTTGATATAATTTCCTCAAGCATTGTTTCAAATTATGATATAATGGTTGATAATACAGGAATTATCATTGTTCCTATTATTGGTCCTATTAATGTAAATGGAGAATCACTATTTAATGCACGCAAGAAAATCGAAAGTGAAGTTAAAAAACATTATACTCATGCAGATGTAAATGCAACTTTTAAAAAGGCAGGATTGTTTAAAATTAAATTATTGGGTCCTTTTAATCACTCTGTCTACTATACTGTAAATACTTTTAACACAGTTTTTGATGTATATCAAGTTTTAAAAAGTGAAGTTAAAAACACCACTTCAATGATGTCAAATCGTAATATTGAGCTTATACGTAATGGGAAATCTATTTCAATAGATTTATTTAAGTTTAGCCAACAGGGTGATGTGTTACAAAACCCTTATATTCGTCGGGGTGATGTGTTGAAAGTGGCATATAGGGAACAACATTTTTCTATATGGGGTGGGGTACACAATCCTCGATCATATGAATTTGTTGAAAATGAGAATATTGCTGAATTTATTCAACTTTCTGGTGGATTTACAGAAACGGCTAATATCCAAAAAATTGCAGTTACCTCCTTTATAGATGGCCAAAAATCAACGTCACATTTTTCCATTGAAGATTTAGAAAATATTTTAATAAAGCCTCATGATATCATCATGGTTCATGAGGATAATTACCTCAATAGGCAAAGCATTGTAAATATAAATGGAGAAGTAAAGTTTCCAGGGCCATATCAAGTTGAATATGGAATAACTTCATTGACAGATTTAGTGGAGCAGGCTGGAGGATATACCAATTTTGCAGATTCTTCTCAAATAATTTTAAAAAATAAATATTCTCCAAAAATTCAACATGCGCCCATCGATAAACCCAAAGCTTATACCACTGCAACAGATTTATCTTGGGCCCACGAAGTATGGGAAAATACAATTAATGAATATAATATCGTCATTGAGTCAAGTCAGTTTAGCGATTATATTTTAAATAAAGGTGATGATTTTACCGTTCTCCCTATTCTTAATTATATTGATGTGATTGGTGCTGTAAATTCACCAAGCCGAATAACCTATATCCACGGGGAAAATGCATCATATTATATTGAAAAATGTAGTGGGTTTAGTAAAAATGCGTATAATGAAATTTTTATAATTAAGTATGGTACACATAATAGAATTCCTATAAATAAAAGAGCTGTCATTGAACGAGGAGATGTAATATACATTCCTGAAAAGATTGAATATAACAAATGGGAACGATTTAAGGATTGGATGACAGTAACCAGTCAAATTGGGACTTTAATTATTATTGTACAAAATATAATTCAATAGAGGTATTGGCATTTTAACGCAGATTCAACAGGAAATAAGATTTTATATAAAAATTGTATGTTCTACAATTTTTATAGGCATATTATACATAATCATGTCAACGTCTATGTATGAATCTTATATTTCTTTATACCCCAATAATCAAGATCCCGACACCAGTTCAATTTTTGAAAATATCAGTGGAATTGTGAAACAAATGGGTTTGATGCAATCGGGTTCATTGGAAAATAATATTGATATAAATGATGTAATTTTAAGTCGAAAACTTCAAAAAGATTTGATTGCCAAAAAATGGAATACTCATGATGGGCAATCAGTTAATTTAATAGAGTTTTGGGAATTAGATAAACGTGGATTAATTGCTTCAATGTTGGGAAGAGAAAAAACAAATGCGCAAATGACAGAAACAGCCATTTTGGAAATAAGCTCACGATTAAGGATAGAAGAAAATCTTACGGGTTTACGAAAAATCTATGTGAAATTTGAAGACCCTCAAATCTCCCAAGATATGGCAAATTATATTGGTGATTATTTGCAAAACTTTATATCTAATGAACTTATTTATCAGGCAAAAAATAATAGAATATTTCTTGAAGATAGAACTCATACAGCACGCATCAACTTAGAAAAATCTGAAGAAAAGTTGAAATCATTCCAAGAAAAATATACATTAGCCATCGATGATCCCGATATAATTTTAGATCGTACACGCCTATCTCGAGAAGTAAATATCAATCAAGAGATTTACCTTGTACTTATTCAACAATTAGAATTGGCAAAAATTGAAGAATTGAAACACCGCCCCATTGTTAATTTTATAGATAGAGCAGATTTATCCATTGACGCAAAATATCCGCGTAAAATATTAATACTATTTGTATTTACCTTGGTTGGAATACTCATATCATTACTTATTGCATTATATAGAGAAGAACAAACTGCCTAATTATGATTCTACAGCGAATCTTTGATTTTAGC
Source organism: uncultured bacterium (assembly GCA_964419445.1). Lineage (GTDB taxonomy): Bacteria > Fidelibacterota > Marinisomatia > SCGC-AAA003-L08 > D37C17 > JABHHG01. The sequence goes on from CAYQPE010000016.1 coordinate 17,703, forward strand.
TTATGGGCAGCATTTTTTACCCTCCCTCTCATTTTTATAAAATTACCTATTAACTTCTCCATAAGTGATTTTTGCATGAGCATTGCAATAATTGTTACGCTTATCAATATCTTTATTCGAAGTGAATTTAAGAGGTTTACCTCTAATATTTTTAATATACCCATGATTATCTTATTCATTGGGTTTTTATTTTCAGTAGTCAATGCTCATGATGTTGAAGAATCGTTTTCCAGTATGCTTCAAGTGGTATTTATATTTTTATTTTCATTTGTGGCATTAAGTTATTCACAATTTAATGAGAATCTTATATTAACTACATCCATTGTGACCTCAGCAATTATCCTTTTATTATCTGCGTTCAGTTTATATGGTATAGATTTATCTTATGGGATGGCCATGCTTGAAACAGGGTGGGGTGGGCGATATACATTTGGTGAAAATGAGCCTAATATTGCAGCAAGA
>CAYQPE010000016.1:18264-26175 GCA_964419445.1 uncultured bacterium
TAATGATGTTCTCAGATTCAGTGAATATTGAGCAATTTCAGCGACCAATTGAACGATATAGTACCATATTCGATATTAATAATTCACCATCATCATTACAACGCTACAATGTAATTCAAACAGCTTTTGATTATATTAATCTTTCACCAATAATTGGTGTAGGATTTGAAAATTCATCCTATATAACAGGTGTGGTGGCCCATAATCCGTTGATATTGATGTGGTTTGAAAATGGAATTCTAGGTTTAATTGGATTTGCAAGTATTTATGGTATTCTTATCTATTATATTGTTCGATCATATCAATATTCATTTTTTGAAGATCCATACCTTATGGCTTTTGCAGTCATAGCCATCATGATGATTTTTGGGGATATGTTTATGGCCAATTCCTACAAGCGGTTTTTGTGGTTGCCATCATTGCTATTGATTGTACAATTTACTATTCATTCAAAGAAGTCAAAATTGTGTTAAAGGGAATCACACATACGTCTATAATGATGGGAATTACCTTTTTCCTTTCCATGTGTGCCACGCTTATACTTGGTAACACTATGTCTGTAGAGGATTTTGGCCAATTCGCATTGCTAAAAACATTTATTTTGTTGGGATCCACATTTTCATTAGTAGGTATAGATCAATTAATTATTAGAAAAGGAAAAAATGATTCAATAGCAATTAAGTATATATTTAATTATTGGATTATAATTTCTGTTTCAAGCCTTATTTGTTCTGCAATTTTTTGCTTAATTTTTTCTCTGTCAATTAATGAATCCATATATTTATGGATAATATTGTTTTCACAAGCCAATCTCATTTACTATGCGGCTTATTACCGAACAAATTATCAATTTACCATCTCACAATTGGTATATAACTTTTGGAAAATTCTATTATTCTTAATTGCTATTTATGCATTGTTTATAAATTTTGTCAAACTCGATATATATAAATTTCTAGCAATAATATTATTCATATCATTTTTGATATTTTCTATAATAATATTATTCTCATCTACGGTAAAAAGTAAACTTCAATCATTTACGCAGTTAAAACAATATATATTGCAAGGAATTGCATTTTGGATTGTTAATGTAGCAAGTTTATTGTTTTCAGGATTAGATAGAATATTAATTTCTTCAGTTTTAGATACTCAAATTTTAGGTGAATATCATGCCCTATCCTTTATTTGTATAACGGGGTTTTCTATGTTGGGGAGTGCAATAGGCTTTGTTTTATTTCCCATGTTGGCAAATAAAGTTGATGTAAAAATATTTAAAATTATATCATTTTATTTAATGGGTGGAATAGTGTTATTCACTATATTTTTAATTTTAGGAAATGATATTTTTACATTAGCATATAAAGGACAATATGATTATTTGATTGAGAATAAATTATTATATGTAATCCTTGGAATTGGCTTTATTCAGGGCATTCATACCATTGTACATTTTATATTATATTCTCAAGCAGATTCCAGTTCACTATACACATATTTTAAGTACACCGTTAGTTTATGTATTTTATATATTCTACTATTTTTAGGGATTGATATTTATATTGAATTAGATTTATTTCTAATTACCAATATTGTCCTATTGATGTGGTTATTTAAACTTATTATTCTGGTGTATTTAATTAATATAAAATTTAAATTAAAAATGAATATGTAAACCGACTATGAAGCCACGGTTATTGTATGTAGTAAATACTTATGCCCCAGGGGCAATTCCTAAAATACTCAATTTAATTTTACCTCAATTAGATGATTTTAATGTGAAAATATTAACCCTAGAGTCATGTAATGATAGATTTTTTATTAATCAATTGCCCCAAAATGTACATTTCAAGAGTTTAAATACTCGTCGATTGAATATTATAAAATCATTATATATGCTGAGGAGAGAGATTATAAATTATTCTCCAGATATAATTCATTCCCATCTTGGTCGTTCAGATTTATATTCAGCAATGTGTAAGCCTAAGTCAGCCAAATTATTAACAACATTGCATACCATTAGAAAAATTAATTTAAGACGTGGATTATTTAATATTAATCAAATTTTTTATAGAATTCTACATTTCAAAGTTGATTGTTATATTTGTATTTCAAACAGGGTTAAAAATTCATTAAAAATTTCAAATAAAGATGTAATCGTTATTAATAATCCAATTGAAGTAAAAAAAAATATTATTCCATTTGATGGATTTAACAGACCATTCAATTTATTGTTTGTAGGGCGACTTGAATCGTTTAAAAATACAATTATTATTTTGAAAGCAATTAAAGAATTGATTAAAAAAAATAATGATATTCATCTAAATATTATTGGTGACGGACCAAAACTGAATGAATTAAATAGCTTTATTCGGGAGAATAGATTGGATAAGCATGTGAGTTTAGTGGGATATACAAATAATGTAGAAGAATACTATGAAAAATCTCATGCTCTTATCTTTCCTTCAATGTGGTCATCAGGAATTCCCTTAGTCGTCCTTGAAGCCGCTCAATATAATACTGCAATTATTTCATCAGAAATTGATGGAGTTAAAGAATTTCTAATTCACCAAAATAATGCGCTATTATTTAAAAGCAATAATTCCCAATCTTTGATTGCTGCAATTTCAGAATTAAAAGATGATGTTAAATTGAGGAATAAATTGGCAGAAAATATTTATAATGCGGTAAAAAATAATTATTTAATAGAAGAGACATCCAAAGCGTATATTTCAATTTATAAGAAATTATCTGCTTAATCATATGAAAGTTATCTGTTTCATATATAACACCTCACAATATTTATATAAATTTCGATTACAATTAATGTTAGAAATGATTGATAGAGGGTTTATTGTATATGCCATCGCGCCAGCAGATAAATATTCAACTTTCTTTGAAAAATATAATATTAACTTTATTGCCATAAAAGTCGATCGTAAAGGAATGAGTTTATTCAAGGATTTTTGGTTATTTTTTCAACTACGAAAAATTTATAAAAAAGTGAATCCAGATATTGTACATCATTTTACAATAAAGCCCGTCATTTTTGGTTCAATGGCTGCACGATTAACCCATGTAAAACGGATTATAAATTCAATTACAGGTTTAGGGCATACATTTTCAAGCGGGGGATTTATTATGTATATTGTTGAGAACCTATATAGATTTAGTCTGAATTCATCGAGAATTATAAATATATTTCAAAATCCCGATGATATGCATGAATTTGAAAAGCGAGGGCTTCATGGTAAATCATCATGTCAGTTAATTTATAGTTCTGGCGTTGATCTTGAAACTTTTAGAGATATCAAGTTTAAGCCCAATAAAGAAATTAAGTTTTTATTTTTATCTCGATTATTAATGAATAAAGGCCTTAACGAATTAAAAGGTTCAATTGATAAATTAATTGGGGAACGATCTGATTTTAAACTTATAATAGCAGGAGAAATTGATGAAGGGAATCCCCAAAGTGCTACTGTAGATTGGATATATAATTCTTTTAACTACCCGAATGTGGAATGGTATGGATATATTGAAAATGTTCATACATTATTCTCATCAATTGATGTGGTAGTATTGCCATCATTTTATGGTGAAGGGGTGCCTCATTCTTTAACAGAAGCATTGGCCGCAGGAAAACCAATTATTACCACTGATATTCCGGGTTGTAAGGAAGTTTTTTCAGATAATGGATATTTAATTGAGCATCAAAATTCTGACGCATTGTATGAAGCCATGAAGGATATTTTAGAAAATCGACAGCTGTTGGATAAATGGAGTAAAAATTCTAGAAAACACGCTGAAAAATTTGATATTAAAAAAGTGAATCAAAATACCATAAAACTCTATGGATAAAGAATGAAGTATAGAGAAGTAATGCAACATCACCGTGGTTCTTATCTAGCAATATTAACCTTGATGTTATTTGATGTTTTGGGTGTATATCTTTTTTTCCCCAGTTTTAATATACATTTCATTCAATTCACGGTATTTTTAATTGGCATAAATTATATTGCTCAAGGCTACAATCCTTCACCCACTATTTCACGAAAAGGTGAAATTCAACGTCTTATGCGCAATTACTTAATAGTGCTTATAATATATCTGATTTATTCTATAATAATCCTCAATCATGAAATTGAAATATTAAGTAATAAAGTCTTTTTGGTTTTTAAAATATTATCAATAGTAATTTTATCACGTTTATTAATTAGAAGTATACAAAAACAGCTATTCCGATGGGGATATGGTTTAAGGCAAGTTGTAATTTTTGGTTCAGATGAAGATAGTATAGCCCTTTCAAAAAAGTTGACGGATACACCAACATTAGGATATCATGTAATTGGCTATGTGGCTGATGCACAATCGTCGCACTTTCCCAAAGGAATAAAATTTTTAGGGCGTACATCCTTTTTAAGGGAATTTGTAAACTCACATGAAGTAGATGATATTATCATTTCTGCTTCAGATTATTCTCAACAAGAAATTTTAAAGCTCATTGGAGAGATGTATGATTTATCAGTTTGTATAAAAGTGCTTCCTCAAATGTATCATGCACTGACAGGGCAAGTTAAGATGAGCATATTACATGGTATTGCATTAATTGATGTTAATCCTCATATTTTAACGGAATATCAACGGTTTATAAAGCGAATTATTGATTTAATAATTTCAATTACATTATTATTAATTTTATTACCCCTCCATATATTTATTTCAGTATTAATTAAATTAACTTCTGATGGACCTGTATTATATACTCAAGGACGTGTAGGACGTAATGAGCAAAATTATATATTATACAAGTTTAGAACCATGTATAATAACTCGGAAGCTCAAAGTGGTCCTGTGTGGGCAGCTGAAAATGATCCACGGATTACCAAAATGGGATATTGGTTACGTAAATTTAGGCTGGATGAAATCCCTCAACTGGTGAATGTTTTAAAAGGTGAAATGAGTATTGTGGGGCCACGTCCTGAACGTTCGTATTTTGTGGAAAAATTAAAGGAAAAAATACCATATTATGCACGGCGTTTTTGCATACGCCCTGGAATTACGGGATGGGCACAAGTAGTAGGGGAATACGATACGACTATTGAAAATGTTGAAAATAAGTTGAAACTAGATTTTTATTATATTGAAAATATTTCATTATTGCTGGATATTAAAATAATATTCCTCACAATTCTTACGGTTATTAAAGGTAAAGGAAGATGATAATACCCTTTAAGAATTGGTATATAATAAATTTAAATTATTGGGTTTAATTTTAAAGGGAAAAAGGCATGTTGTCTCTCAAATTTATTCGAGATAATATTCAATTGGTTGAAGATTCTTTGCGAATGAAAAATATTGATGTAAATATTAATGTTATCATAGAGTTAGATGATAGCAGAAAGTCAATAATTCAACAGGTTGAAAAACTTAAATCAGAACGAAATATTGCCACTAAAGATATTGCACAGGCAAAGAAAAGTGGGGAGGATGCAACAGAAGCAATTGAGCAAATGCGTTCGGTGTCTGATGAAATTAAGTCATTAGATATAGAGTTAAAAAATGTAGAAGAAAATTTACATGACAAGCTTCTTTATATCCCTAATGTTTGCCATCCTTCAGTGCCTGAAGGAAATAGTGATGAGGATAATGTTTTTATAAGAGAATGGGGAGATAAATCATCTTTTGAGTTTACACCATTAACTCATTTAGATATTGCAAAAAAATATAATTTAATAGATTTTGAACGTGCGGCAAAAATGTCCGGAAGTGGGTTTCCGTTGTATCGAGGTGTTGGTGCAAAACTTGAAAGAGTGTTAATAAATTTTATGTTGAATTATCATATTGATAAACATGGTTATGAAGAGTTATTTCCACCATTTTTAACCACACGTGCTGCCACGACGACTACAGGACAATTACCAAAATTCAAAGATGATATGTATCATATCAATAACGATGATTTATATTGTATATCAACAGCAGAAGTCCCCGTTACCAATATTCATAAAGATGAAATTTTAGAGACGGCTCAATTCCCGTACAAATATACTGCATATTCTGCATGTTTTAGACGTGAAGCCGGTAGTTATGGAAAAGACACACGTGGGTTATTAAGACTGCATCAATTTAATAAAGTTGAAATGGTACAGTTTGTTCACCCTGATGAATCATATACGGTATTAGAAACATTGGTAAATGATGCAGAAGATATTTTAAAAGCATTGGGTTTACATTATCGCATTGTTTCACTATGTGGAGGTGATTTATCTTTTTCTGCAGCAAAATGTTATGATATAGAAATATGGGCGCCTGGAGAACAGAAGTTTTTAGAAGTATCAAGTTGTAGCAATTTTGAATCATTTCAAGCTCGTCGAGGGAATATAAAATTCAGACGTGAAGATACAAAAAAGTTAGATTTTGTTCATACATTGAATGGCTCTGGCGTAGCCACACCTCGTCTCATGGTAGCATTATTGGAAACATATCAGCAAGACGATGGTTGTATTAAAATTCCAGAGGTACTGGTACCATTTATGGGTGCAGAATTTATTCAATAATGCAATATGGAATTCCAGATTATATAAATAATCAACATCATGCCGTTTATGATGAAAGAGAACTATATACGTTCTGGAAAACTCAACAAGGGAATAGTTTTATATCTCCTCTTGGTGAATCAGTTTATATTGTTCATCCAGGTATTGAAAACTCATATGCAGGTCCCGATTTCATCAATGCAATTGTGATGATAAATAATCAATTATTGCATGGAAATATTGAAATCCATGCACACGCAATTGATTGGTTTAATCATGGCCATCATGAAGATCCTAAGTACAATAATGTCATCTTGCATGTGTATTCTAAAGGTAAAGATGTAGAGATTTGTAGCCAGAGTGGACATAAAATTACTAGCATAAAAATACCTCACCATTTTGAATCTTCATTATGTTTGCAACATATTAATGACTTTTCTCAAAGTGAAATTGTTGACATTATTCGAGTATGGTCTTATACTCGATTTGTTGAAATATCTCAACCCTTCAATAGTATAGAAGATGGGCTGCATCGAATTTTTCAATTTATAGATTTAAGAAAGCGATGTAACTTTTCATTGTCGATTGAATATCTACATCAATTTTCTAAATATTCACAACACACAAAGTTAGCAGAAATTGAAAATTTGGTAGATTCGTTTCCCCAATTCCATCATCCAAACAGGGATACATTAATTGCACGAATGTATTTACTCTTAGAACTGGCTAAACAATTTATAAATAATCCCCAAAAAGTTGCATCACTTTCAAAGGAAAATTTAATTTCCATTTTAAGAGATGCCCACATTAATGTGCCCACTACTGCATATTTACACGAGATAATGGGAAATATAATTTATCCCATAAAATATTTGATACATCCAAAAGATGAGGGTCATTTTGAAGCATGGTATTTACTTCCCTGTAATGCCTACGGAAAATGTAAAAAATGGTTATCTCAGACTAATTTAGAATTACCATTAACCCATGGCGTACAACAAGGCATTTTAGCACTTTTAAAAGATTGTTGTTCATCCATGAATAGCAACCAATGCCCATTTACCAATAAAGGATTATAAATGATTTTTAATTTAATTTTCAGTTTAACATTAACAGCATTCGTCATTGGAGACGAACATAGCCTCACGGATACTATGGCTGTTTATGAAGAAATTGCAGATTCTGAAAAAACACATATTCATCAAATTCATACAGACTCACTTATTTATGACGAAGATTTAGATATATTCCAAAATCAGTTAGATGAATCAAAAGCCATCTTTTCTGAAGCTATAATTTCAGATCTTACTGGAGATACCCTAGAGGCAATGTATCAATTTGATATGTTGTTTGAATCATTATCAGCTTTAGATGT
>CAYQPE010000017.1:0-2860 GCA_964419445.1 uncultured bacterium
AAAATAATTTTAAAGTAAAGCTCAGGCAAATTTAACTTCCCTGCAAAATAAGCCATGGGTATAGATGAAAATAATAATGGAAGTATTAGTTTTATTTTCCCAAATCCATTTCTCCAGTAATTAATCATTCCTAAAAATGTTACAACTAAATTCAAGCTCAGAGATGCTATGGGAATAATCCTAAATGAAATTCCCCAAATAGCCATGATTGCAGTGTAGGATGAACCTCCACCTAATCCAACAGATGAATATAAAAATGCAATAACAAAGAAAATAACTGGTAAAAATAAGTTATCCATGTTTTTCTCCATTCATCATGTGAAAAGAGTGGAAAATTGTAGGAATAAGTACTTGTAATGCATCTTTTACTGCATTGGGACTCCCAGGCAATGCAATAATTATCGACTTATTTTTCATCCCAACTTTTAATCGAGAAAGTATGGCAGTCCTTACTTTTTTTCGCCCATAGTCATGGATTGCTTGTTCAATTCCGGGGAGATCTGTATCAAAATAATTTTCAAAAGAATCAATGGTTAAATCTCGAGGCCCCACACCGGTTCCACCAGTAGTAATGATTAATTCTATACCCGAATTAATCCACCTATCAATGGTGGGTAAAAAATCTTTAGACCCATCTGGAAGTACTATATAATTATCCACACAGCAGCCTTCTGTTTTAAATCCATTTACAAGTAATTTACCAGAAACATCTTCACCACCACTTTCTGAAATACTATCACTGAGTGTAATAACCCCAACGTTTGGTCTATAATCAATGGAATGACTATGTTTACCTCCATCTTTAAAAGTTAGGTCTATTTCACCAATACTCATTTTCTTATCTATTGCTTTACACATATCATAAATTGTTAAGGCTGCAACCGATACTGCCGTTAATGCCTCAATTTCTACGCCAGTAGATTCTTGTGTTTTAACAACGGATTGAATTTCAATTGAATTGGATTTAATTATAAATTTTATATCAACAAATGATAAATGTAATTGATGGCACATGGGAATTAACCCCGCTGTTTTTTTGGCAGCTTGTATGCCAGCTATTTTTGCAGTTGTTAATACATTACCTTTTTTTAACTCGTCATTTTTTATAGATTCAATTGTAGAAGCATTCATATAAATATTTCCACAAGCATGTGCAATTCTACATGTTTTTACTTTATCACTTACATCTACCATTTTGGCGTTTCCTGATGAATCTATATGGGTAAAGTCTTTCATCATCCACCAATTTTTGACATTGAATTAAATTTTTGTATATGTTTTTTCTGTGCTACCCACCCATCAATTTCTTTTTTCCACATTGCATCTTTAATTGATTCACAAATAGACTCACCATTTCTGATTTTTTCTAATAAATCATATTTAGAGGAAGAATATAAACAATTCATAATCTTTCCATCAGAAGTTATTCTAATACGATTACAATTTTCACATAATGCTCTGGTAAATGATGGTATTACTGCAATTTTTAAAGGATAATTAGGATATTTTATTGAATAAAATTCCGTTTTAGTTCCGCTGTAATATTCGCGCTGAGGTACATGATTTTCAATTATACTAAGAATATCATCTGATGAAAAGAAATTTTGGGAAATAGTTGATTCATCGCCATTAAATGGCATTACTTCAATAAATCTTAAAGTAATGGGCATAGTTTTAAAATACTCAATAAATTCAATAATTTCATTATGATTATATCCGTGAATTGCAACAACATTAACTTTTACATCTAAATCATTATATGAAACTGCTGCATCTATTCCAGACAAAACTTCACTAAGTTTATTTTTGCCCGTTATTTGTTTATATTTTTTTTCATTTAATGAGTCAATGCTGATATTAACACCGCTAAGGCCACAGGACATTAATTGAGGAAGTTTATCTTTTAATAAAACACCATTTGTTGTGATGTTTATAGAGTTAATTTGCAATTGTTCTGACGCACATTTAACAAGACTGGATATATCCTTATGTAGAAGGGGTTCACCACCTGTAAATCGAATTTTATTTACTCCAATTTGTGATAAATTTTGGATAATTTCACATATTTCTGTGGATGTTAACTGAGGTTTACAATTTAGATTTGATTTAGAGGGCAAACAATAAGAGCATTTCAAATTACATGCCTCATTTATTGCAATGCGTGCATAATTAAATGTTCTATTGTGCTGATCGATAATTTTATTTAAACTATTAAAACTATCGTCAAATTTTGATATTTGATATATTTTTTCCATCTCATTTCCAAGTCATTCTCTATCGAGAAATCGGGAGCAGATTTTGGGGTTTCCCCCAAAACCGTGCCGGTATCAAACCATATCTTTACAGACTTAGGTCATTCAACTAAGAGAAATAAATCAACAATAATCTCTATGTTAATTTATTATATTTCTACCTACTTATCCTATTATAAGTTAATAATAGTCATTAGATATGTGAATGTAGCTGATTCATCGTTGTATGATTTAAGTTCATCAGGAAGAAACATGGAATATCCTGCTACAAGTTTCACATTTTTATTATATTTTTTAATTATTGTAAAATCTAATTCAGAACCAAAAGACTTATCAGATTGATCTGCATTAAATAGATGATATGCTCCATTAAATTTTAAACCAAATAATGAAATATCACTTAGTTTAACATGAATGTCCATCAACCCCAAATTATCTGTATGTAAAGGAATATTCAAAAAATAGTCCATAAAACCGTAAAATTTATGATTTGTCGCATACAATGTATTAAAAGATTCATTTTTATCCGTTGTACTTACATCATCCCCTGAAAGAAAATCAAATCCTGCACTTAATTTAGCAAGTGAATGTTTATAGTCTAAATTCAC
>CAYQPE010000017.1:2960-24798 GCA_964419445.1 uncultured bacterium
ATTAAATCCTGTAGTACTGTCAAAATCTTTATCTACTGCTTCCAATCTATATCGAACTTGACTATTTACTGAAAAATCAGTTGCAAATACCATTGAAAACAATGAGGTTACTATTAATAAACAAACTGTGCTTTTCTTCATTTTACTATTCCTTTTATGTATGTAGATTAAGGCTTTCATTAAAATAGGGATCCTTTCGTGGAACTAAATTCCACTTTGATAATGTATGCATTACCACCCCAAATGATAAACCAACAATTCCAATGGCTACACCTAACTCTACTAACCCAAACTGGGGAACTTCACCTAAAAACGGAGGAAAAATCATTAAATATAAATCTAACCAATGTCCACATAATACTACCACTGAAACAAACAAGAGTGTTTTCTCCATCCGTTTAGTTTTTCTAAAGAGTAAAATTGTAAATGGAATTAACCAATTCAGGCAAATATTTAAAATTGATAGCAATAAGAATGGGCCATCATGGCGTTTTAAGTAATAACTGGTTTCTTCTGGAATATTGGCATACCAAATCAACATATGCTGCGAAAACCATATATAAACCCAAAATGTAGTGAAAGCGAATAAATATCTCCCCAACTCATGTAAATGGTCATCCTTTAGTAAGGTTAAGGATCCATTCCTACGCAAATAAATGAGAATAATAATTATAAAAGCTAAACCAGTATTAAATATCCCTGAGAAGTGATATAATCCAAAAATAGTACTAAACCAATGAGGCTCAATAGACATGATCCAGTCAAAACTAGAAATTACTAATGCAATACTTCCTAAATAAAGCCATGCTGCAGACCACCGTACTGATTTTTGAGTATGCTCTATATCTCCAGTTACATCTTGAAGATGTGAATGCTTAATTATTGGACGTCCCAATACATACCAAATACCAAAATAAATTGGAATACGAATAATAAATCCTGGTAGATTCAACCATGGTTTTTTACCCAATAATATGGGATCATTATTTACCACTTCAGTATGGGTCCATTCATATAATTCATGTGAGCCAATTACACACATAATCATAAATAGAAATCCATATTTAAATAAACTAAACATAGATTCTGGTATTCTTCGAATAATTGCACCCCATCCAGCATTACTCACAAATTGAACCGCGACAAAAAACATTCCAGCGAATGCTAAACCCGTAATATAATTTGCTGATAAAAGTAAATTTATCCAAATTCGGTCGCTATAAAACACACCAAATACAATAGTTATCACCCCTATTACAATGGCCTTAAATAAGTTTTTTAGCAATTTGTTGTCTAACATTAATGTATTTTTTTCCATTATTTCATCATCTTTAAATAATGAGTTACTTGCCACCTATCATTTCTATTTATCTGGATATTATAAGGGGGCATATTCCCTACTCCATTTGATATAATATCATACAAATGTCCATCAGACATTAGTTTAACCTTATCTGTTTTTATTGATGGAGGTGGAGGTACACCGCGCTTAGTAACAGGTCCATCACCTTCTCCATTGTATCCATGACAAACGGCACAAAAATTATTATATATGAATTTTCCTCGTTCCAAATCAATCTCATCATCTTTAAGTGGAGAGAGTATCTCATCTACATTTTTTACATCAAATTCAGGCATAAATCCTAATGCGATAGTTCCTTTGGGTGGCAACTGTAATGTTTGGTTATTCTTAAAATGTGGATTAGGTGAATATGCATCATATGCTATGGAATGAACCATTTCAGGCATTACTTCTACATTGGGTTCTGTATTATCTTGTTGAAGGACATAATTCAAAAAATAAACGAATATAATAGATAGAATCACATGTGAAATTGATTTTATATCCATTGTTCCTCCATAACTTTTCCATGGTATTTTTGAGCAATATCGTTTAACCTGTCAATACTCATTCGTTGTTTATCATTATAGAGTTCACAGTAAAATCTATCATTTGTAGTACGTAAATGTGGCTGTTTTGAATTTTTCATTTTTAGCTTTCGCCATAAGAAGAATGAAAAAACTGATCCCAAACCAGAGAATAAAACCATCACTTCAAATGCTATTGGCATAAAAGCGGGGAATGAATTCCATGGTCTTCCACCCACATTGATTGGCCAATCTACAGCTGAAAGCCAATATTCTAACCATAACGCAAGAAATAAACCAAAAAATGCAAACCCAAAACATACTTTAGTTAATCGTGAAGGATTAAGTCCCAAAGTTTTATCAAATCCGTGAATGGCATATGGAGAATACACATCATTAATTTCATATCCAGATGATTGCATTTCTTTTACAGCATCTGTCAAATCAAATTCATTTTCAAATTCAATATATGTGACTGATTTCATCTATTTTCCCCTACCCTTAAAATGCAATATAGATTTCACCTCACCGATAGACACCATTGGTAATACCCTTATAAAAAGCAAAAAGAGTGTAAAAAATAAACCGAAGCTTCCAATAAATGTACCAATTTCTACTAAAGTTGGAGAATAATCGGACCATGAGGATGGTAAGAAGTCCCTATGCAATGAGGTAACAATAATTACAAATCTTTCAAACCACATGCCAATATTCACAAAAATAGATAGAATAAAGACAATAACCACATTTCGTCGAATACTTTTAAACCAAAAAAATTGAGGCGTTATAAGATTACATCCCACCATAATCCAGTATGCCCACGCAAATGGTCCCAATGCTCGATTCAAAAATACAAATTGCTCGTATCCATTCCCAGAATACCAGGCCATGAAAAACTCAGTTGCGTAAGATAATGTGACTATTCCTCCGGTAACGATTATCACTTTAGTCATATTCTCAATGTGATTAAGTGTAATGTAGTCTTCAAGCCCCAGTGTTTTTCGGGCAATTATCATAAGGGTCAATACCATGGCAAATCCACTAAAGACTGCACCAGCCACAAAATATGGCGGGAATGTAGTGGTATGCCATCCTGGGATGGATGATGTGGCGAAATCAAAACTCACCACCGTATGAACTGAAACAACTAATGGTGTAGCCAATCCTGCTAATAAGCCATAAACAGTTTCATATCGATGCCAAACTTTAAAGCTACCATTCCAGCCAAGACTCAAAATGGAAAATATTTTCTTTTTAAATTTATTGGTTGTTCGGTCCCTTACTGTGGCTAAATCAGGAATTAATCCATAATACCAAAATACTGCAGAAATGGTAAAGTAAGTTCCAATGGCAAAAACATCCCATGCCAATGGGGATCTAAAGTTTATCCACAAAGGCCCTCTCATGTTGGGATATGGAAAAACCCAATATGCTAACCACGGTCTACCCATATGAATTATTGGAAATAATCCTGCACAAATCACTGCAAAAATGGTCATGGCTTCTGCAGATCTATTTATAGATGTCCGCCACTTTTGTCTAAATAAAAAGAGAATTGCAGATATGAGTGTACCAGCGTGACCAATTCCCACCCAAAATACGAAATTAGTAATATCAAAAGCCCAACCAACAGTCTTATTTAGTCCCCATGTACCAATTCCAGTAGCAATTTGATATGATACACTCACAATTCCTAATGTGAGTGCCGTTAATGAAAGGAATAGGCCAATCCACCACAATTTTTGAGGTTTTCTCTCCATGATATTACAAATATCATTGGTAACATCATTTAAAGACTTATTCCCTTGTATATGGGGTTCTCGGATAGATTGGCTAATATTATCCATGGTGTTTTCCCTTTTTGTTGGGCTTACTTTCTCTATTTCTAACTTGAGTTAGATAACCAACTGTAGGTTGCACATTTAATTCTTCTAACACTTTATAATGCCTACCACTATTTATCAATTTTGAAATTTTACTTTCTGGATCATTTAAATCTCCAAATACAATTGCATCAGCTGGACAAGATTGCTCACAAGCCATTTTAATTTCACCATCTGCAATGGGACGTCCATTTTTCCTTGCTTCAATTTTCACTTCTTGAATCCTTTGAATACACATAGAACATTTTTCCATTACACCTCGTGACCTTACGGTTACATCAGGATTTAACACCATATTCTCCATGATATCTTCTTTTGTATAATCGAACCAATTAAAGCGACGAACTTTATATGGACAATTATTTGCACAAAATCGTGTTCCTATACAACGATTGTACACTTGCTGATTTAACCCTTCAGTACTATGAACTGTTGCCAAAACGGGACAAACGGGTTCGCAAGGAGCATTATCACAATGTTGGCACATCATTGCTTGAAATGCTACATCCACATTTTCACCATGCCCACTATAATAACGATCCAATCTTAACCAGGCCATATCACGTTTTCGAAGAACTTCATCCTTACCAACAACAGGTACATTGTTTTCAACTTGGCAACCAATAACACAAGATGAACACCCCGTGCAAGCTGAAATATCTATAGCCATTCCCCAGTGGTGTCCATTGTACTTATGATCATCACTCCACATTGTTGTAACCGGATGACCATGGTGACTTCCAGATGTTGGGTCTTTTTTATATGATTTAAAATCTGTTTCTTGAATAAATGGTCGAACGGGCATTATTGCAGGAGCTGTATTTTTGGGATTCTCTAATGAGTTATAAGTTTGGGTTAGAGCCAAATCCCACTTTTCATTTAATTTCTTTATACTTTTTATTGAACCAGAATATTGTAATGATTCAACAAATTGAATAAAATTAGATGCACTTTTCCCTACCGTTTGACCTTTGCCAACTGTGGGCTTTTTTTCTAACCAATCTGGACCAATTCCATAGAATCGTTCGGTTCCTAATCGCCCATATCCCAAGGCAATTGATAGTGTATTTTCATGTTGCCCTGGCTGAATAAAAACTGGAAGTTTAATTGAATGGTTATCATTTTTAATTTCAACAACATCACCACGAACTAATCCTTTTTTATTAGCTAACTTCTCAGATATGGAAATATAATTATCCCATGAAACTTTGGTAATGGGATTTGGAAGCTCTTGAAGCCATGGATTTTGAGCATGCTTCCCCATTGCCAAATGTGAAGATTGATAAAGTGAATACTGAAATTCATCATGTTTCAATTTTAAACGAGGACGCCTATCTGTAAATGGTTTCAACTTTAATGACTTGGGTTTTATGAATGAAAATCCATCATGAACTAATGTATTCCAAAATTTAGTAAATGTCAGTGATGTTCTCACTCGGGATTTAAATTGTGATTTCCAATAATTACGCACTAAATCACGTTCATCAATTTGTTTATGTTGCCAAACAGATAGTGATTTTCTAAAAGAGCGAGTATTTCCTAATGGTTGTAGCACCGGCTGGGTCATTGATAACAATCTGGAGACTAGTTCGCTATCATCCCAGGATTCCAGACTATGGGGGACCGGTGCTACAAATTCACATGCTTTACTGGTTTCATCTCCAATATTAGAAAATGAAACAGTTATATCTACAGTTTTTAATGCTTGGGCAATTTGATTCCCTACAGGAAGACTATAAATAGGATTTATATCATTACAAAATACTGCCCCAATTTTTCCATTTTTTAATTTATTTAAAAAATCGTGAATAGATGAATCCGATCCTGCAAATTGTAAACTCGGATTTTTATGACTTATTGTTTTATTTATGTTACCAAGTTTATGATTTATTCTGTTCACTAATAATTGAACATTTTTATCATTTACTCCACATACAACTAGCGATTTTCCTTTATGATGAAGTAATTGGTTTGCCACTGCTTTAACTTCAGAATTCTGTGGATTTTCACCTTGAATATACTTATCTAAATCTTTTACAAACTGAATAATTTTTGAGGGTGAAAGTACAATTCGCTTATCCGCTTTTGCCCCTGTAATGGTTAAAGTTGATTCAATATGAATAAGTTTAGAAATTGATTTCTTATCAACATTTCTATTTTTTTGAAAATCTTTCGTAAACTGAATTGGAGATAACCAAGATCCTAGGAAATCTGCATCAATACTCAGCACCACATCTGCTTTATCAAAATGGTATTGAGGTAAAAACCGTTTACCATAATTTTGTTCATGGGCATCTAGAATTGAAGCATAAGAATACTCATCAATCTCATAATGCCGTACATTTCCATATTTCTTTTTGAATAATGAGATTTCATATTTTGTTGATGGACTGGTTATAGTATTTGATAATATTGCAATTTCATCACCTGATTTTTTAATTTCTTTCAACTTTTTCAAAATCTTATTATCAAATGTATCCCAACTGACTTTTTTACCTTTAATAGTTGGATTTAGGATTCTTTTTGAATCATATAATTCAAGTAAACTGGCTTGACACTGTGAGCATAATCCCCCTTGATTTAAAGGGTGATTTGGATTTCCTTCCAACTTTATGGGACGGCCATCCCTATTTTTCACATGGACTGCACAATGAGCTGCACATGCATTACTTGTTGACGCGTACCAAATTGATTTTCCTGGCAATATCTCTTCAGGCTGAATCAAAAAGGGTATCGCTTTTTTTACGGGTGCTTTACTACATGCAACAAATAAAGCTCCGAATGAAAATCCAGTAGTTTTTAAGAAACTTCGTCGAGATACCGTTGACGTTTTTTCAACATCCTCAATAGTAGGTAAATCTGTACAACCACATGTTTCAGGAGAACATTTATCTTCTATATTTGAATAATATTTTTTTACTTTTGACATATCTTAATAATGGCAAGTTGCACAATCTTGCAATTGCATTTTCCTATATTTACTATTATCCAATGATTCATGATCTTGCCGATGACAATCCAAACACCATCCCATAGACAAATCCTCTTCCTGTTTAATTCGAGTCATGCTTTCCACTCCACCATGACATTTAGCACATGCTAAACCTGCATTTACATGTGGTTTATGGCTAAAATATACATATTCAGGTAAATTGTGAACTTTTACCCATTCAATATTTTCCTCATTTGTAGATTGAGCAGATTCAAAGGCATCGTATATTTTTTTTATTTCTTCACTTATCTGTAATTCACGTTTTTCTTTATCTGCTAATCGAACTTCATTCGTCGTATTACTCACATAATTATGACAATTCATACATACATTTACCGGAGGGATTCCTGCATGTTTACTGTCTTCTGCACCAAAGTGACAATACATGCATGAAATATTCATTTCACCAGCATGAAGTTGATGTGAAAAGTCAATGGGTTGTTCAGGTTCATAATCCTTAAAATTTCCAGGAAGATGAATATTTGAATTTTTAATGGCAATTATAGATCCTACAATTACTATTAACACAGCGATTCTACTTAACTGATTATTTAATTGGCTATTTTTTATCAAGAATACTCTCAGTTAAATTGTTTTCTAAAGTAACTGCTTTTGGGAAAAGAATATTATTTTCAAGATGTATGTGTAAAATCACATCATCATCTAACTCTTTTAGATTTGAAAATGCTGCTCTAAAGGTAGTACATGCATCATTAGGAGGTGTAAAATTGTTAGATAACTCTTGTAATTGCTTTAGTAGGTCCCCTGCTTGGTCATGCTCAATCATCATTACTCTGATTGGATTAGACACAAATTGGCGAAAGCTATTTGTGCTCAACTCACCTGTTTCCATTTTTACTAAATTCATAATGTATGGAAATAATACCTGCTCTTCTTTCATCATATGATGGTGTAATTCAGAAAGGAGATTTGAACAAACTTCAGCCATTTCAATGGTATATGGATATCGTTCTCCATGAACTTTAGCCACACGTTTTATAAATTGTAATGTAATGGGGCCCGTTTCATAAATATACTTATGATGCTTATCAATGATGTGAGTTACCAATGAATCAATTGCCATTGATTGATAGTCAATTACATCAGCTTTTTCAAATGTAGATTTATCTAATTCATCCAAAATTGTTGGATAATTAATTTCATTTTCATCGCATGCAGATTTTAGTCTTTGTTTTCCACCACAACAAAAATCCAATCCATATTTTTGAAAGATATTTGCAGTTCGGATATCATCCGCTACTATTTCACCAATTGTGGTTGTGTCTTTTATATTCACAATTACTCCATTAAGGATTTTTAAATTCAGCTTTTGGTCCTAAGTAATACCACCAATTAAGAACAGCACAAACTCCGTAGAATACGGCAAATGCATACATGGCAACTTCTGGTGTACCCGAACTCATATTTTCACCAATAACTTTAGGGATTAGAAATGCACCATAGGCAGCAACTGCAGAAGTCCACCCTAATACTGGCCCTGCTTGTTCTTTATTAAATACTATTGAGATTGTTCTAAAAGTGGATCCATTTCCAATCCCCGTAGCTGTAAATAGAATTACAAGGAGAATAAAAAATGGCATAAAGAAATCCTGTGGGGTAGCAGATTGATATGCAAGTTTTGAATAATATCCTACACCAATTGCAGAAAGTATCATCACTATGGACACAAATTGCGTAACAATTGCGCCACCCATTTTGTCAGAAATTTTTCCACCGATAGGTCTAATTAGCGCGCCAATAAACGCCCCTACCCAAGCATACATAAACGTGGCTGGTCCATCAGGGTTTGCTATATGTTGCCATGTACCATCTTCTAAAAGGATATGTTTTACACCAAAAATAAACTTTATTGAAAGTCCCACTGCTGCTGAAAATCCAATAAAAGATCCAAATGTCATGGTATAGATGATTGTCATAATCCATGTATGCTTATTATCAAAAATCTTGAATTGTCGTTCTAAATTCTTTTTAATTGCAACAGGTGAAAATGCTTTCATACTAAATACGGTGGTTGCAATTACACCAGGCAGCACAATCCATTTTACCCAAGTATAAGCCTTAAATGTTAGAATGAAATACAAGCCTATTGCCGCAGCACATAATCCGATAAATAGCAACCATGATATTCGACCAAATGAAACTAATGGACTTTTTAAATCAGGCGTTACTGAATCAGTAGTAATGTTATTCATACGACGCCAACTGAAATATGCTAAAGGTATGAGCCATAGCATCCACACCCAACCTGCATTTGCCAACCATGTTTCAGACCCAGCCATGATTCGTTTAAAAATCGTTCCACTATTACTTTTAAGAATCATAGATCCACCACTAAATGCACCTAACATTGGAAACGTCATTACTAATGGGATGAGAATTTGCATAGTAGTAACACCAAAATTCCCTAACCCAGCATTCATTCCAAGAGCATAACCTTGCATTTTCTTAGGATAGAAGAAGCTTATATTACTCATGGAAGAAGCAAAATTTCCTCCTCCAAATCCAGATAAAAATGCTAATAATTGAAATACCCATAAAGGAGTAGATTCATCTTGCAAGAATACACCAGCACCAAAAGATGGAATCATAAGTAGTGCAGTGGTAAAAAAGATGGTATTTCTACCACCAGCTAACCTGATAAAAAATGAACTCGGAATCCGTAAAGTTGCACCTGTTAATCCTGCAATTGCAGTTAATGTAAAGAGCTCACTTTGAGAAAAAGGGAAACCAAGGTTTTTCATCTGTACAGTAATGATTCCCCACATTAACCACACTGAAAATCCTACAAGTAAACTTGGAATAGAAATCCATAAATTCCGTTTAGCAATTTGCTTGCCAGAGTTATTCCAAAACGCTTCGTTTTCAACATTCCATTTTGATAAATTAGTGTTTGACATTTTTATTCCTTAAAAAAATTTATTCTTCAGCGAACGAACCATGAGGTTCTTCTAAATTAAACAAACAAAACAAGAAGCTAATAAATGCTCCCATGGCAATTAGATAGAAAAAAGTTTTTGCATCAACCAATGAATACAAAACTAAATAAACTACTGCACCTACATTACCATAAGCACCAGCCATACCTGCAATTTGACCTGTCATTTTTCTATTTATCATGGGGATAACCGCAAATGTGGCTCCTTCTGCACCTTGCACAAAAATTGAAGCAACAACCGTAATCCCTATGGAGATAATTAACCATGAAATTCCATCAAAGGTAGGAACTATAGTTTGAACTCCGTTTACTATGGGACCCCAGCTACCAATATGAGCCATGCCTAAAAATCCCAATGTGATACCAATCATATAGATTAACATGGTCTTCTTTCTATTTTTCATGGTGTCAGAAATCAACCCACCTAATGGACGAGCAAATAAATTTACAAATGCAAACGATGCAGCTATTAAACCAGCAAGTGTTGCTGTCATTAAAAAATTGCCATCCGCATCCATTAAATTTGAAAAGGTAGTTTCAAAGAACATGGGAAGCATGGACACAACAGCAAGCTCTGCGCCAAAATTTGCAAAATATGTACTATTTAATGCTGCGACGCTAGACCAATTGTATTTTTCACTTTCTGGAACACCTGATTTTAAATAAGGTATATTGACTTGAAGTGTTTTTACAACATGACCAATAAATACAATGGCTAAAACACCATATACCATGGCAAGAACCTGAGAGGATATAAGGGGGATTCCATTGATTCTCACGTTCCCTATTCTCCAAGCCAATATACCCATAGCTCCAACAAGAGGAAAGGACCATACTAAATATTGAACTAGATCTTTCCAGGAAGAAACAATCATGGGACCCGTTTTTTTCGTTTTCAAAACAGGTTTATCATCTGGATGATCTTTAACTAAGAAAAAGTAAATTATACCATAAACTAATGAAACTATAGCATTTACTGCCAATGCATAACGCCATGCATCACCATCCATACCCATATAATCTTTAAAGAAATGTATTGCAACCCATGGTAAAGTCATTGCAGCCCATGCAGAACCAAAATTCCCCCATCCCGCATAAAAACCTTCAGCCCGACCAATCATTTTTGGTGGAAACCAGTTTGCAACCATTTTAATACCAACCACAAATCCAGCACCAATGGAGCCAAGTACTAATCTAGAAATTAAAAGTTGAATAAAAGTGTTACCAAATGCAAATGCAAGTGCAGGAATTGACATTACAACCATTAAACCAGAAAAAACTATTCTGGGGCCGAATCTATCAATTAATGCACCAATGATAATACGTGCAGGAATAGTGAGCGCTACATTAGAAATTGCAAGCACTTTCAAATGTTCTTTTGTTAGCCACGAAACATTTTTTAACATTGTAGTTGCCATGGGAGCCATATTAAACCACACATAAAATGTAATGAAGAAGGCAATCCATGTGTAGTGGAGAACGCGTATTCGCTCCCTAGAAAAGTCTAATAACTCCGGTAATTCACGCTTTTTATTTTCCATGATTTATTCCTGTTTTTTATGATGTATTAAGTTGATCTTTTTCTATTCCAATTCCATCTTACCACTTGGCTTTTTCGCCAGAGGTATGGGTTTGGCACAACAAGAACATGGACAAGTCGTGTAAACGGAAATAATAAAATAATTGAATATGCACTAATAATGTGTAACTTCACCATAAAGGGTAATGAAGCTACATAAAGAATATCAGGATTTAAAAGCATCACTGATTTTAAATAAGGGGCTAATGAAGATGCAAACCAACTTGATCCCCATCTGTAGAAATATGCTGTATAAATGCCTGAAACTACCTGAATCAATAATAGTGTAAGCACCAATTTATCAGCTTTTGAAGTAACAATTCTTACTTTCTTGCTTTGCTTTCTTCTAAGAAAAATATTAACCAATCCAACTAAGGTCAATAATCCAAATACAAACATTGCACCTTCCATGATATAAAGACGAAGAGGTACGCTATTCCACCACAACACGGTTTCAGGTAATAAAAACCAAATCAAATGGGCTGCAAGTACAGATATAATGCCATAGTGGAAGGGAACCAATGCCCAAAAATGCTGACGATTTTCTAAAAACTGTGATGACAAACTTGAATATGTAAATGCCTGTGATCGATAGCGTTGAATGGTTACCAAGAAAAATGTAAAAATGGTAACATACGGAAACATGGCAAAGAAAAATGTATCTAATATAGTTTTATACGACTCCATTTATAATCTCACTTTCTCCCACAAATGAATTAATTTTGTTAAAAATATATTTTATAGCGTTTTCAAAAGGATTTTCAGATTCATCATCAAATCCATCTAAAATTTTCTTCAATGCAGGAATAGTATATTCTCTCGAAAACTCCTGCTGCTCCTCTTCATCTAAACATTCCATTAGCATGAAAATATGGGTAAGATGATCAGGTAATTCTGTGGATTCATTAATATTATTATCTCGAAGTGAACTCCGTAATTTTACTAAAAAAGAACCGCGTTCGTATGCCTCACCATACAAATGCCAACCAATATCTAAGCATGTTGACGGATTCATATCAAAGGTTTGTGTGTACTTTTCTTGCAATTTCTCCTTGCTTGTACTTGTAATGTAATTCTTGAATTTTTGAAATGATTTATCTTTATGGTTCATTTCAATTATCGCAGAAATTGAAGTTTTAGATGGGTATTTTAACAAGTACTGAAATTGAGAAAAATTCATTCTACATTCCTCTTTCGGGTGCTTCTCTAAATCCAAAACCCATTTCCTGTTTATGCTCAAGTGGATCTTTCAGCATTTCAATTGCTTCTTCTCGATGGGCAGCTGGAATTACAAATCGTTCATCAAAAGTGCATAATGATGTGAGCTTATACATCTCATCTGCTTCTGAAGGATTGCAATCTGCCTCTAATAAGGATTTTTCAGCTTGAAGTAAATCTATATCCCCTACAGTTATTGCACGCCTATATGCACGAATTGCAGATTGCTTTTTTAACACATATCGCAAATGGCTTTCATTCCCCGCACCAAACATAGATGCCAAATACTTTATAGGCGCCCTTGCTTTATCAAAATCAGGGAAATATTCATCATTTAAACTTCGTACTGAATCGCCCTCTTGTGCAGACATAACGGGTAACATTGGCGGTACATAAAATAGCATTGGAAGTGTTCTGTATTCTATGTGCGGAGGCAATGCAATTTTCCATTTTTTTACAAATTTATACACGGGAGAATTCTGTGCTGCTTCAATGGTTGAGTCTGCAATACCATTCTTTTTTGCTTCACGAATCACATTTTCATCAAATGGATCTAAAATAATATCACGCTGTGCATCAACTAATTCTAAATCACTATGCTTTGCAGTATCTTCAATTTTAGATGCATCATATAGCAATACCCCCAAATATCGAATTCTACCAACACAGGAATGAAAACATGCAGGAGCTTGTCCAGTTTCAACCCGAGGAAAACAAAGAATACATTTTTCAGATTTTCCTGTATTCCAGTTGTAATATGTCTTTTTGTATGGACATGCAGAAATACAAGATCGCCATGCTCTACATCGTTTTTGATCGAGAAGGACAATACCATCTTCCCCTCGTTTGTATAATGCCCCGGAAGGACATGATGCCACGCAAGAAGGGTTAATGCAATGATTACAAATACGCGGGAAATAGAACATCATAAGTCGTTCAATTGCAAACAATTGATCACGTTGTTCATCTGATAAAACATCAAGGTTTATATCATTTTCTGCATATATAGGTGAACCAGATAAATCGTCATCCCAATTTGGGCCAGACTCAATATCTACATATTCACCTGTAACCATTGAGACAGGTTTTGCGGTAGGTTGGTCATCAGACTCCGGAGCATCAAACAAATTTTTATAATTATATGTCCACGGTTCATAATAATCATCCATAGTTGGCATGTTAGGGTTATGAAAAATGTTTGTGATGGTTTGTGATTTTGATGTTGAACGAAGTTTCAATTCTCCATTAACCAATTCCCAACCACCCTTAAATTTATCTTGATCTTCCCATCGTGTTGGAAATCCCGTTCCAGGTTTTGTTTCAACATTATTCCACCACATATATTCTGTACCTTTTCGGTCAGTCCATATATTTTTGCATGCAATACTACATGTATGACATCCAATACATTTATCGAGATGAAATACCATTGAAATCTGACTTCTTACATCCATTTATTAACCCTCATTACCAATTTAATTGTGGAAGTTTACGAACCATGATAAAGGTATCCCTGTTGGATCCCGTTGGTCCCCAATAATTGAAGTGATAGGTAAATTGACCATAACCTCCCACCATTAGATTAGGCTTTAGCCTTGCCCGCGTTAAACTGTTGTTCATTCCTGCACGCTTATTTCCCCTCAATGGAGATTTTGGAACTGACAATGTTCTTTCAGTAGCATGGTAAATAATCACTATACCTTTTGGAATTCTTACACTAACATTTGCCCGTGTAACAACCACACCATTATCATTAAATACTTCCACCCAATCGTTATCAATGATACCCAACTCTTTTGCATCTTCATCATTTATCCAAAAAGGTTCTACTCCTCGGCTCAATGTGGACATTCGATGATTATCACCATAAGTAGAGTGAATATGCCATTTACCATGAGGTGTAAGATAGTTGAATACTCGGGTAGGATATTCACTCTCACTTACAGTGAGTTCTGCGTATTGAGTGGCTGTAGGTTTTGGTTTATAAGTGGGCAAATGTTCACCAAATTGGATATACCCTTCATGATCCAAATATAAATGCTGACGACCAGTCAATGTACGCCAAGGAACCAGTCGTTCAACATTATAGGTGAACGGGGAATAAGCTCTACCATTTTCAGTCAATCCAGACCACATAGGGCTGTTCAACAATCGCTTGGGCTGTGAGCAGAGATCGTCAAAGGAAACACGAGAACCACGATTCTTCTCCGCCAAATCAGCAAGAACAAGACCTGTTTTTTCTTCCATATTCTTATATGAACGGTAGGCCAATTCCCCATTCGTTACCGTAGCCAATTTTAAAATTATATTTGCTACACTCTTTGCATTTTTCAAAGATGGATATGTATTCCCATCCCATAATTCAGTTGGACCTTCATCTTTCAAGCACTCATATTCATCAGCAACAGAATACCCTGTACCATGTGCTCCAATTCCATTATTAGGAATATTAGGTCCATAAGAAATAAATTGATTGAATGTATTTTTATAATCTCTTTTTACTAATATCAATCCCGGCATAGTTTTGCCTGGAATTGCCTCAACTTCATCATCCATCCAATTTTTAATAGTTGGTTGAGCAATCTCAGCAGGTGAGTCATGTGTAAGAGGTGCAGAAATTATATCCTCAACGGGATCAGGAAAATGATTTTTTGCTTGATGTGAAAATTCTTCACATATATTTTTAAATATATCCCAATCGCTTTTTGACTCCCAAGCTGGTGGTACTGCTTCTTGCAATGGATGAATAAAGCTATGCATATCTGTTGAGTTCAAATCATCTTTTTCATACCAAGTTGCAGCAGGAAGTACAATATCTGAATATAGTGCAGACGTATCCATTCTAAAGTTAAGATCTACTACCAAATCCATTTTACCTTGTGGAACTTTATCATGCCACACCACTTCTTTAGTTGACCCTTCAGCAAAATTGCTGTCTGAAACTTGATTTGTATGAGTACCTAAATAGTGGTCTAAAAAGAACTCATGTCCTTTAGCGCTTCCACCGATTGCATTTCCTCTCCAAACAAACCATACACGCGGCCAATTTGCATCATTATCTGGATCTTCAATAGAGAACTTCAATTCCCTATTTTTCAACTTTTCAACAATATATTTTTTAATTCCCTCTTCATCCTCTGCACCATTTGCTCTAGCTTGCTGAACAAGATCCAATGGATTTGTTTCATATTGAGGATAAAATGGTAGCCAACCATTTCGGACAGCATTTACATTTACATCAATTGTATGTCCATTAGCTAAACTATTTTCAGGTTGATGTTTAGGTACAGTGTGGTAATCAGTAAAACTTTTTTCATAACGCCATTGATCCGAATGTACATAATGCCAGCTAGGTGTATTTTGTACTCGTGATGGTGCATACCAATCTTTAGCAAGGGCAATTGAACCCCAAGATTCACCGGGAGCTAATTTTTCTTGTCCTACATAGTGAGCAAGTCCCCCACCATTTTTACCTATACAGCCCGTAAACATAAGTGCATGAATTGCTGCACGATATATCAAGTTTGCATGATACCAGTGATTAATGCCTGCACCAATAATTACAGTACATTTTCCACCTGTTTTTTCGGCAGTGCCTGCCCACTCTCTTGCAAACTTTATAATGTTATCTGATGATATTGCAGTATATTTTTCAGCCCATTTAGGTGTAAAGATATCATCATCATCATACCGTTCAGGATATCCCTCTAATCCTCTACCCACACCATATTGGGTCATCATTAAATCATAAACGGTAGCCACCATCACCTTACCGTCTTCAGTTTCAATCTGCTTAATTGGAACTTTCCGAGAAATAGTAGAACCTTCAGGGAAGTTGTCAATTTCAACATCAATAACTTCATCTGAATTTTCGAGGAACGACAATTGAGGATTGATTTTTGATCCGTCAACATTATCTTCTAATTTAAGATTCCACTTTCCTTTATTCTCAGTTGCCCATCTATTTCCAACAGATCCCATTGGCACTTTGACACGATTTTCTTCTTCATCCCACATTAAAAACTGCCAATCGCCATTTTCGACATCTTTATACTGATTTAATCGATTTGCTCTTAGCAATCTACCCGGACGTGTTACACCATCAGTAACATTTAACTCAACTAAAAATGGAGAGTCAGTATATTGTTTCGTATAGTCTAAGAAATCTTGAGTTTTATTTTTATGATGAAACTCTTTTAGAATTACATGATTTACTGCCATCCAAAATGCACCATCTTGACCAGCATTTACTGGAATCCATTCATCACCAAATTTTGATACTTGTGAAAAGTCAGGAGAGAATACAACCATTTTTGTACCGTTATGACGTGCCTCTGCAGCAAAATGGACATCTGGAGTACGAGTCATATTGAGATTAGCGCCCATAACAGCAATCATTTTTGCATTATACCAATCAGCAGATTCCTGTACATCGGTCTGCTCTCCCCATGTTTCAGGAGAAGCATTTGGTAAATCACAATACCAATCATAGAACGATAATGAAACACCTCCTATAAGTTGCATAAATCTGGCCCCAGAAGCATAGCTAACCATAGACATGGCAGGGATGGGAGAGAATCCGGCAATCCTATCGGGTCCATGTTGTTTAATGGTGTGAACCATGGAAGCAGCAATTAATTCTTTTACTGTATTCCAATCTGTGCGGCGGAACCCACCTTTACCCCGAGCTTGTTGCCAAACCTTCCGCTTTTGAGGGTTTGTCGTTAAAGATTGCCATGCTTCTGAAGGGTCAGAATATTCTTTTCGTGCATCTAACCATAAATCAAGGAGTGCTCCTCTGATATATGGATACTTAACTCTTAATGGACTGTATAAATACCATGAAAATGAAATACCCCGTTGGCAACCTCTCGGTTCGTACGGCGGAATACCATTTTCAAGCTTTGGATAATCTAATCCTTGCATTTCCCAGGTAACAATTCCATCCTTTACGTGTATTTGCCAAGTACAACTTCCGGTACAGTTTACACCGTGAGTACTTCTTACAATTTTATCATACTGCCATCGGTTACGATAAAATTCTTCCCATTTTCGACTTTGAGGGTCAACCTCATCTCTAATCCAACTTAATTTTGATCCATTCTCTGTCATTACATTGCCCCTTTTACAAATCGTCTTCTTATAGATTGGAGCCGATTACCCCAAATCAGATCAAATATAATTAATGTAAAAATCAATCCCATGATACCGATAAGCATGAATATAAAATCTTGCTTTCCAGATTCTCTAGATACATCACTTTTGTTTGAGTCTTTAAAGAATGCAACTAATGGCAATACTTCTGACTCATCAATTGGGTAGTTATTATATATAGGAGCCATAGTTTCACTTGAGGGACTTCCTAACCATGCAGATAAAGCTTTTTTTCCGCCTAATCTGCTATATACTTTGGTTAAATCTGGACCTAAACGACCGCCACCTAAACTCCCTATTCCATTTACTTGATGGCAAGCAATACAAGCTACACCATTATTTTTAAAGGATTTTTCACCCATAAATAATTGTTTACCAATTTCAATATCTTTTTTTGTTAAAGGACGATCTTCAACGCCTGCACCTCCAAAAATGGATTTCTCTTTTTGAGATTCTTTCTTTATAAGGTCTAGTAGTGATTGTGTAATAAATGGAGTTAGTCCACCAACTTTAGGCATTACCACTCCTCGTGATTCTTCTAAAATTTTAAGTGCATAGGAATCACCACTATTAATAACTGCCATGGGGTCATTAATAAAATCTTTAATCCATTGATCATCTTTTCTCAGATGCATATCTTTTAAATCTGGTCCAGTTAATTTTCCACCACCAATGGTATGGCAACTTGCACAATTTTTCTTAAAAAACGCTTCGGGCTCATCTTGACCAACAAGAATTGAAGCTAAAACAAATAAAATGATGTAGATTTTTTTTATATCCATGTTATTGAAGTTTTAATCCATTAATTTCTTTTAATGGATGTATATCCCCTTCTTTTTTTATATTTTCCCTGCAACTGCATCCCACTTTATTATTTTATTTAGATATTTATATCCTTTTATCTTTGGTCAACTTATTGCTAATTTTGTATTAGGTACAAATAACAAATATTAATTTTTTAAATAAGTAATACTTATACATGAAGGGTTCACGCATATACATCGATATTTTTAAGGTTTTTTGTGATGTAGCAGAAACAAAAAGTTTTTCAAAAGCTGCAGAACGTAACTTTATTTCACAATCGGCAGTAAGTCAGCAAATCTCCTATTTAGAGGGGCATTTTGATAAAAAACTTATCATTCGTGGTAAAGGTAAATTTTCATTAACCTCTGAAGGTAGAATTTTTTTAAATGGTTGTAGCTCTATTTTAAACTTATTTCAAGATACCGTAGATTTAATGGATGCTAAATTAGGCTCTACGGTTCAAACAGTAAATATTGAAACGATTTATTCAATTGGTTTTTATCGACTACCATCTTGGATGAAAAATTTTATGGTTGACAATAAAAATATTAACCTTCATGTGGAGTATAACAAATCTGATCGTATATATAAAAATGTAATTCAGGGAGGTTGTGACATTGGCATCATTGCCTATCCTTGGAATCATCCCCTTATTGAAATTGAATATATACCTGTAGAAAAGTTGGTTGCAGTATGTGCCCCATCATTTCAATTATCAACAAATCTTGAGATTAGCATAAAGCAATTAAATAAACAAAACCTTATAAGTTTTATTAAAGAAATTCCAACGCGGAGTTATGTAGATAATTTATTATCTCAACACAACGTTTCAGTAAATCATATCCATGAATTTGATAATGTTGAAACACTCAAACGGTCGTTAGAATTAGGCGATGGAATTGCAATTCTTCCCGAAAATACAGTCCAGCAAGAAATAGCAAATAATGATTTAGTTTCCATTGAATTAACTGAGGGACCATTTTATCGTAACATTGGAATTATATCACGTAAAAACCGACCTCAATCTAAAGCAATTAAAAATGTATTAAATAGACTCATTGAGCTCTAAATACACTGTAAAGGAATCTAAAATGAAACATAAAATAAAAACGATAAACTATAAAGATCCTCATGCGGGCAATCAATTTACATCATCTCTTCATGATTCAGGTTTTGCCATTATTCGTAATCATCCTTTGGATTTTAAACTAATTGAATCAGTCTATGATGAATGGAAATCATTTTTTAATTCTGATGATAAATTCAATTATACATTTGATGTAGAAAAACAAGATGGTTATTTTCCTTATCGCTCTGAAAATGCCAAAGGATATGATGAAAAAGATTTAAAAGAGTTTTTCCATTACTATGAATGGGGTATGTACCCTGATAATATATCTAAAAGAACAGTAATGTTGTTTCACCAACTTTTGGCTATTGGCCGTGAATTACTTATTTGGATTGATGCGAATACACCGATAGAAGTTAAATCTAAATTCTCGATTCCATTATACAAAATGATTGAAGATAGCACGATGAATTTATTAAGAGTTATTCACTATCCTCCTATAGACTCCAACCCTGGAACTGCAATTCGTGCAGAAGCACATGCAGACATAAACTTAATTACAGTATTGGCATCAGGATCTGAGCCTGGACTTCAAGTTTTAAATGATAATGAATGGATTGATATTGAATGCAACCCCGGTTGGTTAGTGATAAATATAGGTGATATGCTTAAAGAATGTTCTAATGGTTACTTCCCTTCAACGATTCATAGAGTGGTAAATCCTAAAGGTGATGGTATGGGAAAATCTAGATTTTCTATTCCTTTATTTATTCATCCACGAGATGAAGTAATCCTTTCTAAAAATCATACTGCCAAAAGTTTTCTCGATGAGCGATTATTAGAGATTGGATTAAAATGATTCCAACAAACCAAATCAGCTCATTCTTAGAAAAGTATAATATTTCAGGGCCACGATATACCAGTTACCCCACGGCACCTCACTTTCACTCAAATATATCGTATTTAGACTGGATAAATGCGCTAAATCAAAGCAATGAATCAAAAAATGAAATTTCATTATATTTCCATATTCCTTTTTGTCATTCGCTCTGTTATTTTTGTGGATGCAATATGCAAGTTACTCGAAATAAAGAAAAAGTAAAAAACTATTTATCTCATCTATTTGATGAAATTACACTGATATCATCTAAACTACCTAATGATCGCAAAATAAGTCAAATTCATTTTGGTGGTGGTACGCCAAATTTTCTCACCTCAAGACAATTGGATACATTAGGTGAAAAAATCAATACATCTTTCTCGATATCATCTGATGTAGAGTTTAGCTGTGAAATTGACCCTAGAAGCACTTCTCAAGCCCATATAAAATCTTTAAAAAATATGGGCGTAAATCGAATTTCAATGGGGATTCAGGACTTTGATAAAAAAGTGCAAGAAAAAATAAACCGTAAACATACATTAAAAGATATTACAGCATTAATAAATCTCTTGAAATTAGAAAAAATTAATGCATTTAATATAGACTTAATCTATGGGCTTCCAGGACAAACAGAGTCATCATTCAAAGCTACATTAGAAAAAATTATTGAACTAAACCCATCACGAATTGCATGCTATAATTTTGCCTATTTACCATGGTTAAAGCCTCACCATAAACTTATACAGGAAAATGAACTCCCCTGTGCCTCTACCAAGATTAAACTGTTCAGTATGACTATAGACAGCTTGCAACAAAATGGATACACCTATATTGGAATGGATCATTTTGCAAAAAATAATGATGAATTAGTTTTGGCTCAAAAAAATGGTACATTGCAACGAAATTTTCAAGGTTATAGCACACATAGAAACACAGATTTATTTGCATTTGGACCATCTTCTATAAGTAATTTTGGGAATGCATTTTTTCAAAACCACAAAAATCTATCAATCTATAATTCACTTTTAGATGAGAATAAAACTCCTATAGATAAAGGAATTATGTTATCGGAAGAAGATTTATTAATTCATGATGTGATAACTACACTAATGTGTAATTTGAAATTAGAGTTCAAGCATTTTAATGAAAAATATAATCTTGACTTCAAGCAATTTTTCAGTACAGAATTGATACAACTTGATGAATTATTTAGTGATGATAAATTTGTTTTAATTTCTGAAAGTTCTATTAGTATTACAGAGTTAGGTCGGTTATTTATTAGAAATATTGCCATGGTATTTGACCGTTACCTAAAAAAAGATAATTCATTCTACTCCAAAACCATATAAGTGTTATAAATTTCATGAATAATATGTTTACAGAATCAGTAAAACACGCCATCCAAGCAATGATATATTTGGCGGTAAATCAAGA
>CAYQPE010000018.1:0-24728 GCA_964419445.1 uncultured bacterium
ATGCTGATGGTATTGTAGATATATTAGATATTGTTCAGATAGTTAATTATATATTGCCGTAAAAAAGCCACACTCTCATAAAATGTGGCTCTTTCAAAACAAACAAGGATTAACAACAGTATAAAATTATAGCATCTCCACAGATGTTATTGTGTCCTTAATCATAGATTCCATTTACTACTAATCTGATGTTATTAGTATTTATTTGATTTTATTTGAGCAATAAAAAACCCCTCAATTAAGAAGGGTTTTCGTTGTGGGCCCTCAGGGACTTGAACCCCGGACCAATGGATTATGAGTCCACTGCTCTAACCAACTGAGCTAAGGGCCCTTTGCAGGGAGGAAAATTTAAACGTAATTTTATATTGAATCCCAGAATGTTTCCCAAATTATTTATAAAATTTTACGCCCCTTTTTCATTAGAAAATGCTCATTTTCCAAAAAAAATAAATAAAAAATAAAATTATTTCTCCTCGACAAATGTAAAAAAGTGAAAAAAGTTTGTCATATTTCAGCGCCTTTTCGCATATATAAGAATAAGAGAGATTTCTTTTTCGTCCCATGAAGAAACCCTGAGCCCTCTGTGCAACGTCCCGTGCATGGAGGGCTCTTGAATGTTGTAACAGTATAAATTTATGGATTCATATCCACATTGCAATAAATTATCAACCTTTACATGAAGACATCACATACATTTAGGAAAAAATGGGGTCAAAACTTTCTTCAAGATCCCAATATAATAAAAAAAATTGTAGCAGAATTATCGCCCACTACAGATGATGTTGTAATTGAAATCGGCCCGGGTGAAGGTGCGCTCACTTTTGAATTAGCGAAAACGGTTAAACAAGTTTATGCCATTGAAATTGATCCCTTATTAGTGGAAAAACTCAAGAATAATGTTCCAGATAATGTGCAAATCATTCATGCAGATATATTAGATTTCGATTTAAGCTCTCTTCCCCATTGCACTAAAATTATTGGAAATTTACCCTATAATATTACATCACCCATTATTTTTAAATGTTTAGCATGGAAACAGTGGCAATGCATGGTATTCATGACACAAAAAGAAGTTGCCCAACGGATTACCGCTTCTCATGGAAATAAAGTGTATGGACGACTATCAGTCATGGCACAAGTATGTGCAAAAATAGATTTATCTTTCACTGTCCCACGTACAGTTTTCTATCCACAGCCCAATGTGGATTCTGCAATTATATCATTTTTGCCCCAACATTCAACCATTGAAAATATAGATTCCTTTGGAAATTTAGTAAAATCAGCTTTCAGCCAACGTAGAAAAACATTACGTAATACGTTAAAAGGGGTAATCTCTCCTGATAAAATGGGAGAATTTGCAACAAAACGCGCCGAAGAACTTTCCATAGAAGATTTTATACATTTATATACTCTGAAATAGCTATTGGTTAAGCTTAATAAATAGCTGTAAATTTCTGGGCTCTTTTCTTCAACAAATAACAGGGGTATTATGGCCAAAAAAGATGAAGTGAAAACAAAAAAGAAGGCAACGACAAAAAAGGCTGCCACAAAAGCAGAGCCTAAAAAAGCAGTTGCTAAAAAAACCACGTCCAAAAAAACGACTAAAAAGAGCAAAAAGGTAAAAGCAAAAGGTAAGTCTGTTAAAGGTTCTTTGGATAAGAAATTAGAATCTGAAGATTCTAAGGATCAACTCACAGAGTCTGAAACTATGGCTGCTGAAAAGCTTTCTGCTGAAGAGCGTCGTAAGAAAAAGCGTAAAGCTAAGCTAGAAAAGAAAATTCAAAAACTGGGAAGTGATGCCAATCGCTCTCTCAGTAAATATTTACAAGAAATTAGTAAATATGACCCCTTACTTCCAGAACGTGAAGTAGAATTGGCTATTGCGGTAAAACAAGGTAAGCGACGTGCATTAAAAGAATTAGTTGAAGCAAATCTTCGATTTGTAGTTTCTGTTGCAAAAGACTATCAAGGGCAAGGTCTTCCCCTAACTGATTTAATAAATGAAGGTAATTTAGGCCTCATTAAGGCCTCCGAACGTTTTGATGAAACCCGTGGATTTAAGTTTATTTCCTATGCTGTATGGTGGATTCGTCAATCTATTCTTCAGGCATTAGCTGAACATTCAAGAATTGTTAGACTTCCGCTTAATCGTGTAGGGACTATCAGTAAAATTAATAAAGCTGCAGAGCGTTTGGAGCAAGAGTTTGAGCGATCACCTCGTGCAGATGAGTTGGCTCGTCAGTTAGAAATGAAACCTCGTGAAGTAAATGATGCACAACGTATTTCTCGTCGGCATCACTCACTTGATACCCCATTTTCTGATGATGATAAAAACTGCCTCATGGATGTTATTGAAGATAATAAAACTGAGGCTCCAGATAAAGAATTGCTAATGGATTCACTTCAAGAAGAAGTGGCTGCAGCATTAGATACATTAAAAGAACGTGAGCGTGATGTAATAAGAATGTACTTTGGCATCGATAGAGAATATGCACTCACATTAAATGAGATTGGTGAAGAATTTGGATTAACACGTGAACGTGTTCGTCAAATTAAAGAAAAGGCAATTCGTCGCCTACGACACCGCTCAAGAAGTAGAAAATTAAGACAATATTTAGGATAATGAGAGGGGGTAAATAAGAATATGGTAAGCGTTACAGTTAAAAATGGTGAACCCTTTGAAAAAGCGTTACGACGTTTCAAAAAGAAATGGGAAAAAGCTGGTATTTTACGAGATGTTAGAAGTCGTTCATACTATCTAAAACCAAGTGAAGCACGAAAAATTGCTCGCTCTAAAAAAAGACGTGGAACTCGCCCTTCTTCCAGATATTAATCGTCTGGGAAGTGAGTTTTAACATTTATTTCATATTGAAAATCCAGACTTCATTGTCTGGATTTTCTTTTACACTTTAGGAAAAATAATGACTTTAATCCGTGGAATATCAGGAATCCGTGGCATTGTTGATGATGGTTTAGATGCCCACGTGGTTTCTGATCACATGAAAGCATTTTCACAGCTACAGCCCCAGGGTATTATTTTGGTGGCTAGAGATTCCCGTACTCATGGTGCGGATCTCATTGACGCAGCGTGTTTTGCATTGGCTACATCTGGACGGGAAGTAAT
Source organism: uncultured bacterium (assembly GCA_964419445.1). Classification (GTDB taxonomy): domain Bacteria; phylum Fidelibacterota; class Marinisomatia; order SCGC-AAA003-L08; family D37C17; genus JABHHG01. The sequence goes on from CAYQPE010000018.1 coordinate 3,125, forward strand.
AAATTGCGATATAATCCCCACGCCTACCGCACAATTCCTTGTGGAAAAAAATAAATATGCTGGAGGGATTGTCATTACCGCCAGCCATAATCCCACAGAATGGAATGGTATAAAATTTATTGATGATGATGGTTGCTTTTTAGACGCTGAATCAAATACTCGATTATTTAGACTTGCCGATGAATCTGATTCATTAGAAGAAGGTGCTCTCGGTACTATTTCTGAAGATCAACATGGATTGCAAACCCATATTTCTCATACCACCAATTTGTCTGTTATTGATTCAGCAAGCATTAAATCTCGTAAATTCAAAGTAGTAGTGGACGCTGTAAATGGCGCTGCCTCTCATGCACTTCCAAAGCTCTTAGAATCATTCAATTGTGATGTTGTTTCTATCCATTGTTCACCCAATGGAAAATTCCCACGTGGTGCAGAACCCCTTCCTCATAATTTGAAAATTTTAGGCGAGGAAGTTATAAAACACAACGCAGATGTTGGCTTTGCCACAGACCCTGATGGAGACAGATTGGCAGTAGTAGATGAAAAAGGACAACCATTAGGAGAAGAATATACTCTCACCATCTGTGCAGATGGTATTTTATCGGCTCATGATATTGCTACGCCGTTGGTTACAAATTTATCAACAACATTGGCTTTAGATATGATTGCAAAAAAATATCGCAACCATGTAAAACGTTCTGCAGTTGGTGAAATCAATGTAGTTAATCTCATGAAAAAAACTAATTCTGTAATTGGTGGTGAAGGAAATGGTGGCGTAATTCTTCCTGAATCTCATTACGGTCGTGATGCTTTAGTTGGGGTGGCTCTCTTCTTAAATCGCATGGCGATGGATGCACAATCTGTTAGCGAAATTTTTAAACAAATGCCTCAATTTTTTATGGTGAAAGATAAAATTCATTTAGGTGAAATAAATGCAGAGATTGCCTTATCTAAAATCGAAAAAAGTTTTTCTAATGCTCAATTAGATAAAACAGATGGACTGAAAATTTTATGGGATGACCAATGGCTTCATATTAGAAAATCAAATACTGAGCCTATCATTCGCATCTATTCGGAAGCACCATCTCAAAAACAAGCAAACCATCTTGTCCACCAAGTTAAAGACTGCATCAAATGAAAATTTCACAATATATAGACCATACAAATTTATCCTCTACGGCATCAAACGATGACATTATCGCACTTTGCAAAGATGCAATTACATATCAATTTAAATCGGTGTGTGTGTATCCCCATTTTGTAAATAAATGCTCTGAATTATTGAAGGATTCAGCAGTGTTAGTGTGCACAGTTGTGGGATTCCCCCATGGAAACCATACCACTGCTTCAAAGGTGTTTGAAACTGAAGATGCCATATTAAATGGGGCTGATGAAATCGATATGGTTATAAATCTATCAGCCTTAAAAAATGAGGACATTGATAAGGTAAAAAATGATATTCAATTAGTGGTAAATGCCTCTTCAGGAAAAGTTGTAAAAGTGATTATTGAAACATGTCTCTTATCCCCAGATGAAATTAAATTGGCATGTGAAGTTTCAGAAAGTACAGGTGCACAGTTTGTTAAAACTTCAACAGGATTTTCTACCCATGGTGCCACGGTTGAACATATAGAATTAATGAGAAAATCTGTTTCAGAATCAATGGGTGTGAAAGCTTCTGGTGGAATTAAAACCTACGAAGATTGTACTAATATGATTAATGCCGGTGCAACTCGAATTGGAACTAGCTCTGGTGTACAAATTATGGAGGCAACATCTTGACTACCACTCAAGTTAAAATCCCTAAAAAGGGAACGGATGTAGAACTTAAAATTGATTCCCTTGCATTTGGTGGAATGGGAGTATCACGAATCGGTGATATGATTGTATTTGTGAAAAATGCCATTCCGGGTCAAACTGTATTTGCACGAATTACAAAAAAACGATCATCATTTCTTGAAGCTCGAAAACTCAATTTAATTGAGGAGTCACCTCAATCTGTACCGGTAAAATGTGATCATTTTAACGATTGTGGTGGATGCACTTTCCAAAATCTTGATTACAAAATCCAAACCCAATACAAAGAGCAGCATGTACATGATAATTTTAAACGTATAGGTGGGTTTACTGAATTTGATGCTGAACCAATCCTTGTTTGTGATGATATATTTCATTATCGAAACAAGATGGAGTTCACTTTTTCCAATCGACGATGGACAACTGATGATGAGCCTGAAAATGTTGATGCTAGCTTTGCATTGGGGCTCCATATTTCAGGTAGATATAATAAAATTTTAGATATAAACTATTGTCATTTACAAAGTGAAGATGCCAATAGAATTTTGAATTTAGTGAAAAAAATGTGTGTGGATTTAGAAATTCCTCCGTACGATATCAAAGAGCATGAAGGATTTATGCGCCATTTGATGATTCGCCATGGTAGTGCCACAGACGAAATTATGGTTAACTTGGTTACATCAAAAGATGGTCGTGAAATATTAGCTCCAATAGTAAACCAATTGGTTGAAAAATTTCCCAATATTGTATGTATTGTAAATAATGTAACCACAAGAAGGGCTGGAGTTTCAAGTGGCGAACATCAACATGTACTTTTTGGTAAAGATACAATTAATGAAAAATTAGGATCATATGAATATATGATTTCTGCTGATTCATTTTTCCAAACCAATACGCATCAAGCAAAACGATTGTATGATGTAATTGTTGAAGAAGCTTCCCTCACCGGCAATGAAGTTGTCTATGATTTATTTTGTGGAACAGGGTCAATTTCACTATATCTGGCACAGTATGCTAAGCAAGTTTATGGATTTGAATTGGTTATGTCTGCTGTACAAGATGCTATGCAAAACGCACAGACCAATAATATTAAAAATGCTATGTTTTTTGCCGGTGATTTAATGAATTTATTTAGAACTAATATTGAAGCACAGCAATTAGAACCCCCTCATGTGATGATTGTTGACCCACCACGTGCAGGGTTACATCCCAAAACTGTTGAAGATTTACTAGATAAAAATCCTGAAAAAATCGTCTATGTTTCATGTAATCCATCAACACAGGCACGCGATGTAAAAATTCTTTGTGAAAATGGATTTGAGCTAAAAAAAATACGCCCTGTTGATATGTTTCCCCATACTCCACATATTGAAAATATTGCAACATTAGTGAGGAGTTAATGAATAAGTTTGCCATAGAAATTGAAAATCTGAGCAAAATTTACGAGGGTGGGTTTAAAGCATTAAATGAAATAAATCTTACCATACCTAATGGTTCATTTTTTGGCTTACTTGGTCCCAATGGTGCAGGTAAAACCACCACCATCGGTATATTAACAGGACTCATAAATTTAACATCAGGATCTGCACAAGTTATGGGCAAAAATGTAGTTTCTGATTTTAAGAATGCACGACTCTTAATGGGGCTTTCTCCTCAAGAGTTAAACTTTGATGTATTCTTCTCCATCCGTCAATTACTAATTTTACAAGCAGGCTATTATGGCATCCCAAAAGCAGAGGCGACGCACCGTGCAGATTTAATGCTCTCACAATTTGGCCTTGAAAATAAAGCTAATAATACTGCAAGAGAACTCTCAGGAGGGATGAAAAGAAGAGTGCAAATTGCAAAGGCTTTAGTCCACAATCCTCCCATCGTTATTCTTGATGAACCTACTGCTGGGGTAGATATTGAATTACGACATATGTTGTGGGAATATCTTAAAAAGCTAAATTCTCAAGGTAAAACCATACTATTAACCACCCATTATATTGAAGAAGCAGAAGCCCTTTGTGATGAAGTTGCAATAATTGATGGAGGTGAAATAATTACTCAAAATTCTCCACTATCACTTATCAATACTATTGGAACCGGACATATAGAAATTAAACTTCAACAGATACCTACCAATTTTGAATTAAATGGATGGACATCATCAATCTCAGAAAATAGTGTGAATATCCATACCCCAACTCCAGAATCAGATATGCCTAAAATTATGGATAAACTCATAAAGATGGGTTTGGCAATAGAAGAGATTAAAACATGTAAAAGTAGTTTAGAAGATGTATTTTTAAAACTTACAGGTCATTCAATTCATGATGAAACTACTGAGGATGTACATGTTTAATCACGGTTTTTATGTGCTGATTCAACGGGAAACTTTCAGGTTTTTAAAATTATGGAAGCAAACTATAATGCCTGGCCTTATTTCCTCAGCATTATATATTTTAGTATTTGGCCATGCGTTAGGTAGCCGTATTGGTGAAATTAAAGATATATCCTATATGAACTACATCATCCCAGGACTAGTAATGATGTCGGTAATTAATCATGCCTATCAAAATTCATCTTCTAGTTTAATGCAGGCTAAATTTTTAAAATTTTTAGATGACTTGCTTATTACTCCTCTCAGTGGATTAGAAATAAGTGTAGCATACATTATTGGTGCAACATGCAGAGGGATAATAAATGGAATTATGGTAATTATCATGAGTATGTTTCTAACCAACTTCCAAATTGATAATCTATTTCTTACCATAGTGTATCTCTTTACTGTGTCGTGGGCGTTTGGTGCAATGGGAGTGATTGTAGGAATTTTTGCTAAAACTTGGGATCATATTGGAATGTTTACCACCTTTGTATTTATGCCTTTGTCTATGTTGGGAGGTGTATTTTGGTCTATTGATATGCTACCCGAATTCTGGAGGAATGTTTCCCTAATTAACCCCCTCTATTGGATGATTAACGGGCTTAGATATTCAACCCTTGGTGTGGGTGACACTTCACCTGAGATTTCACTGATTATTAGCCTATGTTTTGCAATTGCTTTTTCTTCTGTAGCATCTATTTTGTTTTCAAAAGGCTATCGAATTAAAGCATAATAAAATTCACTTTTATTTTCAGTTTCGTAAGTGCTAAAATTTACCCAATGCTTTGGACACACAAGGGATAAATGGATAAACTTAAAAACTATCTCCACCACATTACTCAAAATTCTACATTTCGAATAATTGCTGCTGTCGTTATTCTATGGGTTATTGGCTCCTTTACAATAATTTTATTGGAAGATGGAGACCTTTCCGATGTAGGCAATGCAATTTGGTGGACTATTGTTACAATTACTACTGTTGGGTACGGAGATTATTCCCCATCATCAATCCCTGGGCGGATTCTTGCAGTTATCATCATGTTCTCTGGAATTGGACTTATCTCCGTGCTTACGGGTTCAATTTCATCTATCTTTACCACCAAAAAAATTATGGAGGGTCGTGGATTGGAAAATTTAACGCTTAAAGATCATATTGTAATCTGTGGTTGGAATAGCAATGTTGAGAAGGTATTATCAAACATTTCTAAACTTTCAACTGATGGAGAATCTGTTGATATCGCCATGATAAATGATATGAGTGAAGACCAAATGAATAGCATTATTGCACGGTTTAGTTCTGATACATTAAATATTAGATTTGTTCGTGGTGATCATGCATTAGAGGCCATACTTAAAAAAGCCAATATTGAACACGCAAAGTCGGCAATTATAATATCTGATGATACCGTTACTAATGACGATGATAAAACTATCCTCACCGTGTTAACCATAAAAAATATGTTACCTAATCTTAAAGTAGTTGCATATGTTTCTCAACAAGAAAAATTGCCCTATTTAAAACGTGCAAAGGCAGATGAAGTTATCGTAAATGATACCTATGAGACCTTTATGGCAGCAACTCATGTATTACAGCCGGGTGTACCTCAAGCAGTAAACCAACTTTTAGATTTGCACTCGTCACATAGATTTAAAAGTTCACCGGTGCCTGATGAATATGTTGGAAAGCAGTTCAGCGATTTGGTTAAATATTTTAAATCTGAAAAAAAATGCATCTGCATAGGCTTGTATATGGAAAATGAAAATGTTGGTTTTGGTGACTTTTTATCCTCAGAAAGCGATGCCTTAGATGCCTTTATTGAACGTAAATTGAAAGAAGCTGGTCATTCACTTTCTGAAGAAAGTAAAGTGGATATATTTATAAATCCAAACGATGAACAAATTGTTCAAAGTGGACAAGGAGCTATTGTTATACCATGATAAAAATTTCTACAAGTTTACTATCAGAATTCTCAATTTTCAATGGACTTACTGAAAATCAAATCAATGAATTTATAGACTCAATAAAGTTAGATACTGTTGAAAAAGGTCATGACATCATTAAGGAAGGACAAGATGGATATTCATTAATTTTGTTATTTGATGGTGAAGTGAGCATCACCAAAGCCCTTACATTAATGACAAATAAAACAGAAGTAGATACGCGAGAAAAAGAGATGACCAGATTAACATCTTCAATACGTCCTGTATTTGGCGAAATGTCACTTTTTAATGAACATGATAAACGTACAGCTACAATAACTGCACTTACAGATTGTGAAATTGGAATATTACAATCGTCTGCAATTTTTAAAGTTTGTGATGATGATCCTTCGGTGGGAAATATTGTAATGCGAAATATTGCTGGACAATTAGCAAAAAATCTTCAAAAAACAAATGGCCAAGTATTAAAGCTTACCACTGCATTTAGCCTAATTTTGGAGAGCTAAGCCCCCATTTCCTCAAGTCTCATTTTATATATGTATTTTGGGGAGGTCTCAATCAATTGGTTAAACTTTGAAATCGCTTGAATCTTGTACTTCTCATCATGAGTTAGTTTCCAAATTTCATAGTCTATTTTAGCCATCAACTCTGGCGTAAGTTTTCTTTTATTTTCTGAGTTATCTCGCCATTTATACAATTCATTTGAATTTTTATTATTAATACTTTCAAGAATTCTTAATCCGAAATCAATTTCAATGAGTATTAACTCATCTTCAATTCCATGGTTTTGGGTAGTAACCAATGCTTCTTCTAATAAAGATATTGCAGCTTCAGCATCACCAACTTCACTATATAATTCAGATAATACCAATTGATATTTAACTTTATTTAAATAATCATGCAATTCATTAAATGCAGAGATGGAATCTTTTACATACTTTTTACATTTATCATACTTTTTCAAATTTAAAAATAAACTGGCCAAATCACCTAAATTCATTGCTGAGAAACGTTTATCTCCAATTTCATTAAACAATTTTCCAGAATTTTTAAAATGTTGATATGCCTCTTGAAACTCACCTAAATCTTGACAAACCAAAGCTAAATTTCCATACACTTTTGCCATTTCAGATGGATTCCCTAATTCCTCATTTAAATGCAACGATGATGTAAGCATAGATTTGGACTTGCTGTATTCACCCATTTTTGACAATACCAACCCTAAATTATTATATGCCAATGCCATCCCAGGTTTATGCTGAATATTTTTACATATTTCTAATTGCTGTTGGTAACATTCTATGGATTGATCAAAATTTCGTAGTTCTTTGAATGATATGCCTAAATTTCCATAAGATTGGGAAATTGCAATGGCATCACCAATTTCTTCATTTATGTCTAAAACTGATTGAAATATTTTAGATGCACGATTAAATTCACCTTTTATTAAGTGAATTATGCCCATATTCCCTAATGCTAATGATTGTTCATGATAAGCGTTACACTCGCCTGCAAGGATATATGAATTTTCAAAGTTTTCAAAAGCATTATCCAATTGGCCTAATCTAAAATCAATTTCTGCAATGTTTCTGATACCAATAACAATTTCTAATTTTGATGAATTATTCTTTTGAAATTTTAAATTTTCCTCAAAATACTGCTTCGCTCTATTAATTTTCCCTCTATCAGCATACACTTTCGCTAATTTTTCACATGCAAAAATGTAATTAAATTCACTAATTTTACTTTTTTGAGAAACATAATCCTCTAAAATAGATTCACTTTCATCCACTTCACCCAGTAAGAAATAGGTGAATCCTAAATCACTTACTAAAGTGGAATCCAAAATTAATTGGGGATTAATTGATTCATACTTTTCAACTTCATTTTGAAGAATTGATTTGGATTTATTTAATTCACCAATAATAGTATATACTTCACATAAGTTAGATATTGAATTAATCTTTTCTGTATAATCATCTTCTTCTAAAACTGAATTATATTGTAAATAAAATTCAATTGCATGATCATTATCAAAAACTAACTTGGCCTGATGTGCAGCTAATTTTAAGTATTCTCTACTCTTCTCCTTATTCTCTGATTTGTAAAAATGATTTGCCAATTTGTAATATTGCAATGAGAGATTATCTGCATATAATGTTTCAATTAACTCCCCTGATTGGGCATGAATTTTCTTCTTATTTTCATTTAATATGGAATTATATACCACCTCTTCAGTTATAACATGACGGAAATTATAAATATCTTTATGAAGATTATGCCTCTCTATAAATAAGGATTCAATTAATGCATTAATTGTATTTTCAACATCCTCAATCTGGAAAAGTGATGATAAGAGTGATGTTAAGAGCTTGAACGAAAATTCTTCACCTAAAACAGATGCACATTGCAGAATATGCTTTTCATCGTCAGAAAGTAAATCAACTCTTGAGAGTACAACTGCGTTTACATGATCTGGAATTGATTCTTTAAAATCAATGTTTATCTCACCATCTTTTGAAAGTTTTTTGATTAAAAAAATCCATTCTTCTAAAAAAAATGGATTCCCATGAGATTGCTCAAAAATGGACTTAATGAGTTTATTATCCAACGGATATCCAGAAAATTGATTTTCAATTAATTTTTCAAATGCATCAAATGAAAATGGTTCTAATTCAAAAGAATTGAATTCAATTCGATGTGCAATCTCATCCTTTAAATGAAATTTTTCTCTATAATTAATAATTATTTTGGGGGGAGTAAATTTTACTAAATCAAACGTTGAAAAAATATAATGTAATGCATTATAAGACGCTTCATCAATCCAATGTAAATCTTCAAAAATTAAAATTAAACTTGAAGTGTTTTTTGAATGATGAAATGAGATGTGTTCAATTAGTAATCGTAATCCACGGTGAAGATAAGTTTCTAACTCTTTCCCTTTTAAATTCATTTTTTGAAGACGTGCTTGGCCAAGTAAAAATTGTAAAACAAATTTTATGTTTTTAACATCATTTTCATCAACATTGTGGTTGAAGCTTATAATTAGAGAATCAATTTTATCTTGAATTACATGGTTGTCATCGAGATGTTTAATCTCAAGTATATTTTTGAACAGTTTAACAAATATACCAAAAGGGCTTCTTGCAACATTAGAAGATGAGGACCAATACACCGTTGCAGAATTTCTGTGATTTAGCGGGGTAATTGATTGTTGAATTAAAGTACTTTTACCAATGCCAGCTTCACCAGAAATTGATATTACAGAAAATTTGTTTTTTAGATTTTTATTTAAAATATTTTGGATTTTATGAAGAGTATTTAATCTATCTTCATCGGTTATAAATTTCTTCGGAATATGAAGATTGACTTCATCTTTGATTGTTGAGACTTTATATAATTTTGAAGGGGTTTCTTTTCCTTTAATTTCTACCTCTTTAAAAAAGGTAAATTTAAATTCATTTTCAACCAACCGCCGTGTTCTATTGTTGACTAAAATTGAACCGGTTGGGGCGATTTTCTCAATCCTTGATGCCGTATTAACTACATCCCCATAAACCGTAAAATCCCCTTCACGTTTCATTCCAATTTTACCTGCAGTTACCATACCTACATTTATACCAATACGGATTTTTATTTGTTCATTAATATTTTTGAATTTGGGTTGAGTTTGAATGTATTGATTAAATTGATTAAGGGAATGAATGAACTCTAAACCACAATAAATAGCGCGTTGTGTATCTACTTCACTGGCAATTTTTGCACCAAAAAGTGCCATGATTTCATCACCAGAATACTTATCAACATAACCACCATATTTGAGGACAATTTTAGAAAATCCATTCATGAGAGTATCTATTAGGTTTTGAATTATCTCATGATCAAGTTTCTCTGATAATGCAGTAAATCCACTAATATCTGCAAAAAGGATTGCTACATTTCTGCGCTCACCTTCCTTTAATTCATTTGTTTTTTCTCTGCCTAATTCGAGAAAATCAAAATCATTTTCAAATATATTTTGAATATTGTGGTCGCTCATTAGAATATAAATTGAATAATTTAATTGATTAAAATTACTTCAATAATAAAATCTTTTGAGAGCTTTTTTGTTTAGATGTTATGAAATTAACAAAATAAATCCCTGTAGGATAACTAGATGCATCCCAAGTAATTGTATATTCACCAATATCTTTAATTGAATTTAACAATGTGTGAATAAGTCGACCACGAACATCATATATATTAATTTGTACATTTTCTTTTTCACTTACCATGTATGATATATGTGTATTTGGGTTAAAGGGATTTGGAAAAATATTCGTTAACTCTGTACGAGTTGGCAATTCATTAAACTGATGTGATTCAACAGAAAATACAACCGGTTCAATTGCATTTCCTTCATGCATATTCAGACTAAATTGTAATTCTCTGTGGAGTTTAACTAATTGTTTAGTTTCATAATGATAATAATAAGCAACGATTCCTTCTTCATTTTCAACATTACTGTATATCATTGATGGGAAAACCCATGCAGAATTCAATGGAAATTGTCTTGGTGAAGAAATGCCTCTTATCTCATCATCTTTCTTGAAAATTATATTGTCATTCTCATGAATTGAGATATTATTATCATCAATGGATGCCATGATTGAGCCCGAATATTCAAATTGATGCACATCAATTGACCAATCTGAAATTTTAGACTCAATTAATGAATCGGTAATTTTTCTGAAATTTCGTGAAATAGGATATTCAAGGGTATCATTCGCAACAGCATTGAGCATATATCCATCATTTGGGATGAACTGATTTAGAGTTCCCCACCATCCACCTGGATTGTAATAATCAGAAAATGATACTTGATTTTTAATATAAGAACCTGATCCATCTATTGATGTCAATGCAGTATTTAAATCTAATGTGTCCAATCGGGGATAAGAAATCCAATTCCATCCTGATTGGATGGGTATTTGGACATCATTTGGTGCAACTACAGTCCCTAAATAAGCTACTGTATCTATATTTACAGCATTGAGTTTGTACATTGATGTCATTTTAATACTATCTAATGACCCCCACCATCCATAGCCACTATAATAGTCTGAAAATGAGTTTTGATCTTTAATATACACAATATTTGAGTCCACTGAATTAAAAATATTATTTAATGACATATCAGAATTAAGTATATTGGGAGAAATCCAATTCCACCCATTTTCAATAGAAATTCTTGAAGCATAATAACAACTGCCATCATCAATACTAGCACTTGGATTATAATTCACAGCCAACGGATCTGTACATGCAGAATCTTCACTGCCTCCACTCATGCATGTATCAACCGTTTTTAATACTTCATTTTGATCAATGTTATTATCCAATAACCACACATTGTAACACCATAAATTGCTTTGCGCAGCATAGTTATCAAAATAGTAGGTTTGAGTTACAGCAGATTCAATTCTACATACACAGTCACTTCCATTCATATAACAATTTGGATCATCTGTACAATTTCGGAGATTAGTCTGATTTGTTGATCTATAAATATTATAAGAGTCATAATCTCGTGAATCAGAATCAGAAATTATGACTGAAAGGATAACCTCTTCTATGGGGATTTCCTCAATTTCTGCATAATTTAACCGCTTTATAACTGATATCCCACCCGTATATTCTGTAGATCCATTCATTTGATATGGACTTGGAATAATTTCATATGCAGTATTATCCTCATTAACTACATGAATTTGAATTTCATCACCAACATTATAACCGGGATATCGAGTACCACCTGTTGCACAATGGTCTATCCCCTCATAAGATTTTAATCCCACATGTTCATTTTGGCCGCTGAAAATAAATTCAGCAAGAATTCCATTACCCGTTTGGCCACTACAATCCATATCTAAAATTGCATGTTGATCTTTAATTATAATTCGACTTCCATTTACTAAAATTTCATCATCAACTAAATCCATAATTGCATGGCGATGAAGTGCAACCAAATGACCAGTCCTCCATCCCCATTCAAGAACAATCATATCCTCTTCTTCACTAAACCAATCAGCCTGACAGCCACCTTGAGGATCTCCTAAAATAAAAAAATCATCACTTTCATCAAAACCTTCATTACCAAACAAATCATATACAATTACATTTACTTTTGCATATCGTGTGAGGTTTTCCTCATCATCTAAATCTATTTCGACTTCTACAGCATTCATCATACCCTGCATTTCAACATCATCAACTTCAAGGCGAAATTCTTCTCCCAATCCTGTTGATACAAATACATCCATTTCATATCGAATAACACTATTGTCCTCTGCACTCCATACCACCATAAATTCATCATTTGGTTCAATATGCTCGCCACCATTAGGAGTTTGAATTTGAACTTCTGGCGGAACTGTATCAACGGTGAATGTGGATGATTCTTTTTCTATAAAATTACTGGTGTTTTCCATATTAATAAGACGAACTTTAGCTTTTACGTCATCAACAAAAGTGAGAGGTTGAACTTGCCATGCCTGTGAATAAAAACCAATAGTTGTGGTTAAATTTTCAGTTTCAAATATTGGGAAATATGTTACTCCCATATCTGTACTAAACTCTATCTCAACTTCAAACTGTGCATCGGGGTTATCTGCCAATACATCAAATTCAATATCAACTATACCACTTCCATCTGTTCGCTGACCAATTTCTAATCCTTCTATATTAAATCCTTGCTCTGGCATAACTCCATCACTACAATTAACAGAAGGATCTTCACACTCAAAGCCAACAATTCCACATTCATATTCTGAATCAACACAGGTACATTCACAACAATCACCGCCATCGAATCCACATCCAGCACTATTATTCATTTCATCACAATATCCGTCTGCAATCCAATGTACATAGCCATTACAATCGCTATATGGATTTTCATTCATACAGTCCATCGAAATAGTGGTAACAGGCAATAAATCTGATGATCCAAATTGAGAGGTTAATAATTGAAAATAATATGTAGAATTTGCCCCAAAACCGTTTAGAGTTAGGGGAGAAGAATAATAGCCTAAATGATAACAAGATAACTCATCTGGAGATGAACCATAGCATAATTGATCTACTTCACATACAGAATTCCAGCTAACTATTACAGAATTTGTATAATTATCTCCACATTCAGGGTTGGGATATACATGAAAATCAAGGGATTCACATTGAGGCAATCCGGTTCCACAGCTATTAGGGTCAAAACAATTATCCCAACATCCATCAGCGTTTAAATCTAATTGATAAAATTGTCCACATTGATAATCATCATCTACACACGTATCTTCACAACAATCACCGCCATCCCAGCTACATTCAGAATTATTATTGATGTTATCGCAATACCCATCACTCACCCACTGCAAATATCCACCAATAGAGCTACAATCTGTCAATGATTCATCAACCACATCTGAACAATCTTGCTCGTCAATACCATTATAACATTGAGAATAGCCATCACATTGAAAAGAAATCGGGATACAGTAATCTCCACAATCAAACTGATCATCTGAGCATTCTGCAATCAAATGAGATGTAAATAACAGTAAAATTAATATGTTAACTAATTGTTTCATGTGGTCTTAATACTCTAATTACCTCCTAAATTTAGTAATTTATATAAATTTATAATCATTTCAAATTGTAACAAGTGATATTCATCACGAAGTATGCTTTCGTGAGATGCATCAACTTTTGTATTTTTACCCTTAATAATGGCTAAAATTTCAGAACAAACTATCGAACAAATTCGAAGTACTGCAGATATAATCGATGTAGTATCAGGATATGTAGAATTAAAAAAAAGAGGACGTAATTATTTTGGAGTATGCCCTTTTCATGATGAAAAGACACCCTCATTTTCTGTAAGTCCTGAACGCCAAATATATAAATGTTTTGGTTGTGGTGTTGGCGGTGGAAGTATCAACTTCATCATGGAAATTGAAAATTTAGAATTTGTTGATGCACTAAAACATTTAGCAGACCAGTATAATATCCAATTAGAAGTGGATTCTTCATCTGGAGTCTCTAGAGACTTAACCACCCAATTATTAGATATTCACGAGAAAACAGCTCATCATTATTTAAAAAATTTGGGAACTGATGAAGGACAAGTTGTACTAAAACATCTCATTGAAAGAGGACTATCAAAAGATACCATCAGAAAGTTTAAAATTGGCTATAGTATAGATAGTTTTGATACCTTAAAACAAAAGCTCCAACAGGAGAACTATTCTTCCCAAGCATTAACTCAATGTGGGTTAATATTGAGTAATGATCGTGGTTATATTGATCGATTTCGTGGAAGAATCATGTTTAGTATTGCCAATGCTAATGGAAAAATTATCGCATTTGCAGGACGAGTATTTCAAAAAGATGACCCTGCAAAATATGTAAATTCTCCTGAAACGCCAATATACAATAAAAGCAAAATTTTATATGGACTATGGGCATCCAAAGAAGCCATCCGTAAAACTGAATCTGTAATTGTTGTTGAGGGTTATTTAGATTTCCTTCAATTATACCAAAACGGAATTGAAAATGTTGTGGCTGTTTCAGGCACTGCATTTACCGATGAACATGCAAAACTTATAGGAAGGCATTGCTCCAAAGTGTATTTAGCGTATGATGGAGATACTGCTGGAATTGGAGCTGCAGTACGAGCAGGATATATTCTATTGAAACATGGGTTAGATGCATCAGTGATTAACATTCCCCAGGGAATGGATCCAGATGATTGGGTAAAAGATGAAGGTACAGAGCCCTTTAAATTAGCAGTAGAAAATAGTGAAGAGTTTCTAAACTTCCACATTGAACATACAAAACATGATTTAAACTCTCCTTCTGGAATGTCTGCATTTATTCAACGGGTTGTGTCAGAATTAGCCCAAATTTCTAATCCTGTTCTGCGAGAATTACAGGTTAAATCCCTTGCAGCTAAAACAAAAGTTAGTGAAGAAAATATCTTCCATACTTTAAACAATCTTCTTCAGCAAATTCAGAGGCGACAATCATTTTCAAAAAAACGGACTTCACATGAAAATGAAAAAATTACTGAGGAGAAATCTACATTAGTTCGTATTGAAGACGAGCTTATTCAACTCTGTTTTTCAGAAGATGTAAAAATACGTAAATATATTTATGAAAATTTAAAAGATGAATGGCTTATTTCATCATCAACAAAAGAAATTTATAATTTAATATACATCCATCTACATTCTGAAAAGCTACCCAGCGCTTCACTTATTATTAACGAAATCAAAGACAAAAACCTTAGAAACAAGCTCACCACATTAATTTTTGATGTGGAAAATATTGATACCTCAATGTCCATGGCTACTCAATGTTTAAAGCGTTTAGAATTACATTGGATTGATAATAGAATTTATGATTTACGAGAAAAATTAAAAGCGGGAGGTGGATCTCATGATATTGATGTGGACTTAATAAAAGAGATAACAAACCTTCAAGCCCAACATCATGCCACAAAAAAAATGGTGCAAAATTTTGGTTAAATTATTTAGTTTATTGCTACTTTTTTGGAGTTGTGAGGATAAAAATACCATTCCTAATACCATTACTAATCCACCACCCAGTGCAAATGAATTGTATGACTTTAATACAACCTTTTTACATCCTAATAATAATGATGATGAGGTTACCCTTTCTTGGTCACAGTCTGAAAATATTTCAGAATTTTTCGTTATTATTGAAGATTCAAATATTAATGAATCTACATCATCAAATGAATATACGTTTAATCTTTTACCAGGAAATTTCACTACCGTAATAATATCTACTGAAAGTGATGGTTCTGATACTATTTCTGTTTTTGCACCACCCATGGCTCCCAGTACATGGTCTCCAGATTTAATTGGTAAAATCCAAGTATCTGAAAATTTTGATGATGATGGTACACCCTATAATGAGATTGAAATCATCAATAGTACTGAGGATGATATAAGTGATATATTATTGTATCGCAGGAGTCAATCTCCTTCTGTAGTTGCCAGTATTGGGGAAAATTTAGATGAAAGTATTTGGACTGAAATTCCAACATTTGATATAAATTCATCGGCATCTTATTCTCAATCTAAAGAATTTGGTGAAAAATTTTGTTATATAGCTAAAGTTATTGATAATAGTGAAAATTCACGTTATAGCCAAATTATTTGCAATGATCTTTCACCCAATGCCATGAGTGATATTTCAATATCTCAGGCCAGTAACAGTTTACAAAATAAAATTTTAATTGAATGGACACCATACACCAACGAAGATTTTTATCAATATACAATATATCGAAGTGATACTGATGATTTTGAAGCATCAACCTCAATGTTACTGGCTGAAATTACCAATTCAGAACAAGTTCAGTTTGAAGATAGAAATAATATTGGTGATGGTAAATCTTGGTTTTATAAAGTAATTGTAACCAATCAATTTGGTCGAACCTCTGAAAGCGGAATACAAGAAGGGCGGTCACGCCCATGATAAGGATAGTTTTCATACTACTTTTCTGTATTTCATGTACAAATTATATACTACAGGAAACTACAGAGTATCACTCCATTACCCTCAATGGTAATGCATGGATACAGCTTCAAAATTCTGAAAATAATAGTTTAGATCATGATCGTTTCACCATTGAATTTTGGTTTACTGGCGGTAATTCTAGTAATACTGAATCTGCCAGTTTAATTTCCATAATCGATGAAAGTGGTAATATAAAATTTGGAATTTTTAAAGATCCACTTAATCCTAATTCCCTTGAAATATGGCTAAATAATGAACGGCGCGAACCGTTGACACTAACACTAGATCCCAATCTAAACAAAAATGACAAGTTTCATCACATTGCCATCACTTCAGGTGAAAATATATTTTTTTACGTTAATGGTGAACGTGTTAAAAAAATGTTAGGTGACAATATTGACATTGAAAATAATGATATAGTTTTCGGCGGAAAAGTAAATCAAGACTTTTCGGTAATGAGCAATTTTTGGGTGGGAAATTTTGATGAAGTAAGGTTCTGGTCCACTACTTTATCTAATTCTCAAATAGGGTTTCATGTTGAAAATCCATCTAAAATAGCTGAAAGCTTTAGTGATGAGTATGTTTCTAATTTAGAAGGATTATGGCGATTTCAATTTTCTGAAGGAGATTCTTCACCACTTATTGAAGATGAATCATGCGGCATTCTAACACAAATTTATACCACAACATCGTCATCATGTAATGCTGACAACGATTTAACCATTTATACTATAGATAGTGGTACCACAAGATTTTCTACCAAATCACCTTGATTCTATTAAAATCTCTTCTCGATATAAATAAATGGCAATGCACCAAATGAGCCATTTCCGAAGAATAAAAATGATATGCCAACATTTATAGATGATTTTTTATGTACAACTTCTTTTAGCGGACCGGCAAATCTATCTCTATAATATATTCCAGACTTGGACTGAGGTTTAAATTCTTTAGAATATCCAGGTGAGATACTAAATCCATACACAGACATACCTTCATCAGCAGTTCCCAAATACGCCAAAAATAATCCTGAACTAAGATACATTGAATTAGAATACTTGTCTTCTATATAATATTTATATCCACTACCAACTCCAGTGGCAAAAAGCATTGAACCTACTGAAAAATACAATTCAGATTGAGGGTTTACATTATATATGCCAGAATACTCTATTAATGACATTGGTAATTTTTCACTAAATAGTCCATAGGTTAAGCTCTTTTCCCACCCTTTATTTCCAGCAAAGTTTACATCAGAGCAAAAACATAAACCTAAAACAAGAATACCTATGAATTTAAAATTCAAAATATTCCCTTATAATATCATGTGACGATTCTGTAGAATCAAAGTAATGTCCTTTACCTAAATGATTAATAAAATTTACTTTATCTAATACTTCCTTAATTGAGGGGCTAGCATTTGTTACAATAACTTTTTTTCCATTTGTTTCTGCGCCCTTTATTAAATCCTCTAGCGCATATGCACCAGAAAGGTCTATCATTGTCACATGACGCATATCTACAATTAACATCTCGTGCTCAGGAGCATCTGCATACGCAAAAATTAATGGTTCAATCGAACCAAAAAACAAAGGACCCTGAGGTAGAAATACATTAATGGGGTAATTGTCTAACTCATTTTTATTTTGTCTATCCATCATATAATCAGATTTTGAAAAGGGGATGTTTTTATGCTGATACGTGGTGCTTACTTTTCTAACAAATTGAGCAAATGCAAATACAACACCAATAGCAATGGCAACCATCAAATCTTCATATACAGTTACAAATAACACAATGATAAAAATGATGAGATCAGCAATTGGAAGCTTTTTAAGAACAGGCAGAATTCGATAATCCAATATATCAATCCCAACCTTAAATAATATAGCCGCTAAACATGCAGTGGGAATAGCAGCCACTAAAAAGCCTAATCCTGCTAAAATAGCAAATAATGTTAATCCATGGACAATGGATGCCAGTGGTGTTTTACCACCAAACTTTATATTGGCCACTGTACGCATTGTGGCTGTTGCTGTAGTTACCCCCCCTAATAAACCAGCTGCCATGTTTGCCATACCCTGCCCAAAAGTTTCCCTGTCACTACTATGACGAGTTCTTGTCATATTATCTGCTACAATACAGCTTAACAAACTATCTAAAACAGCCAGGCCAGCCAATGCAATTGCAGGCCCAATGAATTCATTCAAGCGAGTAAGATCAGGCAAGTAAAACGTAAATATCTTAGTTTCCTGAGCACCTCCCATTTTGTCGCCAATATATGGGATATCTAATTTTAAAAAATAAGCAATGCTTGTACCCATAATTAACGCTATTAACGGAGCTGGGATATTTGCTAAAAATTTTATCTTTTTTTCAAGTGGGGACCATAAAAACAATATTAATAATGAAGGTATAGCAACATACAAGGCTTCAATGTTTATATTCTGCATGGTATGTGCAAAGTTGTTAAATACAGCATGTATTGTTTTTTCAGCTTCTAAACCAACAAATGCATTAATTTGGGTAACGATTACAATTACGCCTATCCCACACATGAATCCTGCAACTACAGGATAAGGAGTGTAATGAATATACCTAGATATTTTAAGCATAGAGATTGCAACTAATATTAAGCCACTCAAAAATATTATTGAAAATGCTGCAACTAAATCAGGTTCATTTGTTGTGCCAATTACAAATACTCCCATAAATGCTGCAATTTGAGCCGCTTTCGGTGCAGTAGGCCCACTTACACCTACCATACAACCACCAAATAGTCCCCCAACAACACCACCTGCAATTGCCCCCCATATACCAGCAACAGGCCCCAATTGAGAAATCTCTCCAAATGCTAGAGCAAGAGGTAATGCAATGATAGCAACTGTAATACCAGCTAAAATATCACCACTTAAATTTGTATGGAGAGATTTTATATTGTCCCATGGACTTATCTCTCTAAGTCCACTTTTAATAAATTTAATAAATGATATTAAAGAATATCTTGATGAATAATTCATATTTTTTAGTTATATAAATCCTAAATAAAAATTATAATGTTCATTAATTATATGTAAAAATTAATCATGAGAGTTGATATACCGTAATAAAGATTGATAAGTCTTTATATTTTTACAATGACTTTCTAGTCTGCTTTGGTGTTGATGTTGTAATCTTTTCAATAGAGGTTATAGTGAACTTTATTTTATTTCCATTAATTTCCATGGTGAAATCTTCATTTATTTTTTTACCCATCATGGCTTGTGCAAAAGGTGCACGATATGTCATCAGTGATGGATAGAGGTCTAACTCAGCTTCAATTGGACCAAGCAGATAATATTCTTCAGTTTTATTTTTTCCTTCCTCCATAATACTTACAATATTGCCAAATCCTACTTCATCATTGTTTATCTCACCATATTCTATAAACTGAAATGGTGCATAAGATTGCAATAACTGCTTTTTATACATTACAAATTCCATTTTTTCCTTGGCGGCTTTGTACTCATAGTTTTCTTTTAAATCCCCTAAACTGGCCGCCTCTTGAATTTGCATAGCCGTTTCAGATCTTAATTTATTGATATTCTTTAATTCTTTTTCTAAAGAAGCATAGGTATCATGTAATATTAACGTGGCCATTTCAACGTTCTCCATTTTTTAAATTTAAATTAATATTTAAAAATCCCCAAATTGAGACTGATTCTACTCATCTTCGGGGATGAAATTATCCCAATAATTTTATAATTTCTGTAATCCAAATCAAGCTTAGCTTTAAATGCATCTTTCATATTGATTTCAGTTAATGCTCCAAAACCAATATCTAATAAAGCCTCTCTAACTTTACGTTCTGCTTCTTGTAAATCTGCCTGTAAATCTTTTGAATAGGAATATCTCATAGGATAATTTAAAAATAAAAAAGCCTCTTTAAGCGAGGCTTTCTAATTTAATGCAGAAATGGTAAAATTTGAAGTTATTTTCAAATCATGATAAATTATCTTATATGTTCTAAAATATTCTTAGATACTTTTTCAAATGATTCCTGTATTAACCAATGACCTGAATTAAATTTTTCAATTTTATACTTCCCCTTTAAAAATTTCACAGAATCATCTACGCTTTTTTCATCAATGGCCATATCATTCATACCATATATTATTAAAGTTGGTATAGAGATATCACCAATTTTAGTTACATCATCCTTAAAATTTGCCCTATACCAATTAAGTGCTGATTTTAGGGCTCCTTTTTGCTTAAAAATTTCTAAATAAGATTTAATTTCAGATTCTGAACTTCTTCTCCATACGTTCCTTAAATATTTATATGAGAATATTTTAAAATATATTTCCGGTAAAATTGGTTTAATAAAAAAATTAACATATCCACTTTTTTTTATCTGCACCTTATCATTCCTCATTGAATAAACAAAGGCATCTAAATGAGGGACTGATAATGCAGACCAAGTAATTATTCTATCAGAAAATTTTGAAGCCATATACCATCCAACAGCAGAACCCCAATCATGTCCAACTAAATGAAATTTATCAATATTAAATTCATTGGCAATATTTATAATATCTTGAGATAGTTTGTCAATTGTATAATCAGATACTTTTGATGGCCTTGCTCCCTTACTATATCCTCTTTGATCAGGAGCAATAATTCTATATCCTTCATTATTAAGAACGTCTATAAAATCAGTCCACATTCTTGATGTTTCTGGAAATCCGTGTAATAAAATTACAGTTTCTTTATCATTCTCCATACCGCCAACTCTACACGTAAATGTAAAATTATTAGTCTCTACATCAGCAAAAGATTCATTATTTTTATTATAAAAGTTAATATTTTGAGTAAAACTCATAGATAATAGAATTATAAGTCCAAATTTCATTAATTAAATCTACAAAATAA
>CAYQPE010000019.1:0-23441 GCA_964419445.1 uncultured bacterium
TGGATTGCTCATAATAAAACTCATCTGGTTGACCATAGTCACAAGAGCCATCATCAACCTCAGCAGTTAGATCATAGTTTAATGCATTTGCATCTGTACATCCAGCATTTATGGCTTGAATAGAATCTAAAAATGGAAGTCCAAAATTTTCCCACGGAATATTTTCACTGGGTATTGCAGGATAGAATCGATCTTCTGAAGCAATATAAATTTTAAACGAAGGAATAAATCCATTGGTGGCATAACCCTCCGTCCAGTCAGAGCCATCGTCTCCCATAATGGGGACATCACACATTCCTCCACAGGCATCAACATCCCACTGTTTTGCACCCAAACAAATATTTCCATTAAAGGCTGCTACCCAATCATTAGATGTAAGTAATTCACCATTTGGAGCTTTAGCCTCATTGAAAAAATAGAATGCTTGAAGCGTAGAAATATCAAATTCAAAACCTGTTGGTGGGTCATCTTGTGCAAAAATAGGTGCGGCAACGATGATTAATAAAACCAAAATGATTCTGGTCATTCTTCCTCCCTCCAATTAAATGTAATGTATAAATTTACCAACTTTTTATGGGATTGACAATTGTATTAATTGGCTACAATATTGAAATTTAAGGTGAAATTATCTAAAATCATTTTATCACCCAAATCTTCAAAGAATTTTTCTGATCCATATTTAATACCAAATAAAGTTCTGTCAATTTCAACGGTACCCATTGCAGTACTTTTATCTTCTTCCACAGAAAGTGTAGTAAACATTTCAAATGGTTGAGTTTTATCCCTAATGGTTAATTCACCATGAATATGAGTTGAACCTTCTTCCTCATGAACTGAATCAAATACAAATTTTGCAGTAGGGTATTTTTCAGAGTTAAAAAAATCATCATTCTTCAAATGATTAACCAATTTAATATTCCATTCTTCAGCTTCAATATCATCTACAGTAATTGATTGCATGTTTACTAAAATTTCGCCATTGGTAATAACACCACCTTTTCGGGCAATAAATCCACCAGCTAATTCAACATGACCATCGTGTTTCCCTACCATTTTTTTACCAATCCATTGAACTTTACTTTCCACTTTATTTACCCAAAGTGTATCTGCAACACCATTGGCTTCTTGAGTGTGAGAATGGCCATGTCCATGTGAGTGTGAATGGGCATGTTTTTTACCCTGTGTATTTCCACATGATGATACCAGTAAAATTGTTAATATAAGTATTGCTTTCATATTTCTCCTTTATTCAAAAATTACAGATTCAATTTGATTAAAAATTCTTTCATAAAACTGGGGATCTTGTATAGTTCCTGCACTGACCACCCTTCCATCTGACATGGTTTCACCCTGGGCAATAATCCTAATTTGTGTTTTATTATCATCTCTGGGTACCACTGATACATTTAAAGTATATTTATAAGTTAGATTTTCATGCAGATCAATATTACTATAATGTCTATGATGCCCATGATGATTGCAGTGTTGATGATTTGAATGATTGCACTCTGATTCTTCATCTTGAGATTCATCGCCATTAAAAAGGATAAGTCCAATTATGGCAATAATAATGGTTATCCCTGTAATTTTAATCCATAACGGTATCTCAGACTCATCTGATTCAATTACAGTTTCAGCTAATTTTCGTTCAGTACTACGACTGGCATTAATTATACCCAATTCATGATTTACATCATCAATCAAATATAATCTATCTTGTAAGGCCGTTACTACTGCATCAATGGTCTTATTTTCACCAACACTCACCACATGAGTTTGGATATTTCGTGCCTCTTCAATAGATAATTGCTTTGGTCCACATGAAACCAAAAATATGGCCATGTAAATTGTAAACGTTTTTTGAATTAATTTATGCATCTTTTTTATCATTTAAGGCAAATTGGACTAATGGTTTTACCGTTAAACCTTGAACTAAAATTGAAAATACCACCACAATATACGTCATCACAATGAGTAAATCTCTACTTTCATTTACAGGTATGGATAATGCCAATGCTACAGAAATTCCACCTCTTAATCCCCCCCATGTTAATACTTTCACCACATGTGGACTGAATTGATGGATACGTCGTAATGCATTTACAGAAAGACCTACACAAAATCCACGGGATAATAAAACCAAGGGAATAGCAATACATCCTGCTAAAATATATTGATTTGAAAATGTAAGCACCAACACCTCAACACCAATGAGTACAAATAAAATAGCATTTAAGAATTCATCAATAAGTTCCCAAAATGAGAATAATTGTGTATGAGTGCTTTCTGACATGGCAAATAGTTTTCCATGATTCCCAATAAATAAACCAGCAATGACCATAGCGATTGGACCTGAAACATGCAAATAGGTGGCTAGGGAATAACCTCCTAATACCAATGCAAGTGTCAGCATAATTTCAACTTCATAATGGTCAATAGATTTTAAAAGTGAAAATACTAACCATCCCAAAAGTGCCCCAAAAATAAGTCCGCCAATTGCTTCTTCAAAAAATAGAAATAATATTTGTCCAGCACTTACATCGCTCTGACCCAATGCAATACTGAGAATAACTGAAAATACAACAACGCCTACACCATCGTTAAAGAGTGATTCTCCTGCCATTTTGGTCTCTAATGATTTTGGTGCTCCCACTTGTTTTAATATTCCTAAAACTGCAATAGGGTCTGTAGGAGAAATTAATGACCCAAATAATAATGCATATATAAATGGGATATAGATTCCCAATCCATTAAATGTATAAAAAATTATGCCACCTATAAGAAATGTAGAACCAATAACCCCTACCGTAGCCATAAGGAGAATTATCCACTTTTGTTTGATTAAATCGTCAATATTTACATGCAACGCTCCAGCAAAAAGGAGGAAACTTAACATCCCACTCATGAGGGTTTTGTTAAAGTCTATACTGTTGATCAACAGCTCATATTGGGCAACTAATGACGGGAAAATAATGCCAGAAAGGAGTAGTCCCAACGACATCAATAATGCAATGAACATAAGTCCAATTGCGTTTGGTAATTTTATAAACCGCACATTGATGTACATAAAAACAGCTGAAATGGTGACCAAAATAGCCGCCACATTTAAAATATCCAAAATGAATCCTTGTGAAAAATTGAGGATGAATTTAGAACAGAAACCATGGGAAGGTCAATGGAATAAAATGATAATTAATCTTTATGAAATACAATTAAAATTCGCATTTAATTGCATCTAATCTTAGTAAATTACACGCGCTTATTTTCAACTATTTTTTAGGATGGAAATGGTACAAATGGTGGCTGTAGTTCAGCTGGTTAGAGCACTTGATTGTGGTTCAAGATGTCGTGGGTTCGAGTCCCATCAGCCACCCAATAAAAAAGTCTTGCGATGCAAGGCTTTTTAATTTTTAGTCTTTCTTAAATCTTGAAAATGGATTGGCATGTTTCTGACAACTTTGCCGTGGACGATAGTCCTTTAAGTAAATCTCACGTGTTAAGGGACATGTTCGTGTTGCTTTATCATAGGTTTGAGAACAAATTTCAACCTCAACAATTCCTGAGGGCTTATACCAATCTGCTTTTTTGTCTAATTGAATGGTTTCATTTAGATAATGAAATTCTCCATTTTTATAAATATCACGAATAGCACGTGCAAAAATTGGTAATGCTGCAGATGATCCATACTGTTTCTCACCCAATGATACTGCGGGATCATCCATTCCTACCCATACCCCCACAGCCATTTGAGGAGTAAAGCCAACAAACCATGCATCAGCCTTAGAGTTTGTGGTACCCGTTTTACCCGCAGCAGGTGCATTAAATTTGTACTTCCAACGCAATGCCCCACCAGTTCCACCATCAACAACTGACCGCATCATATCACGCAACAAATAAACTGAAGATTCATCTTTAATTTCTCGGCTTTCAGGGATAAATTCTTTTATTACCTGTCCATGACGATCTTCAATTCTGGTAATAGAAATAGGTTTTGTATAAATTCCATTATTGGCCAATGCAGAATACGCCGCTGTAATCTCTAAGGGAAGCACTTCAGACACTCCCAGAGCGATAGCATCAACTCCACGGATGGGTGTAGTAAGTCCAAATAGTTTTGCATTTTTTACCACATCACGAGGATGTATAAGCTCTTGCACAACTCGCACAGAAATTAAATTAAGTGAACGTCGTAATCCTTCACGAAGTGTAGTAAGGAGTCCAGTAGAGCCATCATGATTCTGAGGATTCCATTGTGTGGTATCGTCAATAAATACAATGAGTGGTTGATTTAAAAGTTGTGTAGTAGGAGTATGGCCCTGTTCTAATGCAGTAAGATAAATCATGGGCTTAAATACGGAACCAGGCTGACGCTTTGCCTGTGTAGCTCGATTAAATTGATCCCGATATTCATCTTCTTGCCGCCCACCTACCATGCCCAAAATATGTCCATGTTGGGGATCCATAACGACCGCTGCACCTTGAACCAAAAATTGATTTCGTAATGATGGTGGAATAATACCATCATCTTCTAATATTTGCTTTAGTGAATCTTCAGGGAATTTACTTTTTCCATATGCCTTTTTAAATGTGGAAGCACTGGATAGCATCTCTTTATTGAGAACTCGTTGATTTCGTTGAATTCCCTTATCAAATGAATTTTCTAAAGCCCGTTGTACTCGACTATCCAATGTAGTATGAATAACCAATCCATCCTTATATAGATTTATATCCAAATCATCATCAATTTTTTCTAACTGACGCCGAATATACTCAGAAAAATACGGTGCAATACCTTCATTTTCAGATGTAATCCGTGGCGGTAATTCACTATCTTTAATAAGTGCATATTCTGAATCTGATATGTATCCTTGGTCATTCATTACACGAATAACAAGATTTCGTCTAAATAATGCTCGCTCAGGATGTCGTATTGGAGAATATCGTGCAGGCGCAGGAAGTAAGCCGATGAGTATTGCACATTCATCTAATTTTAATTGAGATACATTTTTACCGAAATAATGTTTAGACGCTGCCTCCACACCATAAGTACCATGTCCAAAATAAACCGAATTTAAATACAGCTCCATAATTTCTGATTTTGTATAGGTCTGTTCAATATTCAGCGCCGTGATAAGCTCTTTTAGTTTACGTGTTAAGGTCTTTTTAAATCCAATAGTATTGTACATATTTCGTGCCAATTGCTGAGTAATTGTACTGGCACCTTGTCGTGTACTCAGAGTAGCTATATCCACAATGATAGCTCTAAATATCGACTGAAAACTCAATCCAGAGTGAGTATAAAATTGCCTATCTTCCATGGCCAGAAGTGCATTACGAAGGTTTCGTGGTATTTTACTAATTTTAACCACATCCCTTTTATGGATGTAAAGTTCGCTAATAACTTTGCCATCGGCAGACATGATTTTGGATACTTGTTCTGGATTAAATTGCTGTAGCTCTTCTAACGAGGGCAAATCACGAGAAAGTACAAGAAGGTAAATTAATCCACCCAAAAAACATGCCAGTAAAAAGAGAAAGGTGTTTAAAAACACCTTACCCCAAGAATTACTATTTTTATTTTTTTGATGTTGAATCTTCATGACCTTGATTCAAATTTACGGTAAGCATTACGTACTACCGCAAACGAAAAATGTACTATTTTGTTTCCCATTATTTATTGGGAGTTGTCATTGATGTAGGATCAAGGAGTTCCGTCAGTTCATCTTCTGGAAGTACCTTTTCTTCTAATGCTATTTCACGAACCGTCTTTCCGGTTTCGTATGCAACATGTGCTAGATGAGCTGCCTTATCATACCCAATTACAGGCGCAAGTGATGTGCACATGGCAAGACTACCTTCAATATAATCTTCACATGTTTTTTCATTTACTTTTAATCCGTCAATGAGATTTTCCCTGAACATATCACAACCATTAGAAAGAATGGTAATAGACTCTAATAAATTATATGCAATAACAGGAAGCATTACATTTAACTCAAATACACCGCCCATTCCCCCAAGGGTGATGGTGGCATCATTTCCAATAACTTGAGCACAAAGTTGAAGCATAGATTCACATATAACTGGGTTTACTTTTCCAGGCATAATTGATGAACCCGGTTGCACTGCAGGCAACATTAATTCACCTAACCCAGCACGGGGGCCAGAGCCTAACCAACGAACATCATTGGCAATTTTTGATAATGATACAGCAATAGTCTTTAATGCTCCAGAGGTTTCTACAGCGGCATCTTGTGCAGCTTGAGCCTCAAAATGATTTCTTGCTTCAATAAAATTTACACCAGAAACAGAAGAAATCTCTTTGGCTATACGTTCACCAAATTCAACATGAGTATTGATACCTGTTCCAACTGCAGTACCACCTTGAGCGAGTTCACTCAGTAATTTTTGACTTTGTATTAACCGTTGAACGCCATTTTTTATTTGCTGAGCATAGCCTGAAAATTCTTGTCCCAGTCGAATAGGAGTGGCATCTTGAAGATGAGTCCGTCCAATTTTTACAATACCATCAAATTCTTCTGCCTTTGCTTGTAATGATGTAGCTAACCGTTCTAATGAAGGAATCAGATGCTTTTCAATCTCTACGTTTGCAGCCACATGAATTGCTGTAGGAATTACATCATTACTTGATTGGCCATAATTTACATGATCATTGGGATGTACAGGTTCACGCGATCCAACCACACCACCCATAATTTCGCTGGCGCGATTGGCAATAATTTCATTTGTGTTCATATTCGTTGATGTACCAGATCCAGTCTGGAAAATATCAACTAAAAATTGTGCATCAAACTTTCCATCAATCACCTCATCTGCAGCGTTGATTATGGCATCCATTCGGTCTTTATCTAAATTTCCTAAATCATGATTTACCACTGCAGCAGAGCGTTTTATCATGCCCAATGCTTTAATCATTGATGTAGGAATTTTTAAATCACTAACAGGAAAATTTTCAATTGCTCGTTGAGTTTGGGCACCATAATAAGCATCATCAGGTACTTGCATTATGCCCATTGAATCACGTTCTTCGCGCATTACGTCCTTTAATTAACTGTCCAGGTATTGGTACCCTTTAGGAGTGAATCTAAATCACCTTTACCTTTACCATTAACGGCATTGCCCATTTGAGTACTCATCATTTCGTCATACGTGGGTTTGGATTCTTCGTATATGACTCCAATTGGAGTAGGCAAATCACCATTATAGGTCATACCTGCCAACAGTCTGGCTAAGTTTTTGTCTGTAGTATCATGCACGAGTACATCATCTACATTTTTATCATCATTTAATAGAATAACCTCAAATTTGGATCCATTAAGCACTATACCTTTGTCTTTTTCTTTTCCAAATATTAATGGTTGGCCATTTTCAAGAATTAACTGAGTTTCCATTTTTATTTCTCTATCAGTAAGATTTGAAAATGCACCATCATTAAAGATATTACAGTTTTGGTAAATTTCAACAAAAGAACCACCGCTATGTGCGTGAGATTTTTTAATGATTTCTGCCATATGTTTGGTTTCTCTATCAATAGTCCGTGCAACAAAGGTTGCCCCTGAACCCAATGCCAATGAAGGTGGGTTGAAAGGATAATCTAATGAACCCATCGGAGTAGATTTAGTAACCTTTCCTAATTCAGATGTAGGAGAATATTGTCCTTTAGTTAATCCATAAATTCTATTATTGAACATTAAAATATTCACATCTATATTTCGACGAAGTACATGGATAAAATGATTTCCACCAATGCTCATGGCATCACCATCGCCTGTAACAATCCATACTGATAAGTCTGGGTTTGCTAATTTTGCACCACTGGCAAATGCAGGTGCACGACCATGAATTGAGTGGAAGCCATAGGTATCCATGTAATATGGAAATCGGCTTGAACATCCAATCCCTGAGACAATTAGGAAGTTTTCTTTCGGTACACCCAATTCAGGGAAAACTTTCTGAACCGCTGCCAAAATTGCATAATCACCACAACCTGGGCACCATCTTACCTCTTGATCAGAGACAAAATCTTTACGTGTTAATTTGGTTTCGGCTATTTCTGCCATTGTTAACCTTTCACCATTTGTAAAATTTTATTATAAACTTCGCTGGTAGTAAACGGTTTACCCGCAACTTTATTCAACCCTTGAGCATCTACCAAATACTTTGAACGAATCATGGTAGATAGCTGTCCCAAGTTCAATTCTGGAATCAATACTTGTTGATATTTAACCAATATTTCACCTAAGTTTTTAGGAAATGGATTAATATGCTTCAAGTGAAGATGTGCAACTGAATGCCCTGCTTTTTGAGCACGTTCTACGGCTGAACGAAGAGCACCAAATGTACCACCCCATCCCAATACCAATAATTGTCCACTAGACTCACCATATGCCTCAGCTTCTGGGATAAAATCTGCAATTGCATCCACTTTCTTTTGGCGTTGCAAATTCATGAAATGGTGATTTTCTGGATCATAACTCACATTACCTGATTGATCTTGCTTTTCCAATCCACCGATTCTATGCTCCATCCCAGGTGTGCCCGGAATTGCCCATGGTCGTGCCATTGTTTTCTCATCATGAGAATATGGAATATACTCATCGGTACCACTGACTAAATTAGGTTTAATGTCTGGAATTGAAGATGCATCGGGTACATTCCACGGTTCAGAACCATTGGCAACATATCCATCAGATAATACCATTACTGGGATCATATGCTCCAATGCAATTTTACATGCTTCAAAAGCAATATCAAAACAATCTCCAGGCGTAGAAGGCGCAAGAACTACCATTGGACATTCACCATTTCTACCATACATTGCTTGGAATAAATCTGATTGTTCTGTTTTGGTAGGCAATCCTGTAGAGGGTCCACCACGCTGTACATTTACCACAACTAATGGTAACTCAGTCATAACTGCTAAACCAAGAGCTTCACCTTTTAAGGCAATACCGGGTCCACTACTTGCGGTTACGGCAAGGTCTCCAGCAAAGGCTGCACCAATAGCACTACACACACCAGCGATTTCGTCTTCAGCTTGGAATGTTTTAATGCCAAAGTTTTTATAATTTGAAAGATAATGTAATACATCACTTGCGGGTGTAATTGGGTAACCACCATAAAATAAATCTAAATTTGATTTTTCAGCGGCAGCAACTAAACCTAAAGCCGTTGCATGGTTCCCCATGATATTACGATAGGTACCTCTATTAAACTCAGCCTTTGGTACACGGTATGTAGTTTTAATTACTTCTATAGTTTCACCGTAGTAATATCCTGTTTTCAATGCTTTGATATTTGCATCAATAATTTCAGGTTTTTTGGCGAACTTCTTCGTGATAAAATTAATAGAAGAATCCATATCACGTTCATACAACCAATACAATAAACCCAGAGCAAACATATTGGTACTTCTAGCCATGAGTTTGGGCGTTAAGCCTGAATCTACTAAGGCCGTAGTTACAAGCTTAGTCATATCTACTTTAATTACGCGGTAATATTTTAGCGTATCATCTTCGAGGGGATCATTTTCATAACCCGCCAATCCCAAATTCTTTTTAGTGAAGTTTGCAGTATTCACCAAAACCATACCATTTTCTTGCAGATCTGATAAATGCACTTTTAGTGCAGCTGGATTCATTGCAACAAGTACATCTAAATCATCACCTGGAGTATGGATATCTTGATTACTAAACTGTAATTGGAAAGAGCTTACCCCTGCCAACGAACCGGCTGGTGCGCGAATTTCTGCAGGATAGTCTGGTAAAGTTGATAAATCGTTACCGAATATAGCTGTATTATCGGTAAACTGAGTCCCTGTTAATTGCATCCCATCACCGGAATCACCAGCAAAACGAATGGTTACAACATCTAATTCTTCTACAGGTTTATTTTGGTCACTCATCTGAGTTATAAATCCTCTATTTTAAAATCATAAAATTTGCTGAAAATTCAGCCACCAAATTTACCTATTATTGAACTTTGCCCCCAATAAATTATTATAAATTTTAATCTAATTATTTTATACTTCAATTTAATAAAATGCTTAATTCATCCTAAATTTCAACTATGTCAGACAATATAAAATTAACACAATATAGCTCTGGTGCTGGTTGAGCGTGCAAGTTAAGTCCGGCGGACTTAAAAACTGTACTAAAAAGCATTAAATCGGATTCACCTGAAGGTACGGTCGGATTTGAAAACTCCGATGATGCAGCCATTTATGAATTAGAAAATGGACGTACAATAATTCAAAGTGTGGATTTTTTCACCCCAATTGTAGATGACCCTTTTACCTTTGGACAAATTGCTGCATCCAATTCTTTATCAGATATCTATGCCATGGGGGGTACACCATTATTTGCATTAAATGTGGCCGGATTCAATTCTGATGAATTACCATTACATGTACTTACCAAAATTTTAGAAGGTGGGAATAGTATTGCCAAAGCGGCGGGCATTCCCATTTTAGGTGGGCATACCATTAAAGATAAAGAACCAAAATATGGCATGGTTGTAACGGGTGAAGTAGAAACAAATAAACTCACCAAGAATGATACTGCAAAGCCTGGAGATTTATTGGTCCTCACAAAACCTTTAGGCACCGGAATAATTTCTACAGCCATAAAACGTGGAATTTCAAATTCTCAACTAGAGGAAACGGCAGTAGATATAATGCGAACACTGAATAAATCTGCTTCACAAGCCATGGGAGAAATTGGTGTTAGTGCATGTACTGATATTACTGGATATGGGCTCTTGGGACATCTACTAGAAATGTGTGAAGGAAGTGGTGTCTCAGCAACCATTGAATTTAATTCTATTCCATATATTTCTGGGGTTTTTGAGTTGGCGCAAAATGGGGTTATTCCTGGAGGTACAAAACGTAATTTAGACTTTGTTAGAGATAAAATCGAGAACTCTGGCAATTTGGAGGACTTCCAACTGCATATGGTAGCAGATGCTCAAACCTCGGGAGGTCTACTTATTTCTGTTGTACCATCAAAAGCAAAAGAATTGGTTGAATTACTTAAATCCCACCAAACATTAGCATATCATATTATTGGTGAAATTCAAGAATCTGTTGATAAATCTACTATAACCATTTTGTGAAAAATAACGATAATATTCCCGAAGCCACTACTGCAGGCATAAAAGTTCAGGTGTTAAGTAAATATATACCTGAAAATACAAATCCAGATGTACCAAGATTCTTTTTTGCATATTGGGTTACCATCACTAATGATAGTGATATTACTGTAAAAATAACCGAGCGACATTGGGAAATCACCGATGCTCATGGTCAGACAGAAATTGTAGATGGTGAAGGAATTGTAGGAAAACAACCCACTTTAAAACCTGGCGGTTCTTTTAGTTATAATAGTTTTTGCCCGCTTCAAACCGAATTTGGAATGATGAAAGGGTATTATCAAGTAAAACGTGAAGATGGCCATTTTATGAAAATTATCATCCCAGATTTTCAACTCATTTCGCCATTTGCCATAAATTAATGGATAAAATATATTTAGATAATCAAGCAACCACCCCCGTTGACAATCGTGTTCTTGAAGCAATGCTGCCCTATTTAAAAAATAAGTATGGCAATCCTGCATCACGAAGCCATGCATTCGGATGGGAGGCCAATGAGGCAACAGAAATTGCTCGTGAACATGTAAGCCAAATTATTGGTGCATCACCCAAGGAAATTATATTTACCAGTGGGGCTACTGAATCTATTAATTTAGCCTTAATTGGATTTGTAAAATCAGAACCTAATTGCCATGTAATTACAACAAAAACTGAGCACAAAGCTACATTAGACGTATGTGAACATCTTGAAAATTTGGGGTGCAATATATCCTACCTTTCTGTTGATAAATTTGGATTAATAAATGTAGATGATTTAAAATCTAAAATTACTCACAATACAAAATTAGTATCTATCCTCCATGCAAATAATGAAATTGGAGTTTTACAACCTATTGATGAGATTGGAGAAATTTGCAACGAAAAGGGAATTGTTTTTCATGTTGATGCTGCACAATCTGTTGGAAAAGTAGACTTTGATGTAGTTAATAGCAACATCCACTTATTATCATTTTCTGCCCATAAAATGTATGGACCCAAAGGCATTGGAGCATTATATATTCGTCGAAAAAACCCACGTATAGAATTAGAACCTATCATCATTGGTGGTGGTCATGAAAATGGGCTTAGATCTGGCACCCTTTCTGTGCATAATATTGTGGGATTTGGTGAAGCATGTAAAATTCTTCTAGAAAATAATGGCGATGAAAATATCCGAATCAAATCATTAAGAAATCATCTATTAGAAGGATTGTCCCAAAAAATTGGGAATATTAAAATTAATGGCTCAATGGATTATAGGCTAGATGGCAATTTGAATATTCGTTTTCCCCATGTAAAAAGTGACTCACTTATTATGGCAATTCGGGATATTGCACTGTCAAGTGGATCTGCTTGTACATCTGCCAGTATCCAGCCATCACATGTGCTTCAAGCATTGGGTTTATCCAAGGAAGAGGCACACTCATCTATACGAATTGGGATTGGTCGATTTAATACAAAGGATGAAATTGACTATACCATTGAACGAATTTCTACCACTGTAAATAATTATTAAGGAGATAATATGGCAAAAGTAAATGAAAATGTTGTTATTGATGTTTTAAAGCAATGTTTTGACCCTGAAATCCCCGTTGATCTATGGAGTTTGGGATTAATTTACACTATTAAAATTTCAGAAAACTCATCCGGAAATTCAGACATTAACATCGTTATGACCCTAACAACTCCAGGATGTACTATGGGGAATCACATGGCTATGGATATAAAAACCAAATTAGAAATGAATGAAAATATTGACCTGGCAAATGTAGAAGTAACTTTTGACCCACCATGGACACCAGAAATGATGAGTGATGAAGCCCGAACCAAATTAGGTTTTCCTGCATCAACAGATTCTCAGAAGTCATCATCTGAGGAAAACTGGGAATAATGGAGACTATTTATCTCGATAATTTTTTAAGTGACGGAATTTTAAAAGAAAACGACTTTCGTCTGATGGTTAGTGAATTAGACTGGACTCAATATAAGGGGAAACGCGTTTTAATAAAGGGGTGTACTTCTGTACCCGTTCCAACATGGGCATATTTGATAATAACAGCACAACTCTCTCAGTATGCTGACCATATCCTATATGGTGAACCTTGTTCTTCAGTTAAAATTTATACACGGAATTAATTAAAGATTAAACCAATAATCTATTTTTAAGAAAAGCGATTGAGTAAAATTCACTTCTGATAAATCTGTTGACGAAGGAGAATAATTTAAAAAATCAGAGAAGCTATTTATATCCTCTCCCACCACATCTCTGTATAATGAGTACACCAAATAAATATTTGACCCCGGCCGAAACTGACAATTGAAGACTACATTAATATTTAAAATTTGATCTTTGGTATAAAAGTAAATATGATCTTGAGGATTTAATACTTTGTCCGTGTCATCATATGGTATTTCATCTCTAGTAAAATAATAATCAGACTTATCAATTGGATTATATAACTCACCATCAAAATTAAAAAACTGTCCAAATTGATTATTGTTTTTGTAGTACTCTGCATAGAGTTGCACATTAGATTTTCTACTAAATGCATACTCCATTTGATAGATGAATTTTTCATAATCATTTTCAGATTGTGCAAAAATATATTTTTCAATGCTACCAATTTTTATAATGTCTAACCAGCGATAATCTTCAGTGGATGTTGAATGCTTGTATTCAAAACTAAAATCTATCTTTTCACCCGGATTTATTCCAATATAAATAGAATTGTAATTCCCATTTTCAAACTCATCATTCCAAATAGTAGTATTAAAATTTAATGAATAAAAATTATCTTGATTATTCCCAAAATAAAATTCTGTATTTGTACCTTTGGGTTGATTGACTGGCATAATATTCGCAAAAGTTTTATCATTAAAATCATACAATAGCATGTCATCTTTATGCTCACCAATAGATGCAAATTTTGCACCCATATACCAATAGTTTTTTAATGTAGCAGTAGAGCTTATAGATTGTGTGTTCCCAATTGTCAAATCGTCCATATTCTTTGATTTCACTCCACTAACATCAACTCTAAAATCCTCAAAAAATGGATTATCCAATTCTGACCAATAAAAACCTAGACCTCCTTGTAATTTTTGTAAATTATTTCTATATAAATATCCTACATCATCAATATTAAAATTTTTGTCAAAATATTCAAAATCCAACCATGAATACACTGCATACTGAGATGGATTAAAACTTAATTCCATAGATAAACCATGTCCATTTGATTGATTTTGTGAATAAATATATTGCCAATCTATAATAAGCTGATTTTCATGAAGATAAGATAGCATGTCAATAGAATTAACCGTACTTGACACACTTGAATCTGCATAATGAGTTCTTAAGTATCCAATATAAGAATTCCCTTCGAATAAATCTAGAGTAGCTCTATTAATTAAAAACGTTGAATTGTTCTGTTTATTTCCCCAAGAATTATAATCATCATTGGTAATTGCTGCAATATATCCAAATGAAAGACCATTCTCAGTTTTACCAGATAATTTGCCTGCATATTTCACCAAAGCGTCCATCTTGGATTGCCAATTACCTTTTATATAATTACGATTGGTTCCTATACGACGAGAATAAAATACTTCAATTGGTGTATCAAAAAGGGTGGCATTTTCCATAAAAAATGGGCGTTTTTCTACAAAATATGTTTCAAAATAGGTCAAATTAATATCAGCAGGGTCTGCCTCAATTTGTCCAAAATCAGGATTAATGGTTATATCTGCCACCATATCCTGAGTAATTAGATATTTTAAATCTATGCCATATGAAGTTTTGTATCCATTATAAACTGAATCCTTTATTCCAAAATCATGTTTATATGGACTTTCTAAATGTTGATTATTTTCTGAAAAATACCCTGAATTTATAAATGGTTTTAATGAAAGTGACTTTTCATTTACATTAGAAATATTCATACCTGTTAAATGGCCAAATTTTGATACAATTCCTGCTTGACCTCGTGGAGACACCACCCAAGAGTCTAGCTCATTTTTCCGTTGTATATATCGATTCAAATTGAGCCCCATGGTAATATCTGAGTCGCGTGAGAATCGTAAAATAGAAAAGGGGATTTTCATCTCTACATTCCAGCCATCTTCATCTTGAGAAACTTCTGATTCCCATACTGCATTCCACTCACTATTTCTGAAACTATCATCAAAAATCATATTATCAAACTGAACCCCAGAAGAATTTACCAAAAATTCAAATGCAGTTTGGTGGTCATGATAGCTATCAATTTCAACACTAAACCAATCGGACATCATTACTTTTCGCCATCCATCACGACGAGCCATATATTTAGTTATATTTTCAGGTTCATTATCACGAAGCTGTGCACCTACATAAATTGCATCATTACTATAGAAAATTTTGACATTGGATATTTCTGATGGAACACCTGAATTGATAGGTTCATCTTGTACAAAGTCTGAAATTTCTTGGCAATTTTCCCAAATACCCTCGTCCAAAATACCATCAATTCTAATGTTGTGTGGGAAAAATTTAGGCGTATATGATTTATTCTCTTTCAAATGTGCAAAAGGTTCTTGTCCTTCAACAGCAAATCCAAAGGTAATATAGAAAAATAAAATTATAAGTGGATATTTCAATCTGATTCCATACAGATTGGGAAAATTAAGCTTCAATCTTAAAATTTGGAAATAAATTAATGTATCAAAATGTGCACCTGTCTTAAATTCTCTTCTGTAAATTTTACAAATTCGCAGTTTTGCGATAAAATTTCTACATCAACCCTCAAAATTAAAATTATTGGAGTTTTGACCAAATGAAAATCTGTGTTCTCATGAAACAGGTCCCAGATAAAGATTCTACTTTAAAAATAGATGCAACAAATCTGGGAATTGAAAATTCTGATTTAACCTTTGTAACCAACGAATCAGACAACTATGCTCTAGAAGAAGCCCTTTTGTTAAAAGAAGCACATGGCGGTGAAGTTGTTGTATGCACACTTGGCCCTGAATCTGCCCTTCAAGTAGTAAAAGATGCACTTTCAAAAGGTGCAGATAGAGGAATTTTCTTAAGAGATGACGCATTTGAAAATCTGGATATTCTTTCTTTGGCAAAGGTGTTTCAATCTGCATTGAAAGACGAAGATTTTGATTTAATCTTTTCTGGATTGCAATCCGACGATATGGGTAATGGTCAATTGGGAATTCTTTTAGCAGAATTACTTAATACATCCCATGCTTCTCTTGTGATGGAAACCGAAATTGTAGATGGTAATAAAATTAAAGCCAAGCGTGAATTGGAAAGTGGTTGGTTTCAGTGGACAGAACTTGACTTCCCTGCCTCATTGACCATTCAATCTGGTATTAATATTCCCCGATATGCATCTTTACGGGGTATAATGATGATGAAGAAAAAACCAATTGAAACTAAATCTGCTACTGACATAGGATTTAATGAAACTTCTAAAACATCATTAGACAAATTATATGTACCTGAAAAAACAAAGGAAACTGTATTTATCGATGGTAGCCCCGATGAAATAGTTTCAAAATTAGTTGATGTTTTTTCAAATGAAATTAAGGTGTTATAAACATGAAAATTCTCGTATTTATTCAAAAAGATAATGAAAATATTAGCAGAAATTCACTGGAAACACTTGCAGGTATTCAAAAACTAGATGGCGTATCAGAAGTTGTTGCAGTTACATTCAATGAAGATACTGCAAACCTTACAGCTCAATACAATGTAGCTAAAGTATTGTGTGTTACAAACAGTGAATTGCAAAATTATAATCCACTACACTTTACTGCAACTATGGAAAAAATAATTAGTAATGAATCGCCTGATGTAGTGGCCTTTGGGCATACATACCAAGCTCGAGATTGGGTACCTCGACTCAGTGCACGATTGGATGCTCCTTTTGTGTCTGACTGTACAGAACTTTCTTTGAAAGACAAGGGTATGTTTACGCGTCAAGTGTATCAAGGTAAAATTAATGCAGACCTCCATGGAAATGGATTATTGCTTGTTTCTGTACAATCAGGGTCATATCGTGTTGATGAGATTGAATCGGGTAGTTCGACTATTGAAACGGTAGATGTTGATTTATCATCTGTTGGAAATAGTATCCGCCCTGGAGAAAAATTTCAAGAATCAAAAGGCGGTGTGGATTTAACTCGGGCTGACGTGGTAGTTTCTGTAGGGCGAGGAATTGGCAAAGAGGAGAACATCCCCCTCATGGAAGCATTAACTTCTGCTTTGAATGCAGAATTAGGATCGTCACGACCTGTAGTAGATTATGGTTGGCTTCCTCACGAACGCCAAGTAGGTTCATCTGGGCAAGTGGTAACTCCCAAAATGTATTTAGCCGTGGGAATATCTGGTGCAATTCAACATCAAGTGGGTATGAAAGGCTCAGATAATATTGTTGCCATCAACAAAGATGCCAACGCACCAATTTTTGAAATTGCAGATTATGGGGTTGTAGGCGACCTATTTGAAATTATTCCAAAATTGACAGATTCAATTAAGGATTTTAAATCCTAAACACTTAGAGGAGATTATATGACAGAGAATGCACATCATGTGCCTGGACTATTTTATGTATTTGCATTTATTGCCATGTTTTACTTGGCATATAATCTCCGACGACTCTTTACTGTAAATATTGGTCGGCCTGAAGACCACCGCCCCCTCTCTATATTTAATCAATTTTTCAATGCCCTCAGCTTCGGTGTAGGGCAACGCAAAGTATATTCAAAACGGTTTACTTATGCATCCTTCATGCACTTCCTCATTGGATGGGGATTTCTAGAACTATTATTTGCAACCACCGTTGATTTTTTCACAGCTAGAGGATGGTTTATAGAATACCTTCCTGGTTTTGATACACCGTGGTTTGCGTTTTTGAATGATACTGGCGGCATCATGCTAACTGTAGGTTGTTTTATGGCTTTGTACCGTCGACATGCTGATAAACCTGAAAGGCTTCCTCAAGATAATTTTAAGGGTCGAGGAAATTTATTTGGCGATACTGGAATTCTCATTTTCCTCATCGTCCTTTGTATTGGTGGTTTTCTTGCAGAAGCAGCTCGGCTAGGAATTCAACAACCTGAAACTGCACATTGGTCATGGGTTGGGTATTCGATTTCAAAATTAGGTAGTACTGAGTTTTGGGCAAGAGTTCATAATCAGGTTTGGTGGTCTCATGCCATTGCTTCATTATTATTTATTTCTTTACTTCCCTTGACTAAAATGTTTCATGCCATTGCAGTAGTAGCCAATGTGGCATTAACTAATCGGTCAAAACGGGGTAATCTCAGACCTATGCATGTTTCCAAACTTATGGAAGACCCCGAAGCAGATATTGAGAATATGACCCTAGGTGCCAATAATGTAAAAGACTTTACGTGGAAACAATTATTAGATTCAGTTTCATGTACTGAATGTGCGCGTTGCTCTACCGTTTGCCCTGCAACCAATACGGGTAAACCCTTATCCCCCATGAAAATTATTACTGATATTCGTCACAAACTCTATTCAGAAACCATGGGCATGGGGAAAACCGATGATTTAGTTGGTGGAGTCATTGGTGAAACAGAATTATGGTCATGTACTACTTGTGGTGCATGTATGGAGGAATGCCCCGTACTTATTGAACATGTACCCACTATTACTGATATGAGAAGATATTTAGTGCTTTCTGAAGGTAAACCTCCAGTACAAGCCAGTGAAAGTCTTGAGAAAACCATGAATAATGGTAATCCCTGGGGATTTCAACAAAAAGACCGAACAAAATGGGCAGATGATGCGGGTATTACTCTCCCAACATTAGCCGAGAAGAAAGAGGTCGATATTCTCTTTTGGGTAGGTTGTGCAGGATCCTATGACCCTCGGAATCAAAAAATTGCTACAGATTTAGTTAAAATATTAGAACATGCAAATGTAGATTATGCCGTTCTAGGTAAAGAAGAAACCTGTACCGGTGATTCAGCTCGTCGTTTAGGTGAAGAATACCTTTTCGAAACATTGGCCCAACAAAATATTGAAACCATGAATCAATACAAATTTAATCGAGTCGTTGCATCTTGCCCCCATTGTTTACAGACGATTTCAAAAGAATATCCTGATTTTGGTGGAAATTATGAAGTAATCCACCATACCCAATTGATAGAAGAGCTTATTGCTGAAGGCAAACTCCATACAAATAACGTCATTGATGAGAAAATTACATACCATGATGCTTGTTATTTAGGTCGCCACAATGACATTTATGAATCTCCACGAAACATAATCCAAAATTTAATGGATGATTCTGGATCTTATGTTGAAATGGAAGAAAGTAAGTCTAATAGTATGTGCTGTGGTGCTGGTGGTGGAAATATGTGGCATGAAATTAATGATGGTGACCGAATAAATGTTACACGGTTTGAACAAGTTATGGACACAGGTGCAGATACCGTTGCAACTGCATGTTCTTTTTGTGCAATTATGATGGAAGATGCCATGAAAGTCAAAGGACAAGAAGAAAATATGAAAGTCCTTGATGTAGCTGAAATTGTAGCTAAAGGAATAGAATAATCCATACCATTATCGAGTTTTTTCAGTCTTTACCCATTCCTACTATCGTTTTATCAAAGATACTTTCCATATTGGGTGTGATAATCATCATCATAAGCATCCGAAATTGGGCACTAAAAAGTGACCCAAAGCACAAATAAATCTATTTTTTAATTTTCTCTTGAATTAAATCCCCCGTATTATTAGTTTTCGTACGCTACAATCGAGGATAGACTTTAGTTGAAATGGCTAAAATTGTCTATTTTACTAGTTATTCGTGAACGTACGACTCGAATAATGGGAATCGAAATTAGCAAACTTAACAAATAACTCGAATAAGGAGGAGTAAAAATGAAACGGATACTAATGCTAGCGATGGCAATGAGTTCAATGATAATGGCTCAAGATATTGCCGGAAACTACCGCGTTTCAGCTTTAGATGTTCAATATTATGACATCGCACGTCAGAGTGTTGACGTCAACGTAAGTGATGCCTATGGTATGGGTGTTTCAGTTACATTAACCACCATTAATGCTGGTGACTTGTTTTATGGAACACATAGTGGACCATATAATGAAGCTACTTTAGCTGCTATTGGTGTAAACCTAAATGTAAACTTTTATGAAGATGGTTCTTGTGTACTTGCTGAAGGGTCATATTACCCAGATGTAAACGAAGAAAATTGTGTTTCTTCTGTACAAGTACTTCCAATCACAGATAATATGGTATATAGCTCAGATTTAACTAATCTTAGCCCTACACCATCAACAAATATGGTTGGTTTACCTTCAATAAGTGCACGTGCTGGTGATTATGCTGGTGGGTTGTCATTAAATGAGGCACTTATTTTTGACTATTTCCCACAAGGTGCACATGGTTATGCAAATCAATTTGGTCCAGACTTAACACCATTTACTGGTGATGAGTTGGCACCTGTTTCTATACCCGTTCAGGTAAACTATCCAACTGGTGACGTTTTCCCTGCTAACACACCACTTCCTGGTGTACATGGTGGTTGGGTAAGTAAGGGTAATTTGGGTGATTCTCAAATTCCTACCAGTACAGTAGCACCAGATTTGTTTGCTGAATGGCATGCAATTGATGGTGTAGCTTCTGAATCTGGTTTAGGTGACTTCATTGGTCAAGATGAAGATGGTTTTGATGGTGACTTTGATAGAACATTCGGTCTACCTGTGCTTCCTGAAGCAACATATATCTCAGATCATAGCAGTTGTTCTGCTGTACTTCCTAGTGACTTAGGTTCTACGCCTATTGCTGGTGATATTACTGATGTAATTCACGGTGGTGTATATATGGAAGGTATGGGGATTTGTGCTGCTGCTGGTGGTCCAGTAAATTCTGTTGCCGGTATGTGTATTGAAACAGCATCAACTCCTGAATTTTTAGCAGGTTGTGAATATGCTGGAGTAGCTGCTTCTGTTACTGGTGCGTGTGAATCTTTAGGATTCCCAGCTGATTTATGTGCTGGTGGTGGTGAAGCTGCAGCAATGATGGTTGCAGGTGCGTGTTCAGATATGGGTGTAGCTGCTGGATTCCCTCCAGGATTATCTTGTGCTGATTTAGGTACATCAGACTGTGCTGTATTGACTTCTGCTGATTTTTCAGCTGGACTATGTGGATACTTAGCATCTGAATTCACAACATCAGAAACATGTGAAGAATGGTCATTAGGTCTTGCTGATGGATTTGTATCAAACTGTATTGCTGGTGTTGATGTTGCTACTCAAATGTATGTAATGGATCCGTCTGGGGCATCAGCCGCATACGGAAACTTTGTTACATTTAATGGTGTATTAGCTTCACAAGGTGCTGCTGGATGTGCTGCTGCAGGACTTGATATAGAAACTTGTATCGCTGCAGGTGCATTTAATCCTGCATGGTTAACAGATGATAGTGGTCACCAAGCTGACCCAGCATGCTTAGCTGATGGTGATCCTTCAGATTGTAGCGGAAGAGTATTATTCTCATTTGCACCAACTTGTATTCCTGAAATTGAAGTTAGACAAGTTGTTATTGAGGCTGTAGAACTAGAAAGCGAATGTTTAGCTGATGGTGATGCAAACTTAGATGGTACTACAAATGTACTTGACGTTGTACAAATTGTTCAACATATTTTAGGAAACAGCTCACTATCTGATGATGGTGCTTGTAATGCAGACTTCAACCAAGATGGTACGGTAAACGTACTTGATGTTGTTAGCATTGTACAATCAATCTTAGGTAACCGTGCTACTTCTGCATCTAATGTTGAATTCAACAAATCAAATGCAGGTGTAAACTTTGATGCTGATGGTTATGTTGGTGCTATCCAAATGACATTAAGCCATGGTGAAGACTTCAGTTTTGAATTAACTGAAAACGCATTAGTTGCTGATTCTCGAACAGAAAACAATTCTACAACTATCATTGTTGTTAATCCAGAAGATGGTGAAATTTTCACTTCTGAAGGTTCTTTCAATATTGAAACTGTAGTTGCGGCTTCTGCAGATGGTTATATTGATACTCAAATCAATGTACCTGCTGAATACACAATTAGCAATGCTTATCCAAACCCATTTAACCCTTCAACAAGTCTTTCTGTTGAATTAACTGCTGATGCAGATGTATCTGTAAAAGTATTTAATGTAATGGGTCAATTAATAGATGTAATATCTGAAGGTCAAATGACTGCAGGTACACATGCATTTACATGGGACGCATCTTCTGTTGCAAGTGGTGTTTACTTCATTAATACTGAAGTTGGCTCTGCTTTAAACAGTCAAAAAGTAATGCTTCTAAAATAAGTCATTTTTTATAATGATTTCCAAAGCCCCGTTTCTCTTTAGAAACGGGGCTTTTTTATTGTTTTTTTTCCCGCTTTCAATCCGTAAATTTCGAGCTGTTTATCACCTTATAAATCAATTTCATAAATAGGAGTAAGATGAGGATACGGAGGAGTATTTTATCCTGCATTATATTGTTTTCAATAATGTTTGCAGCAGGAGCAAAAATTAAAGGTGTTGTCACTGACAGAAAAAGTGGTGACCCACTCATCGGTGCTAATGTTTATTTAATAGATGCAAGCACAGACACCCCCACCCAAATGGGTAGTGCTACTGACGTAGATGGTTCATACATTATAGATAGAATCCCCATTGGTAATTATATAATTGTGGCCTTTTATATTGGATTT
This sequence comes from uncultured bacterium, assembly GCA_964419445.1. Classification (GTDB taxonomy): domain Bacteria; phylum Fidelibacterota; class Marinisomatia; order SCGC-AAA003-L08; family D37C17; genus JABHHG01. The sequence continues at coordinate 22,900 of CAYQPE010000019.1, forward strand.
GAGGAATATCGTCAAAATTTTAAAGCTTCACGAGATGATATACAAACCATTGATATCTCCTTAACTCCCTCTGCCATTCAACTTCAAGAAACTAAAGTTTCAGGGAAAAGACGCCAACAAAAAGTTACTGAAGCTCCCGCTTCTGTTGAAATTGTGAGTAATCGAGATATAAAACGACAATCTACCACCAACTTAGGTTCATACTTAAAAGGGCTAAAAGGTGTAGATTTTACCTCAAGTGGTATAAATAATTATAGTATCTCAATTCGTGGGTTTAACAGTAGCTTTAGTTCACGGCTACTTACCCTTACCGATGGACGAGTTGCAAATATCCCCGCACTTCGAGTAATTAACTACAGTACAATTCCACAATCTACCGATGATATTGAGAAGATGGAAGTGGTTATTGGACCTGCAACAGCACTCTACGGTGCAAATGCACATAGTGGTGTGGTGAATATAATCTCAAAATCTCCAGCCACTTCAGAAGGCTTTACCATCAGTACTTCTGGAACTGCCGATGAAAGAGAACTTCGAAAGAT
>CAYQPE010000020.1:0-23048 GCA_964419445.1 uncultured bacterium
TAAAATCCTTAATTACCCAATACACTAGCGGCTTTCAAGCAGTCTTTCATTTTTTCGAAGGTATGCTGAATATCGTCATCAAGCCCCAATGATAATCGTATTATACCTTTACTGAGTCCCATTTCAACTTGTTCTTCATCACTAATTTCAGATGAAGTGCTATTTCCAGGTAAACTAAATAAGGTTTTAAAATATCCTAAACTCACGGCTAAAAGTCCAATTTTTGCATCTTGCATTTTCTCCATGAGAGCTTCTGCAGTTTCCATATTACCTACATCAATGGCAAGAATCCCACTATATCCATATTGCTCATTCATCATAGATGTCATTAGTTGATGTTGTGGGTGTTTAGAGAGTCCAGGGTACATCACACGGAGTCCCAAATTATCTAGTTCATTAGCTAAGAATAGTGCATTTTGGCTATGTTGCTTCATCCGTAAATGGAGAGTATGAATATTTTTTAATATGCTTGCAGAACGGTAGCTATCTAAAACAGGCCCCAATAGCATACACATACCATTATTTACATCGGACAAACTAGATATAAACTCTTTATCTGAACTAATACATCCTGCCACACAATCTGAAGCACCATTAATAAACTTAGTCATTGAGTGAATAACCACGTGGGCACCTAAATTTAATGGAGATATTATCATGGGGCTAAAAGTATTATCAACCACTAGTTTCAGATTATTTTTATCAGAAATGTTAGCTAATGCAGGAATATCTGATATATCTAAAAGTGGATTACTGATAGACTCAGAATAAATGAGTTTAGTTTGGGGAGTAATTGCAGCTTCCACAGCATCTGTATCAATCACATCAACAAATTTTACTGTAATTCCAAAGCGGGGAAGGACATTTTTGAAGAAAGCATAAGTTCCACCATAAATAGTTCGTGATGAGATCAGCTCGTCGCCTTGTTGACAAATTTGAAGAATTGTACATGCAATAGCACTAATGCCAGAACTGGTAATATGAGAGGCTTCAGCATTTTCCATTGCAGAGATGGCATCTGATAAATATTTATTACTGGGATTCCAGTGACGGCTATATAAGAAACATCCCTCAATTTCGCTTTCAAAAAGCTCTTTCATTGTTTCAGATTTTAAGAATGTAAATGTAGATGAATCAGTTATTGATGGGTTAACGCCACCAAATTCACCAAATGACCATAACTCTTGAATTTTAGTTGCTGGATCGAAAGCCATAGACTCCAATATTTAAATTGTGGTAAAAAAATAGCATGGAAATTTACGGAGTCAGTTATAGTATTTTGAAGTAGTCTTTAGCCTTTTTCTATACGTTTTTTATTCATTTTGGGTACACCAAATAAATTGACAACCCAATCGCCTAATCGTGGAGAAATTTGTCCTAATGCCAGCAAAGGTTTCATTGGACCTGGATTTACAATTACTTCAGCTTTTTGTTTTTTTATACAGTTTAATACAGCATTGGCTACATCTTGAGGCAATGAAGATCCCAATAATTTGGGTGGCTTTTGTCCAGAGTCATGAAACATTCCTGAGTCTCGAATAAATCCAGGACAGATGGCAGAAAATTCAATTGAAGAGTCCTTATATTCTTGTCGCATGGCATCTGTCCACATTATGAGCCCTGATTTAGACGCTGAATAAACACCATTAAATGCAACTCCCTTTTTGCCGGCAAGAGATGCGATATTTATAATATGTCCATTATTATTTTCCATAAAGTGAGGAATAATCGAATGAGATAGATGAATTGGAGCATGAAGGTTGGTACTTAAACATTTTTCAATGTATTCTTGATTATATTTATGGAATTTTTGATACTGCTCAATTCCAGCATTGTTGATTAAAAAATCAACCTTACCATATATTGATATAGATTTTTGAATGAGTTGAGGTATGGCTTCAATATTGGTCATATCACCCATCAACGGAGTGGCTTGTCCTCCAGATTTCTCAATGGCATTGCATGTATCAGATAGTGCATCCATATTTCGTGCAACGGCTATAATTTTAACTCCAGACGTTGCCAATGTTTTAGAAATAAACTTACCAATACCCCTTGACGCACCGGTTACTATTGCAACCTTTCCTTGAAATTCCATGATTTCCCCTTAAAAGTATTATTGAATTTAAATATCAATAATGATGGAATTGAAGAATATATTAGTCTAAAGCTCATATCCGTGTTAAATTAAGGCGTTCAAAAGAAATTAAAATCGTAAGGCAGTTGTTACCTGGAGGAGGTTATGAATAAAAAATCTGTCAAGCGTATTAATGTGGTGGAAGCCAAATCCCTCATAAATACAAAGAATGTTACTGTGGTTGATATTCGTGATCGGCAATCATTTGAGTTAGATCATATGCAAAATGCACATCATGTAACGGGGAAAAACGCGAAAGACTTTATCAATAAAACAAAAAAAGATAAACCCTTACTGGTTTACTGTTATCACGGGAATAATAGTCAAGTTGCAGCACAATTTTTTGCAGAGAATGGATTTGATGATGTGTACAGTGTAGATGGAGGGTTTGATGTGTGGAGACTTAATAGGTAGTTGCAAGTACCAAAATTAACCCCTGAACAGATTCAAACTATTGAATCTGTTTTCAATCAAATTAAGGAACACACACAGTATCATCAATCTATAGTAGATGCTGTAAATTCAGAGTTAGATGTATCTTTAAATTACCATAATCATCCTGGTGAGCCTGGATATTGTGTATCCATACTAAGTGAAAAAATTGATTTACTCACTCTAACAGAAGATAGAAAATCTTTAGTTGAATTAGCTCATATTAAAAATATTGGGACAAAAGAAGATGATTGCGTCCCACTTATGTCCTATTTCGGGAAATCACTCAAAGAAAAGTATAAATTAAAACAACTCCCAGACGTCTATCTAAACGGTCAACTATATTTAAAAGACGAATAGGCTTAAGTTATCGACAATGCCCTTGCTAATTACCTTTACGGTGAAGGAAACTTTGAGTTATTTGGTGAATCCCATGTATGGGCAATAATTCTTTTTGCCGTTTTAGTGGTGTGGTTGCCATGGTATTCTCGAAAATATTTAAGTGAAAATCATCAACGACTTATTGGTGGTGTTTTAGGGTTTTTTGTAGGAATCAATTATTTGGTTTGGGTGGGTTTAGAGTTACTTGCAGGTACATTTGATATCAAACTACATCTACCCTTTCAGCTTTGTCGAGTTGCCAATATGCTGCTTCCATTAGTAATGTTTTATAAAAATCAACGTGTATTCGACATCGTCTATTTTTGGGGCCTATCAGGGGTTTTCCAAGGACTTATTACACCAGATATAACTCATGATTTTCCTCATTTTCATTTTTTTAGATTTTGGGTTGGTCATAATGGGATGGTCATTGCCATAATTTATGCTACAGTGGTATATAAAATGCGTCCCACATTAGACAGTTTAAAAATGGCATTTATTGCACTTAACTTATTTCTTTTTCTATCTGCAGTAGTTAATATAATTTTAGATGCAAACTATTTCTGGATATGTTGGAAACCACCAATGGCTTCATTGCTTGACTTTATGGGTCCATGGCCTTGGTATATTGTTGCCGGTGAATTGGTGGCTTTAATTCACTTTATATTGGCCTATTTACCATTTTATATTATTGATAAGAGGAGATTGAAATTTGGATAGAGCTGCTATTTTATACCCAATGTTCATCATGGTAATAATGACCTTGATAGTAGTTTATCGTCAGTTTTTTATTACTAAAAGATTAGTGAGATCTAAGGTGGTTCGCCTTTCTTATTTCAAATTGTTTAAGGCAGATTATGATATTCCCAATGAATTAGAAGCAGTTCGAATGCAATATCGAAATATGTTTGAAATTCCACTATTATTTTATGTTTTAGTTCTGTTTTTATACTTCTTAAATAATGTATTGGCTATAGATTTAATTTTAGCATGGTGTTTTGTTGGCGGTCGATTTGCACACTTTCTTATTAGAATTTTCCATTATGATGATGTGTTGTTACGTTTTAATTGTTTTGCATTTAGCGTAATTGCTATAACGGTTCATTGGTTACTTATCATCATCAGATTTTGGTAAGACCGTTTTAAATTCTCATTGAAAAATTTTAAATTATCCCCATTAAATAAAAAGGATAAATTGAAGTATGGGTAAATATTTCAATATGAATGAATTAGTAATTGGTACTCAACTCAAAGTGAAAAAAACGGGTGAGGTAGGTATCTTAAAAGAAATTTTTAATTTTCCTACATCATTTAAAGTTGAGTTTGAAAATGGCAATTTTGAAATTTTAAAAACTCGCGATATAGAAATTTTAGAAAGTACAGAGTCTTAATGTATCGTTCGTGGATATTTTTAGGTGCAGTTTATGCCGCTCTTGGAGTTGGATTGGGGGCCTTTGCTGCTCATGCACTGAAGGATATGTTATCTGAATATCATCAAGAAGTATTTAATACTGCAAATCGCTACCAATTTATTCATTCATTTGGTTTAATTATCGTTGGAATTATTCAATATCAATTGGGCTATAATCTTAATATTTCAGGATGGTCATTCTTCTGGGGCATTGCACTTTTTTGCGGGAGCTTATACGTTATTGCGTTGGCTGATATTCGTTGGATGGGTGCTATTACACCCATTGGTGGTATTCTATTTATTGTGGGTTGGATTTGGTTGGCATTCCAAGTTTATCGTGGTAATTAATGCCCGCTAAAAAATTTATTCCTTTCCCACCTTTACCTCAATATACTGATGAAGAACAGTTAAAAAAATCTTCCCACTTTTATAAATTACTTAATTCACGTCGGACAATTAGGGAGTTCTCTAATAAACCAATCTCTGAAGATGTAATCAATAATTGTATCATAACGGCCAACACTGCACCAAGTGGTGCAAATTTGCAACCATGGCATTTTTGTGTAATTTCAGATAGCCAGAAAAAACGTGAAATCCGAAAAGCTGCTGAAAAAGAAGAGCATGAGTTTTACAATAATAGAGCTCCACAAGAGTGGTTGGATGCGCTTGAGCCTTTAGGTACTGATGAACATAAATCATTTTTGGAAAAGGCACCAATCCTTATAGCTATTTTCTCTCAAAAATATGGCATACTTCCAGATGGACGAAAATGTAAACACTATTATGCGCAAGAGTCTGTAGGTATTGCTACTGGTATGTTAATTTCAGCATTACATAATGCAGGGCTTGCATCTCTAACTCATACACCTAGTCCTATGAAGTTTTTAAATACTTTATTAAATAGGCCTAAAAATGAAACCCCATTTTTGTTATTAGTGGTTGGATACCCAGAAGAGGGAGCGATGGTACCCAATATCAAACGAAAAACATTGGATGAGATAAAGTCTAATGTTTAAAATTAAAATTATTACGTTTTCCTTTGTATTAATTTCAATCACAATTGCACAGGATTTGAAACAAGCACAGGTGACAGAACACTTATCTACTCGTACAATAGAGTATATAAATAAAATCAAAAAAAATGGTGATTCCAAAACATATCATAATGATAAGCAAACCAATGCTTATGTAGAACGAGGAATGGCACGAGTAGTATTGGGGAAATTTAATTTGGCCATGGATGATTTGAATCTTGCTATAATGAGGAATCCCCAAAATTATCATGCTTATTATGAGCGAGGGAAATTATTCATTATTTTAGAAAAATATGAAGAATCTTTAAGAGATTTAAATGTAGCTATTGCCCAAAAGATTGGATTTCCAGAAGTATTTGTTTTTAGATCAACAGTTAACGTAAAACTAGGGATTTTTGATTCAGCATTGGTTGATATCAATATTTATGAAAAGAGTAAATTTAAAACAAATGAATTGGAATCTCAGATAAACTACAATAAAGGTATATCTTATTATGGTATTAATAAATTTGAAGAATCATTAGAATACATAAATAAAAGTATTATAAATGGTAAAAATTTACATTTACAAAGAGCAAATATTCATAGAATAAATGGGAATTTTGATTTAGCATTAGAAGATATTAATAAATATTTTAGTATAAAAATAGATGAAATAGACAAAGATGCATATTTATACAGAGGGTTGATTTTTTTTGAGTTAAAAAAGTATGTTGAATCTGAAATTGATTTATCTAAGTATTTAAAATCTACCTTCGATTTAACTGAAAAAGCCAAGAGATCAAAAGCTTATTTAACTCGAGGAATTTCTAGAAAAATGTTGAATCAGTTTAAACTTGCTTCCGAGGATTTAAATAAATTAATTGAAAGAGAATATGATAATTTTGAGGCTTATTACGAAAGAGCCAAGCTGCTTATATTGATGAATGAATTTGATAAAGCATTTATAGATATAAATACTGCCATCGAAAATAAAATTGGATTTCCTGAAATTTTTGTTTACAGATCTACTATATATATTCAATTAAATAATTTCAAATTAGCACAAAAAGACATAAATAAATTCGATATTTTAAATTCAGAGTTAAATCATCCATTATTTTCTCAAGTATATTTAAATAATGCAATAATACATTACGAGTTGTTTGAATATAATGAATCGTTAAAATATTTAAACAATGTAATTGGGTTTGATGAAAGTTTTCATGGGGCATATTTATTGCGAGGTAATATCCATCGCATCCAAGGTAGATTATATTTGGCAATGGATGATTTAAATACTTATATACAAATAGAGAATAGGGATGCCAATGCTTATTTATATAGAGGTCTTACCTATTCAAAATTGAATGAATATAGTAATACTATTAAAGATTTAACGCAATTTCTACGATTGACATCTGGATATCATAAAGAAAAGCCTGAAGCACTTTTACAGAGAGCAATTGCTCAATTTTATCAGCAAGAGTATAATGCTGCAATCAATGATTTAAATGAAGTTATAAAACGGGAGTCTAATCATTGGTTAGCTTACAGAATGTTAGCATTTATCCATGATGAAAAGGGAAATTATTTACAAGCATTAACTAATTATAATATTGCCATCAATTATGGTGATAGAGATACAGAAACTTTTTTAAAACGTGCAATTATTGAAAACAAACTTTCTCACTATGAAAATGCAGAGAGTGATTTATCCTATTTTATACTAAATGCTGACCAACACCACCAAGAATATTCACGAGCATTTTATGAGCGTGGTCTCGCTCGCTTTTTCAGTAAAAATGTACATGAAGCTTGTATGGATTGGAACATTTCTGCTGAGCGTGGGTATGAAAATGCCATGACATTAGTCCATAAAAATTGTAATTAATGACAATAGAATCTTTTGTTTTATTGACGGGGTAAATAAGGTTATATTTTCCCGCTAAAAAAGATGTAGATGTAATTTAAAGGGTAAATTATGTATAAAAAGAAAAAGCTAACGAAGAAAAAGCATCGTAAGAATCAATTAAGATTAAAAGCGAAATTAAAAGAATCTTTAGGGAAGAAAAAGGTTGTAAAAGCAACACCAAAGAAAACGGTGAAAAAAGCAGAAGCCCCCAAAAAGAAAGTGCCAGCTAAAAAGGTCGCCGCAAAAAAAACAACGACTAAAAAGCCTACTGCAAAAAAAGAAGCTACTAAAAAAGCTCCAGCTAAAAAGACCGCCAAAAAGACTGCCAAAAAGGCTACAGAAAAGAAATAGTTTTCTCATAAAGCGGAATAAAACAACTATTCCGCTTTTTTTTAAAAGGAGAAATTTTATGAAACAGAAATTTTTTATTGATACTCATAAAGGTGCAACTGCACCTTTTGTGTTATTATTAATGTATATTTTAAATATATGGGATAATACAACTGCATGGGTTTACTTTGGATTACATGGTTCTTATGGACTTATGTGGGTATTAAAAAGTAAAATTTTTCCAGACAAATCTTGGGATGCTCCCTGTTCAATTTGGTACGGACTGTTTATTTGGAGTGGGTTGAGTCTTTACTGGTTATCTCCATGGATAATCCTCTCAGGTTATTTTAATAATGGTGTACCCCAAGAAGCCTCACCATGGTATATTGGATTATGCGTATTTATGTTTTCGAGTGGAGTCTTTTGCCATTTTGCTGCTGATATGCAAAAGCATACTCAATTAAAACTAAATCCTGAAAATCTCATTACCGATGGTATGATGAAGCGGTGTAGAAATACCAATTATTTTGGTGAATTACTAATTTATTTAGGTTTTGGTTTATTGGCACAACATTGGATTCCATTGGTGGCATTGACACTTATCATAATAATTATTTGGATACCGAATATTATTCGGAAAGAAAAATCATTATCTCGATATGGGGAATTTGAGGTGTATAAGAAAAATTCTTCTCTTATTTTTCCGTTTTTTTAAAATTTATAACCAGCATTAAAAATGAATTTAGATTCGAAATCATGAGGTGAATTATATGTTTTGGGTCTAAGGCTCCAAACAAATTCTAAAGGTCCAACAGGAGAGGTGAGGGTTACTCCCACTCCATAACTCCATAAGTTTTTAACGATATCACTTTCATTAAATTGATTAGAAATAATATTTGACATCATCAATTTACAAAAGATATCTTTTTTATGTCGATAACGATATTTTAAACTCACTATTGATGTATTTAATCCATTGAGTTGATTTTCGTTATACCCAATTAATAAGTTTGGTCCACCATAAATTGTTTTTCGATGAATAGGTGTATGCTCAGTGGCATTTTGATAGAATGAAGAAAAAGAAAGCGTATGTCTATTCCACGTTAAATATTTATCAAATTGAAGGGAATACCAATTATACTCATCAATTTGATTTTTCATACCTTCACCCCAATTATTATTTTCATAGAGCAAGGTTATATTTGAGCCCTCCATGGGAAGTAGTATATCATCTATGGTATCAAGGTGAATTGAAATTTTAGCATATCTATTTTTTTCCCATCCATGAGATAGTTGTTGGGAATCATCACCAAATTTACGTTCTAATCGAAAATCATCGTGGCGAAACTCCCATTCCATGGTCCAAAAATTCTTTAGTAAAAAACCTAAACCAATACCGAACCCATTTGATTCTGTAGCGTAGGGGAATTCATTATCTTCAAATATCAATGGATAGAACAAATCATAGTGATGATAATAATTTCTAATAAAGGGGTAGAGGGGGAAATCCATGGTGCGGCTGGGATAATATAATTGTGCAATATTTTTTCGAATTCCTGCAAATTGAGCATGCTCTTCAAATACAAGTCCTGGAAACCATGTACTATTGATTCTTAAATTTATTGCACCTATAAAACCATAGCGATTATCCCATCGTAACCCAGTATTAAATTCTCGCATAGACTTTTCTGCAATTAAAATATTAAGATTTATTGTATCATCATCATTTAGTGAAATTTCATAGAATATCGTATTAAAATAACCCAAGCTATAAATTTCATTAATACGTGCTTCTAATTCTTTTGAATTAAATACATCACCTGGTTCATATCCAATTAAACGATATAAGAAATTAAAGGATAGTTGTTTATTTCCATGAATATCAATTGAAGAAAGAATTGGATTTTTTACGGATACAGGGAGTGATTTATGTTTTACAATGGTACCGACTTTCTCTTTAATCGCTTTTAGTTCCTCTGCATATTGAACCCCTGCTTCATAACCTCGTGCCACCATTGGTAAAAATTTACTGTTTAAGAAGTCTGTAGAATAAAACCCCTTTAAATTTGGTCGAATAACTAAATCAGATAAATCTTCATTTTCGTATTCTAATTCATATTCATGAACGCTAATAGATTGTTCTAATACATTAATAATATTCTTTATTTGATGTGGCTTTTTATTTTGCGATGCAACATTTACAGAGATTACAATGTCTGCTCCCATTTCTTTTACTACATCGACAGGTAAATTATTTATAACACCGCCATCAATAAGCAAAGAATCACCCCATTCAACAGGAGCAAAAATGGTAGGAATAGACAGACTTGACCGTACAGCGCGAGTAAGAGAGCCACTATCTAATACTACTTGATTCCCCGTTATTAAATCCATTGCTACACATTTAAAGGGGATAGGAAATTTTGTAAAATCATTTATTTGTTCGAACTCATGATACCATTGGCTTAATTCCATCAATGTGGATTGTCCTTGAATAAACCCTGTAGGTGCAACAGGTTTAGTACCATCTAACCCAAATTTTAGCTGATATTTTCCAGATTCTTTTTTTCTGAAGTATGGTAGTTTGTTTCGTGGAGGTAAGTCAGAGAGTACACTTTCCCAATTAGTTTGTGTACCCATTTTTTCTAATTCATATCCCGTTTTTCCGATGGCATATAAAGATCCTGTTATTGCACCAAAACTGGCAGAAGCAATATAGTCAATTGGGATTTGCAAAGAATCTAATACTTTTAAAACTCCAACATGGGCAAATCCACGAGCACCTCCACCAGATAAAACCAAGCCAACTTTTGGTCTAGTATCATTTGCAAAAATTAAAGTAGTAGAAAAAAAGCAGATTAAGAGGAGGATCCCTCTCAAATTTATAAAAAATTTCATACCTAAAATAACGGGTAGTTGGACTTAATTATCAAGTGAATTATAAAAAAATCCCGCCTCAGATTAGTATCCAAGGCGGGAATCTCCTTCAAGTTAGAGTAGGGTGTACTCTTATTTTAGTAACATAATTTTTTGGCTTGATGTAAATTTTTGAGAATTTGAAGTAATCATATAAATACCTGATGGCAATTCATTTGCATCCCATGAAAATTGGTGTTTACCTGCATTCAAGTGTGCATCATGAATAACATCCACTTTTTGTCCTAACATATTATACACAGAAATATTCACATGTCCATTTTCTGGGAGTGATAATGAAAACTGTGTTGATGGATTAAATGGATTTGGATATGCCTGAGATAATTTAAACTCTGAAATGGTATTTAATTGGATTTCTCCATTTGAGTTTGCAACTATTACATCCATAATTTCAAAATCAGAATTAATTGTAAATAATTCATCAGATTGGGGTGAAACAATAATAATATGAGTAGCATTACCATTTGATTTCATATTTGCAAACATTGCATCATCAGTTAATTGAATTTGAGCATTATTATCATGCTTGATTTTTAATTCAATACCCCCAATAAACCCATTTGATTTTAGTTCTAATCCATGTTGAGTTTTTAAAAGTTGTGCATCATCAGCATCATCAGCACGAACGTCTAAGATTATGTTCACAATAAGAATGATATCCAAAACATTTAATGCATTATCATTATTTAAGTCACCCAATTGGAAATTAGGTTCTTGAAGATCAAGAATCATATTCACCAACACAATGATGTCAAGAACGTTTATTGTGTCATCCATATTCACATCACCCATTTGGAAGGGGGTGCCTTCAGTAGTTTCACAAACTTCATTGGATTGATAAGATTGGAATGTTTCATACAATGCTGAAACGGTGTAGCAATAAGTTGAGCCACCCAATACATTTTCATCTAAATGAGAAGTTGATGATGTATACGTTAAGAATTCACCATCTTTAAATACATTATAGCCAGTAACTTCTTCACGAGATGTGTGTAAGCTCACCAATACAGGTGGATTTTCTGCACGAAATTCACGTTGTTGATAAGTGAGTTCATTATTGTTCAATGAAAGTAAACCACCGCAATCACCGCCATCATTTTCGTAACAAGTTAAATCACAACCATAAGCTTGGTCTTCACAGTCACCAACACCGTCACCAATCCAATATTCAGAGCAACAGTCACCATCACCTGAACAATCTTCTACATAACCTGCATCACATTCTCCATTACCACCACCACAATCATCTGGGCAAGAAAATTGATCTTCACCTGAATAATAGTCACAATAACCATCACCACAATACCCTTCATTACCACCATTGTCAGTACAATCAAAATATTGACTTTCACATAAGGTATCCCAAGCGGTGTCACAGCAATATGGATCTATCTCAATAACATACCCATAACACTCATCATTATATGGTGCGTCTGCAACACAGTCATATTGGTTTGGTTCATTCCATTCAACAAGAATACCATCTTCAATTTCTGTGGCTGTAACATCTGTAGGAGGAGCAGCATCACCACTAAATGGCATACCGATAGTAGTTGAAAAAGTAAACTCATGATTTGAAACACAATCGGTTTCACAATTTGTAGTTTGGCTATTACCAAAATCTAATGTGAAAGAAACAACGGTACCATTTGGAGTATCAGCATCAGATTCAAGGATAAATATAGCATTATCAGAAGTTCCTGCAAGCATTGCATACCAAATAAATGGATTACCTTCACCAACATCTATATATTCGCTGGTTGTGGATAGTTCAGCTCCAGGGTACATGACGAAATCTGCAGAACCATTATTGGCACAATTTACAGATAATGTTACAGATTCACCTGCATCCCAAGTTCCATTTCCATCTGCATCATCAAATACAGGGTTAGAGGAAACAAATAATGGTGCATTAACAGGAATTGAAAAGTTGCCCATCCATGAGTTATCACCATCAGAATAAATAATATCAAAGTCAACTAGATGTCCATCAGGAGTAGCTGTAAGCAATTCAACACTAAAGGAGTCAGAACTATCTGAATTTCCATTTGCTAAAATGTTTCCAAAGGAAAGATTTGCATCAGTAATTGTGGCATACATATCATCAGTGGATACGGTTGCGGTTACACCATTTGCATTATCTACACCTACATTTTCAGCTGAAAGTGATATTTGTGTAGTTTGCCCGTATAAAAATTGGCCATCATTACCCAATTCGCTTTCTAACTCATAATTGTCGTGAATGATGTATGCACCTTCAGGCGCAATTACATTTATGACTTCTTGAACAGCGAATGTATTGTAGCCAGTAACCACTAAGTCATATTCACCTGGTTGTAAATCAATTTGGGATAAATCAATGGATGCTAATCCATTATTCCCATAAGCGTAGGCAAGCAATTCTCCATGTTGTGAGAAAGCTGCTGTTACTTCAGAGCCAGTATAGTTTATATCCAATTGTGAAGTACCAATTACGATAGAGTTAGGATATGTAGCATTTAATGATGAAGGTGAATCAGATCTAAAGTGAATGGATGGATCTCCAAACAGAGTCCAATAATTGGTTTCATTGATTCCATTTCCACCTTGCATATCATTCATATACATACATCCATTGGTTACAATTCCACCGATAGTATGACTCACACCTTCAGCGGCAGTTTCTGTAAGGAGTTGATTCATTCCATATTGTCCATGCATAGGTGGCTCCCAAGACTGACTTATGGTGGAACCTACATGGGCAATACCCCCAATGGCTTCACCATTATTGGTAGCTCGTAACCATGATTCTGCAAATGAATTGGTTTGAGTATTAAACTCACCCACATTACAACCCACAGTTATTACAAATGGTAGTTTTCCTGCATTATCTAAATTTTCCACATGTGAAACTTCAATAGGTGAACCATTACCCCAGCCTAATTGCCAACCATGTCCTGTATAGTTGATAATACTTACGCCATCATTTATTGCATCAATTCCACCTTGAATGGATTGGTTTGGATCATAAATTCCTGTCGTTGATGAGTATGTATAGTCAAGTAACATGGGGTCAATTATAGTCTCTAAAAATACATCATCAGTCAATCCACCCCAACCTGGACCTTGGTTTGACCCTGCACTAAAGGTAGTATGATACCACTCAGCGCCAGCTTGAGCATTTTGTTCGTAGTCTATTGATCGTTCAATTTGCGTGATTAACTCCGGTGGTGAATTGGCAGAAAAACGGCCAACAAACAATTCAGAGTATGAATCATTACCTTCAACAAAACCATAACTTGGGTCAGAGGCACTTCCACTTACAGAAGGAGAAGGTACTTGGTTAATATCACCAACTAGAAGTAGAAAGGTAAGTCCATTATCATAATAGTAATTATCTACAAATGCTTCGATAGAACTTGAATTTCCACCAATATCTGATACATTTACAATTTCTGTAGGAATACCCTTTTTGTTTTTCCATTCTACGAAAGGTTCCATTTCATCCATAAAATCACCATAAGAAACAATGAGCATATTTCCTTGTTCTTCTACAAATTCGTATCGAGTATCATTAGTGTTAAAATTTTCAAAATGACTATTATATACTTTTATAAAATCATGATCTATAACATCATTTTCATTGCTAATAACGTTAATTTCTCCAGGACCATGGGCAAATACCGAAACTATAATTTCTGTATATACTTTTAATGATTTTTGAACAGGGTTATATTGGAATGGATAAACATTAAGGGCTAATCCTCTCATTTCTCTTAAAATATATGGTGTATTTAAATCTGATAACTTCCCTGGAAAAAATTCATCACGGGAATAACTGTCATTCCAGGTAAAACTTACTTCATCTGGATTAACTAATCGAGAGAGATTCCCTTTTGAAGGTGCAATATCAATATTATCTACTGTAAAGTAATCTGCAGATTCAATTCTTGTATTCATCTGTGCATCATTTGGAATTCTTATAGATGCAGATAATTTTTGTAAATCTGGAGCGCCATTTTCTAAAAGTGATGCCCCCAATGGAGTACTTACACGAAATGCATCTCCATTTTCTGTATTCACTTGAGAAAGAGAATATCCATTAAGGGTAAATTTTATAGTAGTTGCGTTTTCACTATTGCTTACAACTTCTTTTGAATATGCAGTAGGATTTTCAGTTATAATAGAATGCCACTCTGTAGAGAATGCCATCGTAATCACAATTATAGATGCTAATAATCTTTTCATAATTCCCTCAATTTTAAATACATGGAAGTGCCTTCAATTGGCAATCTTCACCGCCTCAATTTAAAAAATGAAAAAACATGTGATATAACCCTAAATTGTAAAAATTTGTAAGTACACTAATTGTAAGATGTTACAATTACAGAATGATGTTTACGATCAGAATGATATCTTGTATATTAATGATGCCATCACCATTGACATCACCCAGATAAGTATGAGCAAAGGTAGGGGGGATATGTCCTAAAATTATATTAACTATGGTTACGATATCTAATATATCAATAATTCCATCTTGATTTAAATCGCCATGATTTTGGGGAAATTCTGATTCGAGCCAATCATTGAACATATATTGTAGCGAATCAATTGGCTCTAACCATTCTCCAGTTTCATTGAAATGAGGAATAACAGTATTAACATTTAAATCTAAGTAATAGTTATTGTTTGAATCATCAGGTTTTGCCACACGGATAAATGCTGAGAGTGTAGATATCCCTTCATCTAAACAGCGAGTATCTGCTCCGGGTATATTTGCTCCCTGTAATGCAGCCATTAACCGTTGGGATAAATGACCCGTTGTATTAATGAAGTTTGATTCCATTTCCTGTAAAACATGAAAACCCAAGAGGATATTACCTTGAATTGCATAAGTTGGACCATTTAAATGGCCTTTCCAATTGCCACAGTCTTCACCTGTAAAAGATGCACTACGTCCATTATTTTCTATGTCAACCACCCCATATTGACGTATCCCCGGATTATTTGACACATCATTAGATTCCAACAAATTTACAATTTCTTCAGGAGAGTAACCTTGGTCCATATAAGAAGACGCATTGTTTTGATTTGTGGGGTGATAATATGACTGTGTATGAATTGCTCCCAATCCAACATGAATATCGCTGATAATGATAGAACCTGCAATACATGAACCGCCAGCACTGCCCA
Organism: uncultured bacterium; assembly: GCA_964419445.1. GTDB lineage: Bacteria > Fidelibacterota > Marinisomatia > SCGC-AAA003-L08 > D37C17 > JABHHG01. The sequence goes on from CAYQPE010000020.1 coordinate 15,732, forward strand.
CTTCTCCCGTTTCTGGATCAACCGCTACAATTGAAAATGTAGCAAAACAAATGGATGAAGCTAGTATAAGAATCAATAATTGATGTGTTTTATGCATGACTAAAGTTAAAAAACCTATGTAACAATTTGTGATAAATTTCAAGGAAACCTATGGAATAGCTGTAAATTAGTATCTTGTATTTTTACACATTCCTTAAGGTATATTTATGAATAATAGATTTTTAGCACTCTTGTGCAGTATTGCAATGGTTTTTGCTCACAGTGATCACGGTGAAAATAGTGATGGTAGCCATCGCCATAAAAAAAGAAACGCTCCCAACATTTGTGAAATTAAGGGTACTGTAGTTGATTCTTCTACAGTACTTCCCATTGAGTATGCATCAGTATCATTGCTAAATGATAAAGGGGATATTATAACAGGTACAATTTCCGATGCTGATGGTGATTTTTCAATAAGAGAATTAGCTTCGGGAACATACACCTTAAAGATTGAATTCATGGGTTTTGAATCGATGAAAATTGAAGATATCAACTTATCATTCAAAGAAAATAGAAGTTTTAATATTGGTGAATTAAAATTAAAGTCTAAGGTATTGTTAGTAGATGCAGTAGAGGTAATTGATGATGCTCCAATAATGGAAAATAAGATTGATAAAAAAGTATTTAATGTGAGTCAAATGAATACACCTGCTGGCGGTACTGGTGAAGAGGTATTGAGTAGTATTCCTGCAGTATCAGTTGATATGGATGGTGTGGTGAGTTTACGTGGAAATAGCAATGTGAGAATTCTTGTAAATGGCAAACCCTCTGCCCTTATATCTGGTGGTGAAACCACATCTGTAGAAAATTTACCTGCCGATATGATAGACAAAGTGGAAGTTATTACATCACCATCTGCAAAATATGACCCTGAAGGTATGGCCGGAATTATCAACATTGTATTGAAAAAAGGGAAGTTTGAGGGATTTAATGGCGATTTGTCAGGTACTATTGGCGAAAGAGATAAGTATAATGCATCTGCCAATGTAAATTATTTTACCGGAAAACTCAATGTGTTTTCAAGCTTTTCTTATAAAGATAGAACACGTTCCAGAAATGGTGGTAGAGACTACGCCCGTAAAAATGATGGTGAAGAAATGGCTGATTCACTTTCTCAACATTCTGATACTGAAATGCATTTTATTGCAGATGCCATTTCCATTGGAGGAGATTATATTATAAACGACTTAAACTCCCTTTCTTTTAGTTATAATCGGTCAAATCATATTGATACGAGTAAATCATCGTTCAAAATTAAAGATTTTAGTAATTCTGATAATTCAGCAGAATATTCTAATGTAAATCTTGAAGATGGCATAAACAGTGATTTTAGTTTAACCTATTTTAAAGATTTTGAAGAAAAAGGACATGAACTTTCTGTGGATGTTATGTATGCAGACCATTTTGATAACCGGGAAATGTATAGAGTAACTGATGGAATTGCTTCTGACACCACCAAAAAGAAAGAAGATGAATTCGAATATGTGTTTGCAGTTGATTATGTAAAACCACTTTCTGAAAAATCTCAATTAGAAGTAGGTGCGAAAGCAACTTCTCAGAAGTATAATCAACATTGGAAGGCTGAATATTATCCGTATCTTCTTGATTATGATGAAAGCACGTATGCCATTTATTCTACTTATGGAAAAGAACTTTCAGATAGATTTGGGATACAAGGGGGCTTGCGATTTGAAAGTGTAAACATCTCTATGGATTTAAATAAAATAGTTGAGGATCTAAATGCATATCCTGACCCATTAGATAATATCTTGTACTTTTTAAGAGATGAAGCATTGAATAATGGACCTTATTCTCCTCCAAATTACTCAAAATTTTTCCCCAGCTTACATCTTATGTACACCCATAATGAAGTTCATAGCTATAAATTTGGATATAGTTATCGAACAGAACGCCCATGGATGCGTGGATTAAATCCTGTGCCTAAAAATGATCTTGATGATAAGTTTGTTCGAATTGGAAACCCCAACCTAAAACCTGAATATACCCATGCTCTAGAAATAGACCATACATTGCAAAAAGGTAGAAACTCTCTAAACACATCATTTTTTTATAATTATTCTACAGATTTAATTCATTGGTGGGACAGCGACTATATTTATTACGATGGCAATGAATGGACCTATGAAGAACCAGAATCAACAGAAAAGAAAATTGATGTGATGCAGGCAGATAATTATAGTACTTCTCAACGGGTAGGCTTTGATGTTACCGCCACTTATTTCCCCTTACCATTTTGGTTTTCAATGGTGAGCACCAGTGCGTGGTACACCATGTTAGGTGGAGAAAATGTTGAATCAGACCTTCAGGGGAATGCCGTTGGATTATACACATTCTTTATGAATAGAGTATTTTTACCCTTTGCTCAAGTTGAACTCACAGGTAATATGTTTGGTCCCATGAAAACTACAGATGGAATTATAAAACCTATCTTGGGGATGAATATGGCCATTCAATCATCATTTAAAAATATTGATGTTACATTTAAGATAATGAATCTATTAGATAATGCAGGTTTTGAAATTGATAAAGATGAAAAATTTGAGGGCTATACCGAATATCTTCATGCCTATCACTATCGTGAACCAAGAACGCTTATGCTATCTTTAAAGTATAGTTTTGGTAAAGTAGAAGAGAGCAAGCGTAAACAGCGGAAGAATAAAAATATGAAACGAGGTGGCGGCGGCCAAGATGCCATCAGTTATTAGAACAAAAAAGCCCGTTTTAACGGGCTTTTTTATTATCTAATTCTCAAGAAACTTCGTATTTCTGCACGAATACATAAATCACCATGGCTATCGATTCCTTCTACTATATGCCATTGGTCATACTGCTTTTCTTCATGAAGTTTTTTAAACATATCTTTAATATGATATTCATCTAATCGAAACTTGAATATTATATCGGTTCGGGCAGCTTTAATATATTTTACTTTGGTCTCTTTGGTATAAAAGTTGGTTTTATACCCTTTTTGTAAAGCCTTTTGTTTTAGCATAATAGGGTAAAAGGGATCTGCAGCACTAAAGATTGAACCTCCCCAAATAGCCTTATCAGGATTCCGATTCCAAAATGTATGTTTCAATTTTACATCAATATTTTTAAAATCATCTGATACATGAACTATACGAATCCTATTAAATAAAAAGGGTAACCATAAATTTAACATTCGTTTTAACTCAGAGGGTTTTAGATCTGATGAATGATATCTCCGTAAATAATATTTTGCTGGATTAATAGTCATAACAGGCATAAAATTTACATCAATAATAATTACTTAATTTTACAACACCCCGGTGAACCTTTATGTAACCCACATGAAGAACATGATTTAGCATCTTTAGCACAACAATTATCTGTACCTTTAATTTGACCACAGTGAGTACATAGTTTTACATCGTCACCTTTTTCAATTTTACAACATCCGGGTGAACCATGAATGAGTCCGCATTCACATTTTTGTGCATTGGGATCACAACATTTATGAGTCCCCTTTATTTCTCCACATTTGCCACAAAGTGAATTCTCAACATGTGATGCGTGATGATGGCCATGATGATGACCATCATGAGAATGAGATTTGCAACATCCACCCCAAAATATTAAAGAAATCACTATTAATAAGATTTTATACATGGATTTCATATGAAACTCTCTATTTAAAAAAATATTTATTTGAATTTATGACCAAATCCAAATGGAAGAAAATCAAAAGATAAACCCAATTCAAATCCTTCAGATTCACCAAAAGAAACATATAAACCCGGGGAATACTCACCTAATTTAATAACACCTGGAAAAATATTACATTGAGCATTATAAAATCTGGGGCCAGTCACCATAACGCTTGCCAGAAGAGAACCGTTATGAGAATAAAAAAAAGACAGTGCTCCATCCATATCTGGGGTAAAGAAAATGGTATCTTCTAAATAATCTGTTTCTCTAATTTCGCTACGAATACGGTTTACCATACGTCCTGCACCAAGAGAATACATATTTCCATTTTCATGTTTATAGCTAATTCCAGCTATTCCGTGGATTCCCCAGTAAATAAAGGGTGATATAGATTGATTCCCCAAAGGGTGAATATGCATGATATAATTTTGCCCTGTATTTTCAAATGTCGATGAATTAAAATCAATCATAGGCTGTAATGACCAATCATATATGGGCAAGGTTTGGGTAAAAATTGTATTGACCCTATCAAAACTAAAAAGAATAAATCCCAATGGATTAAAAATGAGTAGATCTGAAATGGAATCTACATTGATATATTGTTTGCCTGAGGGGTGTTCTATCACTTCATTCATTACTTGATAAATGGTTGTGGTGGTAAATGACCATAGTTTAGGATATGTATAATTATGATAATCATACCATTCTGCCATTTTAACATAGAGCATCCCATTACCCAATACATGATTGGCAATATTGGGGAGAAAATGCCCTTTTGAGGGGTCAAAGCTGAGGTTAAATATTTCTAACTCAACAAATTTATCCACCCCAAATTTTTCTACATTTTCAATGGGATGAGTAATGTTGAACCAAATATTTTCAAAACTTCCTTTATAAGGAACATCTAGTAAGTTTTTAGATGAATAGGTTCCGTTTCGAAGTATATCAAAACTTCCATTTAAAACCGTATTAATGGGATGAAAAAATAGTTCTGACCCGCGTTGATTTTCAGGGTGGAAATAATAATATTCCGTGGGGAATATAAGCTGAACGAATAATAAAAAGTAGGCAATCCGCATATTGTAAAAGGGGGAATGCTTACATTCCCCCTATTTGATATTGTTTACTATTCTTTAGAATCAGGTCCACAGCAAGATGCTGAATCTTTACAGCATTTTTTTGCCCAACAACGTATGACAAATCCCAATGCAATAAGGGGGAGTCCTAATTGTGGACAACACCCACAGCAGGATGTACATGCAGTTCCTGAACATGCTCCAAAGAGAGCTAGGCTTAATAAAAATGAACCGTATACAAAGCAGATTAAATCACTAAGTCCCAATAAATAGCAACATAGTTTAGTATTTTTCATAATTCCTCATATTAATTTTGTTGATAGACTAAAATTTAAGACGGAAATCAGTTGGTAAAAAATATTAAAAAGTTCAAATAACAAATGAATGATAGATACAAAAGATCAATTATTTTTAATTTATACAGATGATGGATTATACAATTTTTGGAAATGAGCATTTAACTTCAATGCTTACCATTGCATCCAGTGTAGCATTTATTTTATTTGTCGGACGTAAACTGAACGTCTGGCAAGTACAATTTATTGCCACATTTATGGCAGCACTCACAATTTCAGTTGAATTGTTTGATGATGTATATCGCTATATTGATGGGCATTGGTTATTGGTAAAAGATTTGCCTTTGCATCTTTGTGGGTTTTCCACTTTTTTGAGTGCATATGCGTTATATACTCGCAACCAAATGGCATTTGAATTTAGTTTTTTTTGGGGAATGGGAGGAGCACTACAAGCCATCATCACACCAGAATTTTCACGATTTTATTCACCGTATTATTTTTATATTAGTCAGATTTCCCATGCCATCATTATTATAAATGTTTTATGGATGCTCTGTATTTTCAAGCTGAAAATCGGGAAATATGCTCTGCATCGCACCATACTTTTGTCATTGTTTTTAATGATTGTGATTGGTGTAATTAACTTTCTACTGGGGTCAAATTACTTTTTTGTATGTGAAAAACCGAATGTACCAAATCCATTTTTAATTGGAGAATGGCCAGTATATATTTTCTTTTTAATCCTTTTTGGATCTGTTATTATGTGGATGTTAGATGTGGGAGTAAAGCGAGTTCAGAAATTCATTGGTCCACCCAATTAATCATTTTATCCCTATTTGAAATCCCTGTAATTTTACCCATGTGAAAAGTATATAGTTATAGCGTGATTAAAACTAATCACTAACCATAAACTATCAACTTTTATCTATTATCTATTATCTTTTAACTGTTATCTATTAACTGTTTTTTGCACCCGTGGCTCAACTGGATAGAGCACTGGATTTCGGCTCCAGCGGTTACAGGTTCGAATCCTGTCGGGTGTACTTTTAAATTCCCCTCGGTAACGAGGGGTTTTTGTGTACTATACCAGTACCTAGTTATTTGTAAATAAACCCATAAATATGACTGTTTTTGTCACATATATGGCACAAGAAACTACAGTAGCTTGCAGTTAGTTTCAAAGAAAAAGGAGCCCTTAAAGAGCTCCCTTTTTCGTTTACATCAACCCTTTATCTGCAAAACTGGTATATTCTTCACCTGCTATTATGATATGGTCGTGGATAAGCACGTCAATAGTCTTGCAGGCTTCTTGTAACTTCTTAGTAATTGCTTTATCGTCATTACTAGGACTAAGGTTACCAGAGGGATGATTATGTGCTATTATAAGTGCAGCAGCACCATATTCTAACACCTTTCTTATTACTTCTCTTGGATATACTGCACTAGAGGTTAAAGTGCCAGTAAACAAGGTCTCTGTAGTAATGATACTGTTATTCCCACTTAAGAATATGATTACAAACTTCTCAGTAAGTAAGTCATTAATAAAGTACTGTCGTAGATGCTTTACTACGTCACTAGAGCTTGTTATCTTTGAACCACTCTTTAGGGTGAAGCGTTTACTATATTCAGCTAGCAGTTCACTATCTGATACTTTAGATAATTCCATTATTATTCCTTTCATCTTGAGTTATCAAGACTAGAGGGGGTAAATTATATCCACCACAGTAGCAAGGTGATGGTAGGGAGCATAAAACTAAATTTCAACCTAATGCGACCCCCATACACCTTGATACGTAGGGGTGGGTATGCTTGTAAATCTGGCATCCACATTCTAGATAATATTTTTGGAAATTGAAAATGGATATATCAGTTATATTTGAGATTTATGATATCAAAATCATTGGTGATGAAGGTCAAGTGCTTGTTACACGGTGTACTACTGAGTTTAGAGGTGGTGGATATCAGGTAGATGAAGATGGTTTACTTATTTTTAATCAAACACTTATTGAAAATGATTCAATTGAAGGAGACAAATTTCAGTATGTATTAGAAAAGAATATTGCATCAGTTATTAATGTTGAGAAAAAACTTAGCAAAGTTAAGTCTATTCTTGATAAAAAGGGGCCCGACATTAAGTTCGAACGTCAAGTAATATTCCTTGATAAAGTTAAATCAAATCTCATTTCGTGGTTCTTAGATAATGATAATGAATATCC
>CAYQPE010000021.1:0-22001 GCA_964419445.1 uncultured bacterium
TTAGAAAAAGGATCTGGTGATGACCGCTCAATAAAACAAGAGTTTAAGGAAATGGTCTATAATTTTGGTGCTGAATACTGGTATACTGATAATTTTGTATTAAGGGGTGGTTATATTTATGATCAAGAAGGTAAAATAACCAATCCCACTTTTGGTGCAGGAATAAGATTTGCGCAATATGGATTTGATTTTGGATATACTGCTGGTGAACAAGGTCATCCTCGTGCCAATACCATGTTTTTCTCTGTAAACATAAATCTGTAAGTTGATATTTAGACTATTAATTTTTACCACTATAATTAGCCTCGAAATCGGGGCTAATTTCATTTATGCTCAATCCTTTTCTCATTTAATTGGAGTAATGGTTGAATTCCCTTTTGAAGAAGAAGATGATCCCCTGACTACGGGTAGGGGTACATTTCTGGATTCAACTACTGCACAATATTCCATGGCAGATACCTTACTGTGTAATGGGTTTTTAGCAGACAAACCCCCACATAATGCAGACTATTTTTCATCGCAAATGTTGGCGGTAAAAAATTATTATGACTCCTTTGTGAATGAGGATGAATCCTTTCAAATACACATGATTGACTCTGTTTATACCATATCCAAACCAATGAGAGAATATGCCTTGGGTGATTCATATTTAGGTGAGTTTTATAAAGAGTCTATTGATCTTGCAAAAGAGCAAATCCAAGACTTATCCATAGATTTAAATGATGCCATCATTGTGGTATTTCATGCAGGTATGGGGCAGGATTTTGCAGTTCCATTTATCGATCCTACAAGCCATGATTTAAAGTCAGCCTATGTTGATGAAGAAATTCTAAGTAATGTTGAATCCATTATCATTGATGGTATTGAAATTAATAGAGGTATAATTCTTCCTGAAACGCAAAATATGATTTATTACGATGTGGTTCAGGATATATTTTCGGGCACAAACGATTTATGTGATATTCAAGTGGGGTTAACGGGTACCTTTGCGTTATTATTGGGGTATGCCTTTGAATTACCCCCTTTGTTTAATACTGAGAATGGTATGGCAGGAGTTGGTGTATTTGGCTTGATGGATCATGGATCTAATAATGGGAGAGGGGTTATTCCTTCACCTCCATCACCATGGACACGAATTAAAAAAGGATGGTCAGATACTCAAATTATTTATAATGATACTACAATTACCATTTCTACAGATGAGGCACTGCCTTTAGTTTATAGAGTGGACATTAATAATGACGAATACTTTTTAATTGAAAATAGAAATAATTGGATTGAAGGTGAAAATGCAGATATTGATTCTCTAAGAAGAAAAGAACAATATAAAATATCAGATGAACAAGTTGGGCATTGGTTTGATACGGTTTTAACTGAATTCTCTGATAATGAGATTGATATTACACATAGTGTAATTACAAAATTCAAAAACTATGATGTGGGACTTCCTGGAGCAGGGATATTGATATGGCATATTAACGAAAAATTAATAAATGATAATCAGGGGGGTATAAATAATATCCCAGATCAAAAGGCTATTTCTATTGAAGAAGCTGATGGTTCTGTTGATGTTGGATATAGTAGTGCTCATCCATTATTTACTCAGCATGTCAATGGTTGGAAGTTTGATTTTTGGTATGCAGATAATTTCTACTATTTTGAATATGGTAATCCAGAAGAAAAAAATAATGAGAATGAATATGTAATATTTGATGATTTTACACGGCCCAATTCCTCAACTTCAGAGGATGTGCATTCAGGAATTAAAATTACGGTAATGAGTGAAGCTAATCATACGATGGATGTTAACATTGAATTCAATGAATTTAGGGATTTTGAGCAAAGTTTTATTCATCAAAATGATGTTAAAATTCTTGGTGATTGTGAAATTAACGATACCTCATTTGTATTTTATAAATACGAAACCGGAATTTTTAAATCCAGTGTGAATTCACAAAAAAAGATTTCTGATAACCTAGATTATAATTTAGCTTTATGTTTACAAGATAGTATTAACCTCATTGAATTTGATACAACTTCATTTACATTTGCATATTATGATGAAGAATTAGAACCTTTAACGGAAGATTTTGCGATAGGTTTTCTCTCAAATTCAGATACAGATACTACTATATATAAAAAAGTTTCTCTTGGTGATATTGATAATGATGGATTGGATGAATTGATTTATGTGAGTGATAGTTCACTTATAGTGGAAAATTTCCCCAATGGTGTTAATGCCAATGGTTTCCCCGTTCATGGACGTTTTTATCATCAACCATTAGTTGCAGACATTATAAACACACATGATGACTATCCTGAGATTATATGTCGAGAAGAAAATGGTATTACTATTCTAAATCATATTGGAGAAAGAATTTTAGAAATACCTTCATTCTCTCCTGATCAACAATTATCAATCATATCAAATTGGGATGGTGAAAAAGCTGCATTGGTTGATGGTCATCAGTTTTTACTATTTGATTTTGATGCCAATGATAGTTATTGGCTTCATGAATATAGTCAAAATTCAAATTACCCTATGGTTACAGGAGACCATTTAATTTCAGAATCTACTTCAACATCAATTAAATTTTATAATTATCCCAATCCTATAAAAAATGGAAATACTACCTTTCGGTTTTTTGTAAATGTTTCAAGTGAGGTAGAGATTAATATCTATGATATTTTGGGATTAAGGGTTGATTCTATTACTAAGGAGAATCTCCAAAATAATGAGTATAATGAAGTTCAATGGAGTTCAGCCAATTTTGACCCCGGAGTATATTTTGCACATATAAAATTTGATTCTGGTGACGAAGCCATGACAAAGGTGATGGTATTGAAATGATATATTTTTTATTCATCTTCCTTTCGGGGTTATATTCACAGTCATGGTATAATCATGCAGAGTTAAATTGGCACTCTTTTGAGACAGAGCATTTTGTATTTCACTATCATGATGGTACTGAAAGAAGTTGTAGAGAAGCGGCAACCGTTGCAGAGAAAATATATGAACCCATTACAGAATTTTATCAATTTGAGCCCGATTCCAAAACCCATATCATACTGAAAGATACAGATGATTATGCAAATGGTGCTGCTTATTATTATGATAACAAAATTGAAATTTGGGCAGTTCCATTAGATTTTGATTTGCGTGGCTCACATCGGTGGTTACAGAATGTAATTACTCATGAGTTTACGCATATTATCCAAATTGGTGCGGCAATGAAATATTCTCGAAAATTTCCAGCATCTTTTATACAAATAATGGGGTACGAGGATGAGAAGCGTCCTGATGTTCTGTATGGATATCCCAATACAATTATCTCATATCCAATTCCTGGTACAGCTGTACCTCCGTGGATGGCGGAGGGAACGGCTCAATTTATGTATGATGGTGCCAATTATGATTATTGGGATTCCCATCGAGATATGACACTACGTGACAGAGTTTTCAATGATAATTTATTATCATTGAATGCAATGAATACCTTTGGGAAACGAGGCATAGGAAATGAGGCAACCTATAGCATGGGTTTTAGATTTACCCAATATTTAGCAAATCGTTTTGGAAGTGATATCCTCAGGGAAATTACACATAATCTTTCTAATCCACTTATATACTCAGTATCTCATGCAATGGAAAAGGCAACGGGGGTTCCTGGAAATCAATTATATGATGAATGGGTGGTTCAATTAAAGAATGAATATAAACCAATTGCTGTATCAATAAAAGAAAATGGGAAAAGTGGTGAGATATTAGAAGCTGAAGGAACCACTAATATTTATCCAAAATGGTCCCCAAATGGAGAAAAATTTGCATTTTTATCTAATAAGAATAATGATTATTTTGGGCAAACCAATTTATATGTGTTTTCCTTCAAAGATTCTACATCTAAGAAAATAGCCGGAGGTGTTCAAACTGCACCAACATGGGTAAATGATTCTACAATTGTTTATACTCATCGAAGCAAGCCCAATAAAAATGGATCTAAATTTTTTGATTTATATGAAATTAATATAAATGATGATGATGCAGAACCCAAACGACTTACTCATTCAGAACGATTGTATTCTCCAGTATATATTGAAACTACCAATAGCATCGCTGCTATTACTATTTTTGATGGTACATCTAATATTGTGGTAAGTCCGTTAGATTCAATTAATTTTTCACCCATTACCCAATATAATGATGGAACATATTTGTCATCGTTGGAATGGGATGGTGAATTTTTATTTTCAGATGTAATCACCCACCAAACACGAGATATTTTAAAAATTAATATTGAAAATAATAAAATAGAATCATTTAAGTCAAATAGTTGGGATGATCGCGGTATAGCCACAAATGGGAATTCATTTGTTTATGCTACTGATAAATCTGGAGTTTTTAATTTAGTAAACCAAGATGGAGAATACATCACCAATGTGAGTGGAGGTGCGTTTATGCCTTCAATTTCTAGTAGTGGTGAAATCCTTTATAGTGAATATAAAAATGGTGGGTATAAAATTGCACTCTTAAAAGATTATCATGTAGTAAATGACTCCGTAGTGGGATATGATAATGAGTTTTGGCAAAATTCACCTCAATCCGAGCCAATTGTGGAATTAAATCAAACACCATCTCACAAGTATAAAGATTCAATGTCGTCACTGTCTTTTATGCCAAGGTTAATGGTAGATTATAATTTATTTAAACCGGGGATGTATTTTATGTCCCATGATTTATTGGATAGATTATCTGTATTCGGTGGTGGATCAATGAACAGCAAAAACGATATTGATCTGTTTATGATTTTTGAATTCAAAAAATACAAACCCACTTTTTATACTAATTTATTTTGGGTAACGAGACATAAAGGTATTAGCTCTAATTATAATCGAGCAAATGGTACTATTGCAGACAATGTCCATATAAACAGTGACTTAACATTTTTATTATTTTCAGGTGAAATCGGCACCCGATTTATAAAAAATGGACACAAATTTTGGATTGATTATAGTTACACAAACTATCGTGAGCATGTTCGTCAGAAAATTGTACAATATGCACCCTATGATACAGTACGTTATAATGGTGATTTAGCTTTTGATTATTTTAGAGGTCATGGTACATCAATTAAATATGAATATTCTAAACGTAAATCCTCATTTTTAAAGGATATGTTGCCTGGCTCAGGATATACAATTCAATCTAAATTGGGATATGAATGGAATAGCTTTATGTCAGGATTTGGAATAAATGAAGAATATAGTACATTCGGTGCAAATTTTGCTCCTCAAAACACATTTAGATTTACGTTAGATACATTCCATCATTTTACGTTGAATAAAAAAAATCGAATTGTTTCCAGTTTAAAATCTAAAATTGGATATCTTTCGAATTCTGAAGTTGATAATTTCTTCCATTTTTTTACTGGTGGGCTTCCAGGGATTAGAGGGTATTCATTCTATAATGAAGATTTAACTGGAGCTCAGCAACTAATGATTACGAATGAAACAAGATTCCCCTTGTTTTTAGAAAAGAATTATAAATTAAATCATATTTACTTTCAAAATTTAACTTTTGGGGTAGTTAGTCAATTTGGTGGCGCATTTAATAAAGACATTGCTGACTTTTTCAGTGAAAAAGAGTATAAATTTTCAACAGGAATTGAGTTGAGATTAAATGGTTATTCATTTTATTCATATCCAACAGCTATTGAATATGAATATCACCAAGCCATTACAGATCCTACTGAATCTCCTAAACATTATTTATCAATTTTATTTGGATTTGCAGATTGAAAAATTTGATTTTAATATTTAGTTGTAGTTTTTTATTTGGCACATCGTTTTTGATGAATGATAAATATACACCAATTCCAAAATATAGTTTTCAACAATCTACGTCTTCAAAATCACTAAGTAAAAATCAAAAACATGCGTTGTTAATGTCAGCAATATTACCGGGTACAGGTGAATATTATCTGGGGCATGAGGAACGTGCCATGGCATTTTGGACTATCGAAGCCCTTTCATTGGGGACGTGGTATTATTATTCCAGTGAAGGGAAAAAATTACAAGATCAGTACAGAGAGTATGCTAATGAACATTGGAGTATGGCTCGTTGGATAAAAGACTATTATAAATGGAAGGGTACTCCTATTGATTCAATTTTTGTTAAACCCCCCAATGGTAGTTATCCAGAAATTTGGAAGGATAGCCATCATATTAATTTTCAATGGGGAAACAATGAGAATGTAGTTAGTTCAAGTACAGCAGAGTTTGAGACAATATTTTTAGATATGAGTCGGCAATTATGTGGTATTAATTCAGAGAATTTTGAGGAATTAAAGAATTGCGATAATTTTGTTGTGGATGTAATTGAAGATTTAATGAACGATGAAAACTATAAAGTTTTTAAAGATCATAATTTTTATGAAAATATTGGGAAATATGACCATTTTTTTGCGGGGTGGGATGACAATGATTCCCTTTATGTAGTGGTAAAAAATAATGGGGGTGAACGTATTGCAATGAGCCCACATAAGAAATACTATCGTGAAATATGGACAACCTCTAATGAGGATTATTATTTACTGGCAAAGTATGCAATCTCAGCCTTAATGGTTAATCATGTTGCAAGTATGATTGATGTATTGATTCTTTCTAAATTAAATCAATTCACTCATCACAAAATTGAATCAGAGCCATATTTTTCGACAGTAAATGATGTTCAATCAGCGGGATTAAAATTAAAGTTTAATTGGGATTAAGATGAGATTATTCAGTTTAATATTTTTATGTGTATTTTTTGGGTGTTCTGCTTCCAAATTATCAATTTCGGAGGAATTACAACAACGATTTGAAAAGGGTATTTCATTGTTTGAATCTGAAAAATTTATGCGTGCAAAAGATGAATTTTTATTTATTGTCAGTAATAATCCAGGGACACAAATGGCCTTAGATGCACAGTTTTTGTTAGCGGAGTCATATTTCAGTTTAAAGGAATACGAAAATGCTCTTCAAGAATATGATTATTTTGCACGATTTTCACAGGATTACAACAAAGTTGAACAAGCTAGATTTAGAATTTGTGAATGTGCAATTCTTTCATCAAATTCATTTGAAAAAGACCAGGAAAATTCAAAATTAGCATTGGATAGATTACAAGAATTTATTGAAGACTATCCCAATTCGCAATATGCTAAAAAAGCAAATATTGAAATGGATCAAATTAGATACAAATTAGCACGAAAATCGCTAGAATCTGCACGTTTATATCTAAAATTAGAGGAATATGATTCAGCATTAATTTATTTAAATAATATACTTTCAGAATATTATGATACATCAATAACTGATGATGCAAGAATTACAATTATTTTTGCATACTTATTGCAAAATAAGCATGAATTAGCCCACTCTTTTTATAAGAATAATGAGCGGAATTTTATTTCTTTAGACAAGTCAAAAGAAGCTATCCAACTCATAGAAAATATGAAGTCTGGAATGGGGTTGTCAGAATATTTAAGATTATATAAATGAAAATTTATGTATTAGGCGGGACGTTTGATCCACCGCATTTGGGGCATTTAAAAATTGTTGAAAAACTAAATAGTGAATGTGATTTATTCATGATTATCCCCACTAATGTTTCACCTCATAAAACAATGAAGAATCAAACATCTTCTCATCATCGTTTAAAAATGTGTTTAATTCAGTTTTTAGATAAATTTGAAAATGTAGAAATATTGGATTACGAGATTAATAAGCATGATATTAGCTTTACAATTGATACGGTTGAATGGCTAAAAAATAAATTTAAAGATGCTTCAATTACTCTTATAATTGGTGAAGATCAAGGCGAGAATTTGAATGCATGGAAAAATATTGATAAATTAAAGGAAATGGTGAAATTTACCTGTATTTCCCGTAGAGGATATCAAATTGAAAGCCAAGAATATATTTCTTATAGGGATGATATTGATATGAAGATTTCTTCAACTAAAATTCGTGAAAATTGGTGGAAGAAAAATGATTTATATAAGCGTATGGTTTTGCCAGAAATTGAGTCGTATATTAATCAAAATAAATTATATAACTAATGTTTATACTACCTGAAATTTTCCAATTTATTATTGGTGGTTTACTCCTTTTTTATGGTGCCGAATATTTAATTGAAAGCAGTAAAGTAATTGCATCTAATTATAATATTTCCAAAATTATTGTAGGAATTACATTAGTTGCATTTGGCACATCTTTACCAGAGCTAATTGTAAGTATCTTTGCCAGCTTAAAAGCAGAATCAGGGCTTGTATTTGGTAATGTTATAGGTTCCAATATTGCAAATATTGGGCTTATTTTAGGTATCGCTTCCATAATGAAGCCATTAAGTTTCCCATTTAAAAAACTAAGGGGAGACTTATACTTTCTTTTGGGAATAACATTAATGCCAATTTTTAGTATATATTTCAATTTAATGAATGTGAATACAGGTATTTTATATATTTTTGTTTTGGGAGTATATAGTTACTATTTAATTAATTCAGATCATGATGTTGAAAATATTGAAGTTGAAGAAATGCCTTATAAATTACTTTTTTTAACTTTAGGAATTATGGGTTTGGGATTTGGTTCACATTTTTTTGTTGAGGGTGCTGTTGGTATTGCTGAATTATTGGCAATTCCGTCAGTTGTTATTGGAATGACCATTGTGGCAATTGGCACATCCCTTCCAGAACTTGCAACTACCATTGTTGCAGTGAGAAAAAATGAAACTAGTTTTGCAATTGGAAATGTTATTGGCTCAAATATCATGAATATTTTGGCAGTATTGGGGGCATCATTTATTATTCATCCAATTAATTCAATCTCAATTGCTGTAAACTCACAATTAATATTGATGACAATATTGACCATGAGCTTGTTTATTGCAATTGCAAAAAACAATAAAATATCAAAGGAATTTGGTGTATTAATGACTACGATATACTTCTTATTTATTTTATCTAATTTTGGATTCCTTAAGATTGTATATCATTCCTAATTACCAGTAATTTTTTATATGATTCAATTCGAAAATATCACTGCTACTTATGCAGACAATGTGGGAATTTTTGATCTCTCTTTTCAAATTGAAAAGGGAGAGCTTGTATTTCTTATGGGACCAACAGGTGCAGGGAAATCTACTGTACTTCGAACTATATATAAGGATATTCCGCTTCAAGATGGCTCTCTTTATATTGATGATGTTGATGTAAGCTATATGCCATCACGAAAGATTCCGTACTATAGAAGAAAAATTGGGATGATTTTCCAAGATTTTAGACTTATTCAAGACCGTACTGTTTTTGAAAATGTTGCATTACCTTTGCATATAGTAGGTACTTCAACAAAAGATATTCGTCAACGAGTTCGTACCATGTTAGAGAAAGTTGGATTGAATGGGTCTGAAAAATATTTTCCGTCACAGCTGAGTGGAGGAGAGCAACAGCGCGTATCAATTGCACGTGCATTAGTAAAAGATCCTGTAGTTATTCTTGCAGATGAACCTACAGGTAATCTTGACCCAAATGTATCTGATGAAATATTAGATATTTTAGAAACAGCTACAGATAATGGAACATCTGTACTCATGTCCACACACAATTTTCCATTAATTCGCCCTCGTAAAAAGCGATTTATTGAATTGAATGAAGGGCGTATTGTTCAACGATGATTTCTAAAATTAAATTTCTCTTTACAGAAAGTATTCGTGGCCTATTTAGGGCAAGAATCCCTGCAATTATATCATCAATAACAATTGCCATTACATTGGTTGTATTTACCTCAGCCTATTTTTTCTATGAAAATATGGTAGGTTTCACAAATAAATTTACAGCACAATTTAATATTGAGGTATTTTTTGACCCACAACTGAGTGAAGAAAAGTCTATGGAATTATTCAATGACATTTTACTTATTCAAGGAATTGAACAAGGAGAATTTATTGATAAAACTAAAGCTGCACAGCTTTTTAAGAAATATTTCAAAGATGATATTGGGAATATTATTGGTGAAAATCCATTACCCATGGGCGGAAACTTTGACATTGATTTAGGGCATCGTTCCCCTCAGAGGATGACGCGTATCACCAGAGAAATTAGAAGAATGGAAGGAGTAGATGAAGCGGCTTTTCAGCATGATGTAGTGTCAAGGGTTGATAAAATTATTGATAACATCTTAGGCTTTTCCATCGTCATTGGATGTTCTATTCTCATTGTTTCAATAATTTTAGTTTCAAACACTATTCGTCTAATAATTCATGCAAAACAACATACCATCGAAACATTACATTTGTTAGGTGCTACCAACGGATTTATAAAATTCCCATTTATCATGGAAGGCATTTATCAGGGGTTAATTGGTTCAGGAATGGCACTGATGTTTTTATCCTTATTATATTCCTTACAAGCGTATTTACTAGAGTCCTTAGTCAGAATTCAATTACATATACCAGAGCTAATCATTTCTGGAAATTTGATACTGGGAATTACCCTTGGTTTAATAGGTAGTTACCGCGGTATTTCAAAATATCTAAACTAGATATAAATTAACTTTCCTACTCCTTGTAAAACTTACCCTTAAAATCTTAAATTTCAGGTCTGTATTATATCCAAAAATAGAAATTTAATATGCCAAAGAAAGAAACTGCAAAAGCTAAAGTTAAAAAAACTGCGAAAAGTAAAGAATCTAAAAAAGTCTCAGAGTTAAAGAATAACGTAAAAAAAATAGAGAAAAATCTAAGTCAAGCAGAATCAGATTTAGAAAAATCTAAAGATAGAAACGTTAGATTGTTGGCAGAATTTGATAATTATAAACGAAGAACTCGTGATGAGAAATTACATTTATCTCGATATTCTGGTGAAAAAATAGTTTGTGACTTATTGCCAGTATTTGATGATTTACATCGTTCTTTAGAAAATTCTGAAAAAACTGATGAAAAGTCATTTAAAGATGGAATTGAATTAATTAATTCTAAATTGCTTAAAGTATTAGAAGAGCATAGTATTCTACCAATTGTATCAATTGGTGAAGAATTTAACCCTGAATATCATGAAGCACTTATGAGTGAAGATGGTGAAGAAGATGATATTGTTTTAAAAGAGTTTGAAAAGGGGTATAAGTATCATGACCGAATTATTAGACATGCAAAAGTAGTAGTGAGTAAAAAACAATAATGAGAGATTATTACGATATTTTAGGTGTTTCTAAATCGGCTGAAGCCAACGATATTAAAAAAGCATATCGTAAAGTAGCTATGAAATATCACCCGGATAAAAACCCTGGTGATTCAACAGCTGAAGAAAAATTTAAAGAAGCTGCTGAAGCATATGGTGTTCTCAGTGATGCTGATAAAAGGCAACGATATGATCAATTTGGACATGCAGGTGTGAACCAAAATGCCGGTGGTGGTGGATTCCACAATATGGATATCAATGACATTTTCAGTTCCTTTGGGGATATTTTTGGTGGCGGATTTGGAGATATTTTTGGAGGTAGTCAAGGACGGACTCGTCAACGAAGAGGTGGTGATTTAAAAATTACTTTAGCCCTTACTTTAGAAGAAATTTTTTCAGGAATTAAAAAAACAGTTAAAATTAAACGGTTTGATACATGTGGAACTTGTTCAGGCTCTGGGGCAAAAGGAAATGCTCAACTCCAGTCGTGCCCTTCATGCCAAGGTACGGGAGAAATTAGACAGGTACAACGATCTTTCCTTGGGCAAATTGTAAATGTACAACCTTGTCATCACTGTTCTGGGAAAGGGCAAATTATTTCTAATCCATGTAGAGATTGCAATGGAGGAGGAAGAGTTAAATCTACAGTGAGCATTGACATTGATGTTCCAGCAGGTGTGTCTCGTGGAAACTATATGACCATGTCTGGGGAGGGCCATCGTGGTGAAAATGGAACTCAATCTGGGGATTTAGTTGTATATTTTGATGAAAAAGAACATGATTTATTTACACGTGAAGATAGTGAAATTTTTATTGAAAGCTGGATAAACTATCCAATGGCAGTATTTGGTGGAGCTATTGAAGTCCCGACTTTATCCGGTAATGTAAAATTAAAAATTCCTGCAGGTATAAAATCGGGTCAAATTTTACGATTAAGAGGAAAAGGAATTTCCCAAGTAAATCGACATCGAAATGGGGATCAGTTAGTAAGAATTAATATAAATACGCCTAAGAAATATTCAAAAAATGTAAGAAAATTATTAGAAAACTTACGCGATGAAATGGGTGATAGTGTTGATTATACTAAGTTTTCTTAATGAAGTTTTTTACCAAAAGTGAACGAAATGTAGTTTTATTTTTATCCATTACATTTTTAATTGGCTTTGGAATTCTTCAGCTCCAAAAAGAAGATGAACAAGGACTAATTTTTGTAGGTGTTGATGAAGAAGTTGCGGAAATTATTGATGAACAAAGTGATTTTACATTAAAGATAAGTATTAATGATTCTGATAGAGATGACCTAGTAACTTTACCCGGGATTGGGCCATCAACAGCAGAGAAAATTGTAAAATATAGAGAAGAAGTTGGAAGATTCAATTCCATTGAAGAATTAATGAAAGTAAAGGGTATAGGCCCCAAAACTTTCGAAAAATTAAAAGAATTTATTGATATTTAACAGGAGGCCACGTGTATTCTAAAGAAGTATTAGACAAAAAAATTGGACTGTTAGATTGGGGAATTATTTTCTCAATTTTAATACTTTTTGTAATGGTATATATTCCACAAGCCATTTGGTCAGAAGAAGAAACATTGAGGAATGAAGCAAGAAATCGAATGTCTGATATTGCAAATGCTCAAGAATTCTATTTGGAACTTACTGGAAGTTATACCGAAAGGGGTGAACATCTCTTCGAATTAGTTGAAGCTGCTATGGATTCTCTTATTGCAGATAGTACGTTTATTGGCGAGCAAAAGTTAAAATTAAGTGATAAAGCGTATAGCATCAATATTGAACGTGGATTTGAAATTAGAGTAGATACCACATACAGTGAAGCTATGGTTTTAAAGCGAACAAAGTTAGATACAATTTATACAGTAGGAATGAAAAACGAAGAGAGTGGTGGCGTTGACACCCTCTTTGTAAATGTAAAAGATTTGAAAGCATATCAAGCGGATGAAATGTTCCATCAAATATTTTCATCTGATACCACATCTCGTACTGAAATGATTACCGATTATTTGCGAAATAAGTATCATTTAAATGATAATATTCTCTTTTGCCCTATTACAAAAGAGCGATTTATTTTCGAAATTGATGAATCTGCTGAAGATCCAATATTTACAGTATCCTCACCAATACCTGATGATTATACTGAATCTCGCTTTTTAATATTCCAATTTGAGGCTGGTCGTCATGGTTCAATTCGCGATGGCATAACTACTTGGGCTGGCAAATAAGGTAAGTATTGATAGCATTAACCCAACACGGAAACAGATTTAATTATTTGAGTTGGATCCCTTCTGAAAGTGGTCCTTTAATTTCAAATTTCGGAACGGTCAAATCTCCCCAAAATTTTTTATTTAAGAATGGAGATTTTTCAATCATTTTGCAAAATGTGTTAGGGAATGTAGATGGTATAAAACCCAGATTTCAATTTTCTTTGGATGCTCAGCAAATTTTTTTCTCGCAATCATTTATAAACGATAGTGAATATTTATCTTGGGAACAAGATACTCAATTAGAAAAATCTTTTTTCAATAATTATGACACTCATAATTATCCATTTAATAACTGCCAATTGCTAAATATTCATATTCCCACATCTCTTAAAAATAACATTATTGATGCAATAAGAGATATAAATGGGGAAATACGTGGAATCAATATTGGAATTTTTTCTGCTGAAATTGGAGCACGGCAATGGTACCATGCGAATCAACTAGAGAGTTATGTTATTTGGAATTTCGGTAAAAATCATACTGATGAAGCACTCATAATTCAAGGTAATGAGCTAAAAGCATATTTTAAGTTCAAGCGATTAAAACAACAAGCAAAACTAATTTACCTTTTCGGTGATTCTATACTTACCCAAAAATTTATAGAAAGTGTTGAATTGTGGCTCTCCAGTGATATTGATGAAATAAACTCTTTTGAAAAAGTTTTTGTGTATTCCAATGATGATAAGAATAAAGATATAAAATCAATAATTGGAGCAGAAATTCATAATGTAAAATTGTTGAATCCTTTTGATATTTTAGAAACTACTGAAATAGAAAAAGTAAATCCTTTTAGAGGAGCATCATTTGCAGAAACGGGTGCTGGGTTTAGAGGTATAGATGTTTGATGTAAATCTATTATCAACACCTGGGATTTCTGAAAATAATGAAGAAAATATTTTATCATTCTTAAAAGCAGATAAAGAAAGGCCTGTACCTTCAACATCTTCACAAAAAACTAAAAAAATAGATGAACCAAAAGGTAAAAAGGTGCCAATTGTGAGCTTTTTTACCATCGCATTCATTACCATTGTTAGTGTTTTATTTTATCCAGTTTTATCAACAGTAAATTTATCGACAGCAATGGTTCAAGATGAAATTACAACAGAAGAAATTATTGATAATGTCTTAAAGATAATTTTACAGAGTAAGAAAGATTCCAAAATTGAAGCACTTCAATTTTTAGAAAATAATATACTTGTTAGATTATCTGCATCAAATCAGAATGCTTTAATTGACATCCCGAAGGAACTTAAAAAGTTTCCTCAAATTGCCATTCGCATTTTTGGAAATCAAAATGAATATACCATGATGGCTAAATTCCCTTGGGCACGTAAAAATACAGAGTTAACAATTATAAACTCTGAACAATTTTTTAATTTAATCAAACCGGGAAAAAATGTACAACAATCTATTACGCAAAATGAAATTGCGTTGAGAGGAAATACATCAGATATAATTTCTATATTTTTACAAATGGCAAATGCAAAAATGTTAACATCTAATGAGATGCTAATTCAATCTCTTGACGGTGATAGCCTAGTGTTCATTATTAAAATGCCTGAATTGGGATGATTAAAATAATTTCAGGAAAGTACAGAGGAAGAAAGCTATTTGAGGTTCCAAATCTGTATGTAAGACCCACGCAAGCAGTTGTAAGAAAATCTATGATGCAAATTTTAGAACCCTTTGAAAACTTGGATGTTTTAGATTTATATGCAGGTGTAGGTACATTAGGTATTGAAGCAATAAGTCGTGGTGCATCCAAATTGACGCTTGTTGAAAAAAATAAATTAGTTTTGAATACACTAAATAAAAATATTGAAAAAATTTGTTTTGAAGATGATGTTGATGTTAAAGCCATGGATGTGGATCGATTCTTAAAAAGTAATTTGATGAAATATGATTTAATCTTTGCAGATCCACCATATACAAAAGTTGATTATTTTGAGTTAAGAGAAAAAGTAATTCCCTTTCTAAATGATGATGGAATTTTTTGTATGGAACGCAAATTTGAAAAGATGGAAGATGAATCGGTTCGTGTAAAAAATTATGGTTCTACCCAAGTATTATTTTGGAGAAAAGCATCATGAGAATTGCAATATATCCAGGATCATATGACCCCATTACAAATGGACATATTGATATAATTGAAAGATCATCAAAATTATTTGATAAGCTCATTGTGGCAGTTGCAAAAAATGCAGATAAAAGTAGTTCACTTTTTACTCAGGAAGAGCGAATCCAAATGATTCAAAAATCAACATCACATCTAGAAAATGTTGAAAT
Organism: uncultured bacterium; assembly: GCA_964419445.1. Lineage (GTDB taxonomy): Bacteria > Fidelibacterota > Marinisomatia > SCGC-AAA003-L08 > D37C17 > JABHHG01. Next base: position 15,780 of record CAYQPE010000021.1, read on the forward strand.
AGATCTATTCAATGGGCTTCTTGTGGATTATGCTTGGGAAAACGATGCTTGTGCCATAATTAGAGGGCTGCGTGCACTTTCAGATTTTGAATTTGAGTTTAAAATGGCATTAATGAATAGAAGTCTTAAAGAAGAGATTAGTACTGTATTTATGATGCCTCATGAGAAATATACACATATAAGTTCATCATTAGTGAAAGAAGTGGCTTCATATAATGGCGATATTCAAGCCTATGTGCCTTCCCATGTGTTGGATGCCTTAGATAGAAAGTTTAGTGGCTAATTATAAAGACAAAATTAGGGAAATTGCAAAATCATCCAATGCAACCATTGTTTTGCCTGAGACTGATGATGAACGTGTAAAATCTGCAATTCCATTAATTAAAGAATTAGGGATTGGGGTAATTCCAATATCTAATTCATCAGAAGACCTTGAAAAATATATTGAATATTTATCAAGATTAAAATTCACAAAAAATTGGCCTGTAGATGAAATTAAAAAATGCCTAAAAAATCCTCTTAATTTGGGGATGACCATGGTAGCATGTGGTGATGTAGATGGGCTTGTTGCTGGTGCAAATTCCACTACTAGCGATGTGATTCGGTCCGCAATACGAATTGTAGGAGTTCAACAAAATTCTAAATGGGTATCTAGTATATTTTATATGATTTCACCAAATGGTGAAAAAGCATATACTTTCACTGATTGTGGAGTGATTCCTGAACCCACAAGTGAGCAATTAGCAACAATTGCAAAGGATGCATCTGAATTTCATCAATTACTTTCTGGAGATGAAAGTCGCGTGGCATTTCTTTCATTTTCAACAAAAGGGAGTGCCTCTCATTATCGTGTGGACAGAGTACAGGATGCTGTGAGAATTTTTGGGAATAAATTTGGTCATATACCATTCGATGGAGAATTACAATTTGATGCGGCAATTGATGTTTCCATTGCTAGCAAAAAAGCTCCCAATTCACCCCTAAATGGTAACGCAAATGTGATGGTATTCCCCAATTTGGATTCGGGGAATATCGCCTATAAAATTACTGAAAAATTAGCCAATTATACTGCGTGGGGTCCATTACTTCAAGGTCTTAATAAACCTGTTCACGATTTATCTCGTGGGTGCTCAATTGATGATATTGTAAATGTTGCCTGTATAACTGCATTACAAACGGAAGCCTATGCCAACATATAATTATAAATGTAAAGATTGTGGATTATTACATTCTGAGTTTCAAAAGATGAGTGATAATCCCATTACAGTATGCCCCAAATGCAGGGGTAATACTCAACGAAAAATTAGCGGTGGAACTGGGTTAATATTCAAAGGGTCTGGTTTTTATTTAACAGATTATGGCAAGTCTGATAATAAATCAAAATCTGATCCTACCAAACACACACAAAAGGAAGGTAAAAGTAATGAGTAAAGTGATTGTACCTGAAAATGGTAAAAAAATTACAATGGAAGGTGGGAAGTTTATTGTTCCAGATAATCCCATTATTCCATTTATTGAAGGTGATGGAATTGGTCCTGATATATGGGCAGCATCTGAAAGAGTATTTGACGCAGCTGTAGAAAAAGCGTACAATGGAAAGCGTAAAATAAAATGGATGGAAGTTTATGCAGGTGAAAAAGCAAATGATGTGTATGGTCCAAATACATGGCTTCCTCAAGAAACATTAGATTTAATTAATGAATACTTAGTTGCCATAAAAGGTCCATTAACTACACCTGTTGGTGGAGGGATTACCTCTATAAATGTGGCATTACGTCAAAAGCTAGATTTATATGTTTGTTTGCGTCCAGTTCGGTGGTATGATGGTGTACCTTCTCCAGTAAGAAACCCTGGAGCTATTGATATGGCAATCTTCAGGGAAAATACGGAAGATATTTATGCAGGTATTGAGTTTGAAGCAGGCTCTGAAGATGTTACTCGTTTCCTAGACTTAATGAAGTATCATTTTGGTGAAAGGTTCTCAAGAATCCGTTTCCCTAAAACTGTAGGTATTGGCATTAAACCTGTATCAAAAGAAGGTACTCAGCGTTTAGTTTGGGATGCTATTGAATATGCAATTGACCAGGGTCATAAGTCCGTAACATTGGTTCACAAAGGTAATATTATGAAATATACTGAAGGTGGATTTAAAAATTGGGGTTATGAAATTGCCGAAAAGAAATTTTCTGATAAAACTTTTACATGGGTTCAATATGATAGAATAGCTGCTGAAAAGGGTAAAGAAGCAGCAGATAAAGCACAAGATGATGCTGTGGCTTCAGGTAAAATTATCATCAAAGATGTTATTGCTGATGCTTTCTTACAACAAATTCTTTTGCGTCCAAAAGAGTATGATGTAATTGCTACCATGAATTTGAATGGTGATTATATTTCAGATGCACTTGCTGCACAAGTGGGTGGAATTGGAATCTCACCTGGGGGTAATCTAAATTACATCACAGGTAAGGCAATTTTTGAAGCGACTCATGGAACTGCCCCTAAATATGCAGGACTTGATAAAGTTAATCCAGGTTCAGTAATATTATCGGGTGAGATGATGTTAAGATACATGGGATGGAATGAGGCTGCAGACTTAATTGTGAAGACTATGAATAAAACTATTAGTCAAAAACGAGTTACCTATGATTTTGAACGACTTATGGATGGGGCAACCCTCCTGAAGTGTTCTGAATTTGGCGATGCTCTCATCGAAAATATGTAATATCAAGGATGGGGGCGTTCAGCCCCCATTTTTTTATGATTAAATTTATAGATCAAGCAACTATTCATTTAAAAGCCGGTGATGGTGGTCATGGGTGTATCGCTTTTTTGCGTGAAAAATTCCGTGCTCAAGGTGGCCCTTGTGGTGGTGATGGTGGAAAAGGAGGCTCAATTAAATTTGAAGTTAATACTCAGCTCACCACACTTCAGGATGTATCCTATAAACGACACTACAAAGCTGAGCGTGGCCAACATGGTATGGGTAAAAATATGCATGGCAAAAATGGTAAAGATTTAATCATACAAATCCCCGTAGGAACTGTGGTTAAAAATGCAAATACTAAACAGCCAATTGTAGATTTAACAAAAAAGGGTGAAACCTATACCATTGCCAATGGAGGCAATGGAGGATTTGGAAATGCTCGATTTAAAACTCAAACACAAACGGCTCCACGGGTAGCAAATGATGGTCAATTAGGAGATGAGTTAACGGTAGATTTAGAGCTAAAGGTTATGGCAGATGTTGGATTAGTTGGCTTTCCAAATGCCGGGAAATCTACATTTATTTCTAATGTATCTAACGCAAAACCCAAAATTGCAGACTACCCATTTACCACATTGGTTCCCAATTTGGGAATAGTAAAATTTGGTGATTACAATTCATTTGTAATGGCAGATATTCCGGGGTTAATTGAGGGTGCATCACACGGGAAAGGATTAGGTAGCCAATTTTTACGGCATATTGAACGTACTCGTGTGCTTGTATATGTAATTGATGGAACATCAGAAAATATTAAAGAACAATTCAACATTTTGCAGAACGAATTAAAACGCCATGACATAAAATTATTAGATCGACCGTCGTTGCTACTCATTACAAAATTAGATTCCACTTTAGAGGAATTAATCGACGAGCAACCATTACCTAAAATTGAAACTATTAAAGTTTCTTCAATTTCTCGTTTGAATTTGAATAAAGCTATTCATAAAATTTCACAATTGTTAGAGTCCCAAAATGATACCAAATCACCAACTCATCAGCCTCTCAGAAACTAAGGGTATTGGCCCTCGAAAAATTCGGGATATCCTCCGAAGATTCCCACAAATAGAAGATATTTCTGATTTATCAATATTAGATTTACAGCAAATTCCACGGCTAAAGCATTCTGAAGCAGTATCCATAAAAAATTTAAATAATGAAATTGGTCTTTCAGTTCTAGAAAAATTGGATGATGTAAATACCAAATATATATCCTATTGGTCCGAAGATTATCCCTTGCCGCTTAAGTTAATATATGATTCTCCTGTTGGAATATTTGTTAAAGGGAAATTAGAATTTTCAGCAATGTCATTTGGAGTAGTGGGTACACGGTCCATAAGCAAATATGGAGAAAAAGTAACATCCGATTTAGTAAGTAAGTTAATTGAACATAAAATTTCAATTGTCAGTGGTTTTGCACGAGGTGTGGATACAATTGCTCATAGAATTTGTATCAAAGCGAAAAAGCCAACTATAGCTGTATTAGGAACTGGAATTGATGTTTGTTATCCCCTTGAAAATAAAAAAATATTTGCAGATATTTTGGAACATGGAACGGTAATCACTGAATTTATTCCAGGTACTAAACCCGATGCTAAAAATTTCCCTCGGAGAAATAGAATAATTTCAGGACTAAGTAAAGGTGTAGTCGTGATTGAAGCAGCATTTAAAAGCGGTGCATTAAATACGGCGTATAATGCATTAGATCAAAACCGTGATGTTTTTGCAGTTCCAGGAAATATATTTTCAAAGCAATCTCAAGGTACACACAAACTTATACAGCAAGGGGCAAAATTAGTACATAATGCCAATGATATTTTGGAAGAATATGACCTAGAAAAAGCCCCATTACAGACCACACTTTTACCATCACTTACTGATATTGAAAAAAAAGTGTTTAACCTTTTAGAAGATGATCCCATCCATATAGATAAATTATCACTGAAAGTAGATATTGATTCTCCTCAATTACTCAGTATATTATTGATGTTGGAATTAAAAAATTTAATATTCCAACATCCTGGGAAATATTTTTCCAAATCGTAATGTGATTTTTATCAAATAATAGTTGTGATAAAAGTCATATTTTTCCATGATAATGTTACAACTTGTTACAAGCCAATGTGCAAATAACAAGGTAAATTTTTAGAGCAGAAATCTATTAAATAAGGAGGAGGTTGTGTGATTAAGAATCAACATTCAAAATACGAGTATTGTTTAATACTACAAACCTCTACGTCAAATTTAATTGACCCAACCTGTAAAATTCTCCAAAAAATAAATATAACAGAAGGGATACCTACTCATGAATAAGGGATATCGCATTTTATTTTCAATTGTTTTAATTGCAACTACTGTATTTGCGCAAAATACACTTTCATTGTCTGAAGAGGGTGGTGAGTGGGCAGTACATTATTCTTCATCTACCGCCATTGGTGGATTCCAATTTTCAGTAGATGGTGCTACAATTAATAATTCTCAAGGAGGCACAGCAAGTGATTATGGGTTTATGGTTTCTGCAAGTGCTAATACTGTTTTAGGTTTTTCATTGTCAGGAGCTACAATTCCTGCAGGTGAAAATATACTTTTATATTTAGATTTAAATGGTACTCCTGCGGGTTTGTCAAGTTTGGTATTTTCTGATGCTTCAGGAAATGTCATTGATTTTGATTATGTTGAAAATGAAGTTTCGGATGCTTACTATGTCGTGGTTTTAGAGGATACGGGTACAACTCAACTTACTATTTTCTCAGATTCTATTACAAATTTAGAAGTGGGTGATGAAATTGGTATTTTTGATGAAAATGCAATTACAAATTATAATGATTGCTCTAACCAAATTGGAGAATTGTTGGTTGGTGCAGGTGTATGGGATGGAAGTCAACTCAATATTGTGAGTATTGGCTCGCAAGACCTATGTGCTTTTGGAGGAGTACAAGTTTCAGGTTATGTAGAGGGAAATCCTGTAGTAGTAAAAGTATGGCGTGAATCAGAGCAAATGGAATATGCAACTTCACTTGCATGGAATGCAGGCTCTGGAAACTTTGGAGATGTAATCCAGTCTATTTCTGAAATTTCATTAGTTGATCCATTTGCATGTGCAGATGATGATGAAACGGTTTCTCCATTTGGTGGTTGCGCTGGTGCAGTTGCAGCATTAGGGTGTGATTTTGTTTTTGCTGGGCAACCTATCGGTGACATTTGTCCAGAAACATGTGATAACTGTCCAGAAGAACCAATATTTGGATGCATGGATGCATCTGCTTGTAACTTTGATCCCGATGCAACAGTAGATTCAGGCTGTGAATATCCAATGGAAAATTATGATTGTAACGGAATTTGTGTAGTAGATATTGACTGTAATGGCGATTGTGGTGGTGATGCTCATTTTGACGATTGCGGTGTTTGTGATGGTGATAATTCATCATGTGCAGATTGTGCAGGTACCCCAAATGGCAATG
>CAYQPE010000022.1:0-21603 GCA_964419445.1 uncultured bacterium
TGGGTGGATTCAACCCTAGCTTTCACCCCGATTTGTATGAAAAAGAATATTACATTGGAATGGGGGAAACAGCTGAAAATTTAGCTAAAGATTTAAATATAAGCAGAGAAGATCAAGAAGAATTCTCAATAAATTCTCATAAAAAAGCTTTAAAGGCACAAGATGATGGTAAATTTGATAATGAAATTAAAGAAATTTCATTTAATGAAAATACTATTAAAAAAGATGAAGGTCCAAGAGAACCAGATTTAAATAAAATAAAATCTCTTAGTCCTGCTTTTGATTCAAAAGGGTCAATAACAGCAGCAACTTCAAGTCCAATCTCAATTGGTGCAGCAGCAATGATTTTAATGGATCATGATAAAGCTAAGGAATTAAATATTAATGCTAAATTTAAGGTTATTAGTAGAGCAGTTGCAGGTGTTGATTGGAAACGGATGGGTTCAGGACCTCTTCCAGCAACAAAAAAAGCTTTAGAAAAAGCAAATCTTTCTATAAATGATATCGATTTAATTGAATTAAATGAAGCATTTGCAGCACAATCACTTTATGTAATTAGAAAAGGTGGTTGGGATATGAATAAGATTAATTTAAATGGTGGTGCAATTGCATTAGGACATCCATTAGGTTGTTCAGGCGCTCGAATAATGGTTACGTTGATGAATGTAATGGAGGAAAAGAATCTTTCTACTGGACTTGCAACTATGTGTATCGGTAGCGGTCAAGGCATTGCCACAATTATTGAAAGAATTAACTAGAGGTTAATATGGAAATTGAAAAAGTTGCAGTTTTAGGAGCGGGTGTAATGGGGGCACAAATTGCTGCTCATTTAACAAATGCAGGTATTTCCGTTTATGCATTTGATATGACACAAGAAGTGTCTGAATCTGGAATTGAAGCAGCATCAAAAATAAAACCTGCAGCATTCTACAACCCCAAAAATGTAGAGCTAATTACAGCACTTAATTACGAAAACGATGTGGAAAAAATTAATGAATGTGATTGGGTAGTTGAAGTTATTGCTGAAAAACTTGAATGGAAACACGATTTATATAAAAAAATCTCACCACATTTAAGAAATGATGCCTTACTCACATCAAATACTTCTGGATTATCAGCTTCTATGTTGGTTGATGGTATGGATGAATCAATAAAAAAACGATTTTTTATTACTCATTTCTTTAATCCTCCAAGGTATATGAAATTAGTTGAGATCATAACTCACAGTGATACAGATGAATCATTAATTGCTCCAATGGCGAGTTTTCTAGAAAATGTCTTAGGTAAAGGTGTAGTCTATGCGAAAGACACTCCAAATTTTGTTGCAAATAGAATTGGAGTATTTGGTATGATGGCTACATTGGAAGAAGCATTTAAGCGAAAATTGAGTATTGAAAATGTGGACGCCCTTACGGGAACTTTAATAGGTAGACCTAAAAGTGCCACATTTCGTACTGCTGATGTTGTGGGATTGGATACATTGTCATTTGTCGCAAAAACTGCATATGAAAATTGCCCAGATGATGAAGAAAGAGAATCCTTTAAACTGCCAGACTATTTAAGTACAATGCTTGAAAATGGGTGGATGGGTCAAAAATCTGGCCAAGGTTTTTATAAAAAAATTGATAAAGGTGTAATTCATTCTATCGATTTGAATACATTGGAATATTCACCTCAATCAAAAACCAGATATGCCTCAGTTCGTGTGGCAAAAGAATCGGTAGACCCCAAAGCAAAGTTTAATGCATTAATTAATGGTGATGATGTAGCCGCAGAATTTATTTGGGCTGTTACGTCAAGGGTTCTTGTGTATGCAGCAAATAGGCTTGGTGAAATTGCAGATGACATTTTAAATATTGATAATGCGATGAAATGGGGATTTGCTTGGGATGAGGGACCTTTTCAAGTATGGGACAATATTGGATTGGTAAATTCTGTTGAAAGAATGAAGACTGATGGTAAAACAATCCCTAATTGGATTACTGAAATGTTAGAAGCAGGACATACACGTTTTTATGAAAACATTGATGGGAATGACTGTTACTATGATCCAGCCAGTGCATCCTATAAAGCTATTGAAAGAAATGAAAAGGAGATGACTTTTAGCTCTCTCAAAAGTAATGATAAACTTATCAAGCAAAATTGGTCAGCATCATTAGTCGATTTGGGAGATGGCGTTGTTGGACTAGAATTTCATTCAGTATTAAAAGCGGATTTAAATCCAATTGATGGTTCAATAATGGAATCAATTCAGTATGCTGTGAATTGGGTGAAAGATAATGGCTATCATGGTTTAGTAATTTCTGGTGATAGTACAAATTTTTCTGCAGGTGCAAATTTAAATTTAATATTAAATGCAGCTCAACGTAAAGATTGGAGTGGTATCGATCTTGTATCAAAATATATGCAAGATACCATGCAAAATGTACGTTTTGCTCCATTCCCTGTGGTTGCAGCACCCTTTGGATTGGTATTGGGTGGTGGATTTGAAGTAATATCTGCCTGTGATAAAATTGTAGCAGCTGCAGAATCATATATTGGATTAGTGGAAGTAGGAGTAGGATTAATCCCTGGAGCAGGTGGTAATCTTAGAATGATAAGAAATTTATCTGAGAAAATAAAATCACCTATGCCAGGAGCTTTCCCTGTAATTCAAAAAGTTTTTGAGACGGTTGGATTTGCAAAAGTAGCCACATCTGCAAAAAAGGCACAAGCCTATGGATATCTGCGTAAATCTGATGAAATTGTCATTAATAGAGGACATGTTTTATCTAAAGCAAAACAATGCGTACTAGAAATGGCCCCAGAATATACTGCACCAGAGATGGCTACGTATAAACTACCTGGAGCCAGTGGTCGATTAGTTGTTGAAGGGTCTATTAAGGGTTTCTTGAAGTCAAAGAAAATAAGTGAACATGATGCCTTAATTGCAAAGAAATTAGCCCATGTTTTAACTGGTGGTGAAAAAGGAGGACCATTTTCACCTGTGGATGAGCAGTACTTGCTTGATATTGAACGTGAGGCTTTTGTAAGTCTTTGTGCGGAACCAAAATCAATTGCAAGAATTGAATACATGTTAACCAAAGGGAAGCCACTGAGAAATTAAGCCCAAGAAAGCAATAAACTATTAGTGTTTGTTGTTTTTCTCCGAAAAAAAGGGCTCCTAAATGGAGCCCTTTTTTATTAACGAAAAAGATTTTTTAATACATATCCCGCTATATTTGGATTTTCTTTCAATCGCCTTATAGAATAATCATACCAGTCTTCACCAAAAGGAACATACACTCGAACTTTAAAATTATTAGACAGATGTTTGTCTAGCCACCCTTTCATAGGTACACCATACAATACTTGAAATTCAAATTGTGAAGAAGGAATATTATTGTTATTAATTAACGTATATATTTCATTGATTAATTCTAAATCGTGTGTAGCAATACCAACATAATGATTTTTTGAAAATGCATATTCTAGAATCTTCAAATAATTCTTATTAATCTCTTTTCGATTTTGGATTGCAATTTCAGGTGGTTCATTGTAAATCCCTTTACAAAGTCTAAAATTTACTCCCTCAGATGGTAAAGATTTAATATCGTTTAATGTTCTGTGTAAATATGCTTGAAATACCGTTCCTACATTTTTTGAGGTAGAATAAAGTTTATTAAACAATTCAATGGTTATGTCAGTAGATGTAGAACTTTCCATGTCTATTCTTAGAAAATTGTCAACTTCATTAGACGTTGAGTGGAGTTTAAATAAATTGTTTAATATACAAATTTCATTTACATCTAATCCAATATGTGAAGGTTTTACAGATATATTGCAATCTAAACCCAATTCATTAATTTTCTTGAATAGTACAGTGTAGTGATTAGTTATTGAATTCGATTCTTCTGTTGATTTTGTATGTTCACCTAAAATATCTAGAGTGGCTGAAAATCCGCTATCATTTAATTCTTTGATGATTTCAAGTGCACTTTTATCAGTTACTCCTGCAACATATTTACCTGCAAATTGCTTTACAATAGGCTTAGGCAGCATAGTAGCAACACTTATAATGAATGAATTTAAAGTATGTATCATATCTAAAATTTAGATGGAAATTTTGTCTCCATGCAAAAGCCAAAAAAATATTTTATTTTTTCAGATTACGTATTGCTATGTGTTTTTAATACTAGGTAAATTTGGTGCTGTAAATTAGTTGGATATTCATGTATTTAAACTATTCTCCGATCATAATATATACATTGCTGGCGATTGTAATGGTTGTGGTACCACTTATAATTCAGGCATTCATATCACCTCGACAAAACAAAGGTGGAAGCAAGCTCACATCCTATGAATGTGGTGAGGTTCCAGAAGGTTCTGCATGGGTAAAGTTTAATGTTCGATTTTATGTAATTGCATTAATCTTTATCATTTTCGATGTAGAAGTTCTGTTTATGTTTCCATGGGCTGTAGTTTTTCATGAACTTGGCCTCCTTGCATTTATTGAGATGTTTATTTTTATTGCAATCTTAACGGTTGGCTTTGCCTATGTATGGGTAAAAGGTGATTTAGATTGGGTGAAAATGAAAATGAGATATGCCTTCGGTAGGTATGAGAAATTAAAAATAACTGAGGACGCTTAATGGAACTTACATTGCTCGAAAAATTCGAGAAGGATAATGTAGTTGTTGAGAAGCTTGACACATTAATTAACTGGTCTCGAGCAAATTCTCAATGGTATTTCCAATTTGGTCTTGCGTGTTGTGCAATTGAAATGATGGCTGCTGCTGCACCACGTCATGACCTAGAACGATTTGGAGCTATGCCTCGGGCGTCACCCAGACAGTCTGATGTAATGATTGTTGCAGGTACGGTCACGTTAAAAATGGCTGAGCGCGTGAAAAGATTATATGAGCAAATGTCAGATCCTAAGTATGTTATTTCTATGGGTAGTTGTGCTAATAGTGGTGGCCCATATTGGCAACATGGTTACCATGTATTAAAAGGTGTTGATCTAATTATCCCTGTAGATGTTTATGTGCCAGGGTGCCCACCGCGACCAGAAGCATTGTTGCAAGGTTTGCTTGAGCTTCAAAAGAAAATAATGAAAGAAACCCCCTTAAGGAAGCAGGCATAATGGAATTAAAATCAATTTTTGATAAATTGGGTCTTGATGGTGTTGAATTGAATGAGGATGCTCAAGTTCTCACAGTTTTTATAGAGTCATTTTTGCCGTTGATGGAAAAGTTGAAATCAGATAAAGAATTGGACTTCCATTATTTGATGTGTATTACTGCATGGGATAATGGAAGTAGTAAAGAATTTACCGTTGCTTACAATTTGCATTCATACAAACTTAATCATGAAGTAGAGGTTAGGGTTGTTGTGGATAGTGATACAGCGGTGCCTTCAGTAGAGCCCTTATGGCGAACTGCAGATTGGCATGAGCGTGAAGCCTTTGATTTAATGGGTATAAAGTTTGATGGTCATCCTGATTTGAGAAGAATTTTGCTTCCCGAAGATTGGGAGGGGCATCCATTGCAGAAAAATTATGAGGTTGCCGATTATTATCGTGGAGTACCTGTACCTAAAGACAAAACATATTGGGAATAAATGAGCACAACATTAGATAAGAGTATTGTAGATGTGGATGAAATGGTTCTCAATATGGGGCCACAGCATCCCAGTACACACGGTGTATTGCGACTTAAAATCCATACAGATGGTGAGGTTGTAAGTAAAATTGAACCTATAATTGGTTATTTGCACAGATGTTTTGAGAAGCACTGTGAGAATTTATCCTATGAGCAAATAGTTCCATTTACAGACAGATGTGACTATTTAGCTTCAATGCATATGGATCATGCCTATTCAATTGCTGTTGAGAAATTTCTTGATATAGAATTGCCAGATCGAGTTGAGTATATTCGTGTAATTATTTCCGAATTGCAAAGAATTGCAAGTCATCTTGTAGCTATTGGTACGTTTGGCCTTGATGTAGGTGCTATTACTCCATTTACGTGGACGATTCGAGATAGGGAAAGAGTGCTAGATTTATTTGAAGCGCTCTGTGGTGCACGTTTATTGTATAATTATATTTGGCCAGGCGGTTTGTCTCATGATTTACCTCCAAATTTTATTCAAAGAACTGTAGAATTCTTAGATTATTTTGAAAAACAAATTTTTGAATATAACGAACTCCTTACGGGGAACAAAATTTTTATTGAGCGTACAGCTGATGTTGGAGTTATGCCTGCTGATGTTGCCATAAATTATGGTGTTACAGGTCCCAGTTTACGTGGTAGTGGTGTTGATTATGATTTACGAAAAACGAATCCTTATTCTATATATTCAAAATTCGACTTTGATGTACCTGTAGGCGAAGGTAAAATGGGTACTGTTGGCGATTCTTGGGATCGGTATTGGGTTAGAATGGTTGAGATGGAAGAGAGTATGAAAATTATTCGTCAAGCTATTTCATCATTACCTGAAGGTGACGTACATGCTGCAATGCCAAAGAAAATTAGGCCCGCTAAAGGTGAGGTTTATTCTAGATATGAATCTGCACGTGGCGATGTTGGTTTTTATATTATGAGTAATGGCAAAAATATACCATATCGATTAAAGATGAGATCTCCTGCATACTGCAATTTGTCAGTATTGGGTGAAATTGCTGAGGGTTGGATGATTTCTGATGTGATTACTGTTTTGGGAAGTCTTGATATTGTATTGGGGGAAATTGATCGATGACATCTATCGTAAAATCTTTATTAGATTCTTTTTCTGCTTTACAAGTTGATCCATTTTTATTGGCAATAGTAGCTATTCTAATTCCAGGTATAGTTGTCTTCTTGGTGATGGCGGTAAATGCTTTAATTGCTGTTTATTTTGAGCGAAAAGTTTCAGCGTTTATGCAAGACAGGCTTGGACCAATGGAAGTGGGTTTATTTGGATTTAAGGGTGGTAAAAAGTTTTGGGGCGGTATTGGTCAGACTTTTGCTGATGCTATTAAATTGCTGAGTAAGGAAGATATCATACCAAATAATGCTGATCGCATTTTAATGATTGTTGCACCTTTTATTATTTTTACAGGTGCATTTTTAACATTTGTCGGATTGCCAATTTCTGAATCCCTTGTTATTTCAAATTTCAATATTGGTATATTTTATATAATTGCTATGAGTTCTGTGGGAGTAATTGGGATTATTTTGGCAGGATGGTCATCTAATAATAAATGGTCTCTATATGGGGCCATGCGTGCTGCGGCTCAAATGGTGAGTTATGAAATTCCAATCGCTTTATCATTGATTCTTGTAGTGCTTGTTACCGGTCATTTGGATATGTATGGAATTGTGGAATGGCAGTCTGAAAATCGTTGGTTTATATTCCATAGCCCTTTCACTGTTTTGGCATTTGTAATTTATTTTGTCTCCGTTGTTGCAGAAACCAATAGGACTCCCTTTGATATTCCTGAAGCTGAATCTGAGTTGGTTGCAGGTTGGATGACTGAATACTCTGGATTTAGATGGGCATTATTTTTCTTGAGTGAATATGCTAATATGCTCATCGTTGCTATTGTTGCAGCAATTGTATTTTTAGGTGGATGGTTATCACCTATGCAAATGATTAATTTCCCATTCATTGATATCATTCCTGAATCATTTATGGTTTTGGATGGAGTAATACCTGGAATCTTCTGGGTATTTATTAAAGCCGTTGTATTAATTTTCTGTATGATGTGGTTTAGATGGACATTCCCTCGATTACGTGTAGATCAGTTGATGTACGTATGCTGGAAAGTCTTTATTCCATTTTCCTTAGCCAATGTTGTTTTAGTTAGTATTTGGGAGCTTATCTTCTAAATGAGTGAATATTTCTTAGAGATTGTAAATGGTGTTAAAACATTCCTTACTGGGATGAAAATGACACTAAAACACTACAATAATAAAGAGGAGTTGGTGGCAACGCTACAATATCCTCATGAAAAATGGCCAATACCTGAAAGAAATATTGGCTTTGAGAATAGTGAATATAACTTAATCCGTTCACGGTTACATGTTGATATTGACGATTGCATTGGATGTTTGCAATGTGAAAGAGTCTGTCCTGTGGATTGCATTAAAATTGATACTATTAAGCCACCTAAAGGTCAAAATGTTGAATTTGGAATGACATCCAATGATACAGAAAAGAAAATGCTAGTAACGCGCTTTACCATCGATATGGCTGAGTGTATGTATTGCAATCTATGTGCATACCCTTGCCCTGAAGAGTGTATTTATATGGTAGGTGGGCCCAATGAGCTAAAGCATGAAATTGACTACGAATTTAGTAAGTATGAGCGAGATGGTCTGCAATACGAATTCGCCTTCCCTACTGAAGCACAGATTTTAGAAGTTGGTGGAGAAAAATATCTTGAAGCTCAAAAAGCTAAAGTAGAAAAATTTGATGAAGGTTCTCGATTAGAAGGTTTTGTTGAAGAAGAGAAAAAAGAAGTTAAAGCTGATGTAAAAGAAGATAAATCAGCTAAAGAAGAAGAAAGTGGACTAACTCTAAAAGTTTTCAACAATGTAAATGATAAGCCTGCACGAGGGGTGGCAAAGAAAGCTTTCCAAGCTGCCAAGCGTAATAGTTTAGATTATATTGCTATGGCAGACTATGTAAATAATGCCATAAATGAAGCGGGTAAGTCTTCACCAGAAATGACAGAAGCTATTGAAGTTATCAAAAACTATAAAGATGAAGTAGCGGAAATTGTAGAAACATCTGTTGAAGAACCGTCTGTAGAAAATGCTTCAGCAGAAGTTGTTGGAGATAGTAGCGCAGAAGAATTTACTGTTAAATCCTTAAATGGTATCGAAGACAAAATGTCGCGTGGTATAGCTAAAAAAGCATTTACAGCTGCAAAGCGAGAATCTTTAGATAGTTCAGGGAAAGTTAAGGCTATTATTGCCGCATTAGAAGAGGCTGGAAAAATGGATTCAGAAATTGAATCAATATTAAAGCCGTTTGCTTCAAATGAAACTTCTAGTTCTAGCGCTTCATCAGAAAACTCAAAAGTTGAAGAAAAGTCTGATTCAAAAGAGTTATTTAGTATTAAAGAGTTGGATGTTATTGATGATAAAATGGTGCGAGGTTCATTGAAAAAAGTTTACATGGCAGGGAAGCGTGGAAGTAAATCACCAGAAGAGGTTGTGGCTGACATGAAATCATTGCTTACAGAAGATGGTGCATTGTCAGAAGATATTGAAAAAATATTAAATGGGTTGGTGTAGTATGGGTGATTTAGTATTTATTGCAATGGCTGTTTTAGTTATAGTATCAGCATTAGGAGTTGTTGTATCACCAAGTCTTGTGCATTCTGCAGTTTCACTTCTATTTACATTATTTGGCATCGCTGGATTATACGTATTCCTTTACGCAGACTTTCTGGCAGCCACTCAAGTGGTGGTTTATGTAGGTGGTATTTTGGTACTCATAATTTTTGGTGTAATGTTAACAAATAAAATAGATTCTCCAAGTATCGCATCCAGTAGTTCAAACCAAGTGATTGGTTCAGTTGCAGCATCATTGATTTTTATGTTCCAGTTAGGTGTAATATTTAAAACAGATTGGTATAGCGGTGGAAGTGTAGCAGAAGAGGGTACTACGGCTATTATTGGTCGGATGCTATTGAATGAATATCTTTTACCATTTGAAGTTGTATCAATTTTATTATTAGGTGCATTAATGGGTGCTGCTATGTTATCGAGGAAAAATTAATGGATTCTCTTCAATCATATCTTATTATATCATCAGTGCTTTTTTCATTAGGTATTTTTGGTATTATTACTCGAAGAAATGCAATTGCAATATTGATGGGGATTGAGTTGATTCTTAATTCTGCAAATTTAAATTTTGTAGCATTTAACCGGTTTGGTGGAATGGAAAAACTTGATGGCCATGTGTTTACAATTTTTGTAATTGTACTGGCTGCCGCTGAAGCTGCAGTAGCATTGGCAATCATTATAAATTTATTTAAAAATGCCGGATCAGTAGATGTTGATGAGGCAAACACATTAAAAGGGTAATATGGATAGTACTGTTTTATATGCATTATTAATTTTATTTTTACCGCTTACTGCGTTTGTTTACCAAATCTTCTTTGGTAAAAAATTAGGGGATAGAACTCACTTTATTTCCTTAGGCATTATCGGTCTAATGTTTTTCCTTTCCCTTGGATTTTTCTTGCAAATATTTGACCATCATATTGAAGGTCCATTGTTAGATGTATCCGGAGTATGGTTTTCTACTGGAAGTTTTACATTAGAATTGGGACTTTATATTGATAAAATAACTTCAATTATGCTCATGGTAGTGTCACTGATTTCTTTCCTTGTACATTTATACTCTACAGAGTATATGAAGGGTGACCCTCGATATTCACGCTACTTTGCATTCTTAGGGCTATTTACATTCTCTATGAATGGTATAGTGCTTTCAAATAGTTTGATTATGATGTATTTGTTTTGGGAGTTAGTTGGATTAAGTTCTTATCTATTAATTGGTTTTTGGTTTGAGAAAAACTCTGCTGCCAATGCATGTAAAAAAGCATTCCTTACTAATCGTGTAGGTGACATTGGAATGTTTATTGGAATGTTATTAATTTTCTTTGTTGTTGGTACTTTTAGCATTAACGGAATTGCTGATGCAGTTGCATCTGGAGCTTTTGATGGAAATATGCAATTATTGTCAATTGCTGGAGTACTTGTTTTTATGGGTGCAGTAGGAAAGTCTGCACAATTTCCTCTCCATATTTGGTTGCCAGATGCCATGGAAGGTCCGACTCCGGTAAGTGCATTGATACATGCTGCAACTATGGTCGCTGCAGGTGTGTATATGACTGTCAGAATTTTCCCATTCTTAACTCCAAATGCATTAGAAGTGGTGGCCATAATTGGAGCCATTACTGCTTTAGGCGCTGCACTTATTGCAATTACACAAATGGACATAAAAGCAGTGTTGGCGTATTCTACTATCAGTCAACTTGGTTATATGGTAATGGCCTTAGGGGTTGGAGCTTATCAGGCTGGATTTTTCCATCTGGTTACTCATGCTATGTTTAAAGCCTGTTTGTTTTTGTGTAGTGGTTCTGTAATTCATGCAATGCATCATTCATTACATGAAATGCATGATCATGATACAGATCCTCAAGATATGGGTAATATGGGTGGATTGAAAGCTAAAATGCCAATTACTTATGCTGCAATGTTAATTTCAACATTGGCTATTGCTGGTGTGCCATTTTTCTCAGGTTTTCTTTCTAAGGATGCAATTTTAGCGGGAACGTTATCTTATTTTCATGAACATCATGGATGGACTGTATTTTTACCAATTGCTGGTTTTGGAGCAGCACTAGTTACTGCATTCTACATGTTTCGATTAATTTTTAAAACTTTCCACGGCAATCCTGCAAATGACAAGATTTATGAAAATATTCATGAGTCTCCCAAGGTGATGACTGTGCCATTAATTATTCTATCTGTATTAAGTTTAGCTGCATTATTTACATTGCCATCAGTGAATCCCCTTGATTCACATGGTTGGTTTACTCATGCTGTAGGAAGTGTGCATCACGTCGCTGGATTAGATATGCATCACGTTAATGAAGGTATTCATCATGCACATTACGAAGCCATGACATTATCTTTAATTGTGGCATCGTTGGGAATTTTTATATCTTCTTTATTTTACTTCTTTAAAAAGGTAAATGTAGAAAAGTTAACCAGTAGGCTTGATGCTATTGGATTATATAGACTTTCTAAAAATAAATTTTATATAGATAAAATTTACAACACACTATTATACGCACCATTTATGTGGTTCTCAAAACTTGCATCAGTTTTTGATTGGAATATTTATGATCAAAAGATTGTCGATGCTTGGGGATGGATTACATTAAAAATTTCTAATAAATCAGGTGATGTAGATTATAACTGGCTAGATCAAAAAATTATTGATGGTTTTGGTAAAGTTGCCAATTATTTTGGTAATGAGTTGCGAGCTACACAAAGTGGGGTTATACAAAATTACTTAATGGGTGGTATTGTTGGCCTCGTTTCCATCATTTTAATATTTCAACAATTTTAATTTTTAAAGGATTTATATGGATTCAATGATTTTAACATTACTTATTTTCTTACCAGTACTTGGTGCAGTAGTTATGGTTCCTGTTGCCAAAACAATGGGTAAAGAAAATCCAAGTATTTTTAAATGGATTGCACTAGTTGTAACTGGAATTCAATTTTTATTAGCAATTGTATTGTATATGGGATTTGATCCAGCGGTATCGGTGTCGGCTTCTCCTTATACTGTACAAGTAGATTGGATAGAGCATTTTAATATTCAATATTTTATTGGTGTTGATGGATTAAGTATGCCAATGGTATTGCTTACAGCAATGCTTTCATTTTTATCAATCGGAATTAGTTGGAATATTACAAAGCAGCCATTTGGGTATTTCGCCCTATTTTTATTGCTTGATGCTGGTATGATGGGTGTTTTCCTTTCGCTAGACTTTTTCTTGTTCTATATTTTCTGGGAAGTTATGCTTCTACCTATGTATTTCCTAATTGGAATGTGGGGTGGACCACAGCGTCACTATGCAGCCATTAAATTTTTCTTATATACTTTATTTGGTTCTGTATTTATGTTGTTGGGAATGTTGGCATTATACTTCTATTCTGATCCACATACATTCAATTTAATTACCTTAATTCAAACTGCATCATCAATTGATGTAACATTATGGGGAATGGATTTGCGGTATTTGATATGGATTGCATTATTTGTAGGTTTTGCCATTAAAGTACCAGTTTTCCCATTTCATACATGGTTGCCATTGGCCCACGTTGAAGCGCCAACTGCAATATCTGTTATTCTTGCAGGTGTACTATTAAAAATGGGTACTTATGGACTTTTAAGAATTAGTTATCCACTGCTTCCAGGTGAGGTGATAAACTTCTCATTTATATTAGCAGTATTAGGGGTTATTAATATTCTTTGGGGTGCCGTAAATGCCATTGCTCAAATAGATTTAAAGAAGATGATTGCTTATTCATCTGTTAGTCATATGGGATATGTATTGCTTGGAATGGCAGCGGTTGTAAGTACAAATGATGGTGGCGCTCAAGCGGGTTTGAATGGTGCTGTTATGCAGATGTTTAATCATGGTACAATTACTGCAATGCTTTTCATGTTAGTTGGTGTAATCTATGATAAAGCACACCATCGTTGGATATTTTACCCATCAGACTATAAAGATCCAGAGCTAGCAGGAAAGCCTGGTTTTGGTGGTATTGGTGCACAAATGCCTGTATTTACTGCCTTTGTTGCATTTGCCTTTTTTGCAGGTTTAGGTCTTCCAGCATTATCTGGTTTTATCAGTGAAGCACTGTGTTTTATTGGTGGTTTCAGTGCGTTTAGAACTATAACTATTATTGGAACTTTGGGAATATTATTGAATGCTATTTATTTTTTACGAGCATATCAACATGTTTTCTTGGGACCATTAAATGAAAAATATAAAGATTATAGCGATATGAGTACATTGGATTTAGCTATAGTTATTCCATTGGCTGTAATTGTTTTATTTTTAGGTGTGTATCCGGCACCATTAGTAGATATGATTAGCCCTTCATTAGATGGTTTAATTCAAATAATTCAAAGTGCATTTTAGATAATATGTCAAATTTATCCAGCTTATCATATTTTATTCCTGAGTTACTCATTGCAACTATAATTCTTGCAGTTATAATTGTAGATTTAATTCCAAATAAAGCATCTTTAAAATATCCAATTGTTTATATTGGATTAGGTCTAGTTGCAGTTTCACTATTCCCAATTGCAAATCTTAAAGAATCATTATTTATGGATTTAATTGTATTAGATTCATTTTCGTCATTCTTTAAGTGGATATTTTTACTCACAACTTATGTTATACTGGTCGTATCAAAGTATTCTGTTGAAGTGGAAGAAGAGTATGCTGTTGAATATATATCATTAATGTTAATGGTATTGTTGGGAATGTTTTTAATGTCATCAACCATTAATTTATTAATGATTTATTTAGCTGTAGAATTGGTGAGTATTCCATCATATATATTGGCAGGATTTAAGAAAGGTGACCGTGCATCTAATGAAGCATCGCTAAAATATGTAATATTTGGCTCATTTGCTTCTGCAGTAATGCTATTTGGCTTGAGTTGGCTTTATGGTGTATCAGGGTCAACGAATATTGTTGATGTTTATAATGCATTGATTGCGTCAGATAATTCATTTCTTGTTTATATGTCGTTTATATTTATCTTGGTTGGATTTGCGTATAAAATTTCTGTAGCTCCATTCCATTATTGGACTCCTGATGTTTATGAAGGCGCGCCTACACCCGTTACTGCATTTTTCTCTATAGCACCTAAAGCTGCTGGTATTGCTATCTTGATTAGAGTTTTCTATACATTATTTACAAATGGATCTTCTCTTGAATCTGATTCAGTTTTATTTAATATTCAATGGCCGTTGATATTTGCTGTACTATCTGCACTGACAATGACAGTTGGAAACTTTTTAGCATTACACCAAAATAATGTAAAACGACTATTAGCTTATTCAAGTATTTCACATGTTGGATTTTTGCTAATAGGCTTTACATCAATTGGGACTAAAGCATTAGAATCTATATTACTCTATGTAGTGATTTATCTGTTTATGAATTTATCTGCATTCCTTGTGGCAATTATTGCTAAAAATAATCTTAATGCAGAAAATATAGAGGACTATAAAGGCTTGGGCTATCGCAATCCAGTTATCTCTGCTTTTATGGTTATTGCATTAGTATCGCTAGCAGGATTACCTCCAACGGCTGGATATATTGGAAAATTTTATTTATTAGCGAATTTATTTAGAGAACAATCATTTTATTGGCTTGCAGTAATTGCTATTATTAACAGTGTTGTTGCTCTATATTATTATTTTAAAATTGTTAAGAGTATGTACTTCATAAATGATGACGAATCTTTTGACACAGAACCTATTGTAGCCAACCCTTTTATAAAATGGACTGCTATTGTATTCTCAGCGCAAAGTTTATTGTTCTATTTTTATTGGACACCTTTGCTTGATTTTATAAACCGTTCATTATCTTTTTGGAATAGTTAATTAGTGCAGAGTAAGCCTGTAACTAATAGTATCGTGGTAATGCATGAATTAGTATTGCCAAACGATACAAATGTTTTAGGCAATATTCTCGGTGGTAAAGTAATGCATCTAATGGATATTTGTGCAGCAATGTCGGCATACAAACATGCACGTACACCTGTTGTTACAGCATCTGTAGATAGATTGAATTTTTTAGCACCAGCTAAAATGGGTGATATTTTAATTTTAAAATCATCTGTGAATTATACGGGTAAATCTTCCATGGAAGTTGGAGTTCGAATAGAATCTGAAAATCCAATTTCTGGTGAAATAAATCATACGGCATCTGCATATTTAACATTTGTTTCTTTAGATGAAAATAGAAAACCTACAACTGTTTGCGCGGTACATCCCCAAACAGATGAGGAGAAAAGAAGATTTAAAGAAGCGGAAATTCGAAATGAAATTCGAAAATCTAGATTAAAGGAAAAGTCAAGATAAATGGCAAATTTTAATTTAAAAAAAGGTCATAATCTTAAATTGGTTGGTCATCCCAGTGATGAATTGAATTCAATTTCTACACCTGACCATATTTTAATTCAACCAAATGATTTTGCTGGAATTAAGCCTAAATTGCTCGTTAAAGCTGGAGATACCGTAAGTATTGGTACTGCTTTATTTTATGATAAACTTAATGAAAAAGTAAAATTTGTATCACCTGTCAATGGTAAAATTAATGACATTGAATTTGGTGAACGCAGAGTTATAAATAAAATCATTATTGGTGTAGATTCAGTTGAGCAAACAACATCTGCTATAGAAGTTGATTCTACTGATGAAATTATAGAAAAATTATTAGAAAGTGGACTTTGGCCATCACTTAGAGCAAGACCATTTTCAAAAATTGCAAATCCTGAAAATTTACCTCGTGATATTTTTATATCTGCATATAATACATCACCATTTGCTCCAAATTTAGCATTAATTCTAAAAGACAATGAGGAAAGTTTTCAAAAGGGATTAGAGGTTTTATCAAAACTTACTTCTGGAAAATTACATTTATCCATCAGTGCAGATGAAACAAATTCAACATTACTAAATGCAAAGAATGTACAACTTCATAAATTTACCGGACCTCATCCTGCCGGAAATGTGGGCGTGCAAATTCATCATATATCACCAATAAAGAACAGGGATGATGTAGTTTGGTATCTTGATCCACAAAATGTTGTTGAAATTGGAAAGTATTTCAACACTGGAGAATATTCAACTCATAAAATTATTAGTGTTGGTGGGGCTTCAGCGATAAAACCGGCTCATTATAAGGTTCTAAAAGGGACATCCATAAAGAATATTCTTGATTCTACAACCGATGGTACAAATGTTAGAATAATAAGCGGTGATGTTTTATCCGGTGTAACTCGTACTATCAATGATTCATTAGGTTTTTATCATCATCAGATTACTCAAATTCCAGAAGAATCTCAACGTGAATTTTTGGGTTGGGCAATGCCTGGAATTAAAAAATATACTTTATCTAGAACTTTTTTGTCATCTTTGTTTCCCCAAAAAAATGCAAATCTTTCAACTACTATGAATGGTAGTCATCGTGCAATAATATCATTTGGAAGATGGGAAAAAGTTTTACCAATGGATATTCTTCCTGAGTTTTTAATAAAAAGTATTTTAGCTAGAGATATTGAAGAAATGGAAAAGCTTGGGATATATGAATGTGACCCTGAGGATTTTGCATTATGCTCATTTGTGTGTCAATCAAAAACAGATGTTTCAAAAATCATTAGCGATGGACTTCAATTCGCAGAGCAGGAGGGTTAATGAAATTTTTAAGAAATATTCTTGATAAAATTGAACCTCATTTTGTTAATGATGGTAAATTGAAGAAATTTTATCCAATGTATGAAATGATTGATACATTTTTATATACACCATTGGAAAATACTAAAAATGCACCTCATGTTCGTGATGCTATAGATTTAAAACGTTCTATGGTTATTGTGGTTTTAGCATTGTTACCAGCATTCTTTTTTGGTACATATAATGTGGGTCTGCAAGAAGCATTGCATGTACCTGGAGTAACATTTGAGAATATAAACTTTGATTTTTGGACTCATTTTTTTGCAGGGTTAATGACTGTACTACCAATATATGCAGTAGTATTTACAGTCGGTGGATTTTGGGAAGTTGTATTTGCAGTTTCAAGGGGGCATGAAATTAATGAAGGTTTCCTTGTTACAGGTTTTCTTATACCATTAGTATTACCTCCAGCAATTCCATTATGGATGGTTGCCATTGCTACTTCATTTGGTGTTGTTATTGGAAAAGAAATATTCGGTGGAACTGGATATAATATTTTTAATCCAGCATTAATTGCGCGTGCATTTTTATTTTTTGCTTACCCTGCATCCATGTCTGGAGATAAGGTATGGACAGTAGATGCAATGTCTGGTGCAACTCCACTTTTACGTGCAACCTCTGAGGCAACAAATGCACCATTACAGCTATTGGGTGAATTTACATGGGAAAAAATGTTTTATGGGTTCATTCCGGGTTCCATTGGTGAAACGTCAACCCTTGCAATTCTTATAGGTGCAGCAATATTACTAATAATGGGAATTGGTAGCTGGAGAATCATGCTTGCAACTACTATTGGAATGGTTGTGACTGCTGAAGGAATGACATATATGGCAACAATGATTGGCAGTACAAATCCCATGTTATATTTACCTCCAACTTACCACTTTGTTATGGGTGGCTTTGCATTTGGTATGGTGTTTATGGCAACGGATCCTGTTTCAAGTGCCCAAACTGATAGAGGGCGTTGGTATTATGGTTTGTTAATTGGATTTATGTGTGTAATTATTCGTTCTGTAAATCCGGCATATCCTGAGGGAATGATGCTTGCAATATTATTTGCAAATGCTTTTGCGCCATTATTTGACTATTTCGTAATGAAATCAAATATTAATAGAAGGTTAAGACGAAATGCCTAAAAAACAAAATCCTTTTATTTTTATTACCATAATTACTGTGGTATCTAGTTTTTTACTTTCATTAGCATCTACACAGTTGGCATCTCGACAAGCCTTTAATGTAGAGGTTGATAAAAAGAAAAACATCCTAAAATGTATTGGTATTGATGTTAACTCGATGACATCAAATGAAATAATTGATACTTATAAATCTGGAATTAAAGAGCTAGTCCTTGATGTAAATGGAGTGATTCAAAGCCAATTAAATTTTGATGATCTAGAGTTGACGCTTGATAAGGTAAATGGTTATTCAAATTATACAAACAATGGAATTGAATATTTACCATTATTTAAATCAGCTACGCCAGAAGCTATAATATTACCAATTTCAGGTAAGGGGTTATGGTCTACATTATTTGGCTATTTTGCTTTAGATTCTGATTTTAATACTGTAAAGGGTATTACATTTTACAATCATGGTGAAACACCAGGGCTTGGTGCTGAAATTGAAAAAGATTGGTTCCAGAATAACTTTTTAGGGAAAAAAATTAATAATCAATCAGGTGAATTGGTTTCTATAGAGGTAGTTAAAGGAAAATCTGGGGATAATATTCATGCTGTTGATGGAATTAGCGGTGCGACTATAACCAGTAGGGGTGTTACTGATTTATTGAAACATGATTTAAATAAATATTCTGTTTATCTACATAAACAAAATATAGGAGCAAATTAATGAGTTCAGCTAAAAGTAGAATTTTTACTGATCCTTTAGTAGACAGTAACCCAATTACCAAACAAGTTTTAGGAATTTGCTCAGCTCTTGCTGTAACTGTTAAAGTTGAACAAGCTTTAGTAATGCTATTAGCACTTACTTTTGTATTATCTTTATCAAATACAATTATTTCATTATTGAGAAGCAAAATTCCATCAAATGTAAGAATTATCGTACAGCTTACAGTTATCGCATCATTAGTGATACTGGCAGATCAAATGCTTAAAGCCTTTCTATTTGATGTTAGTAAACAGCTTTCCGTATTCGTTGGTTTAATTATTACTAACTGTATTGTGATGGGGCGTGCTGAAGCATTTGCAATGCAAAATAATCCGAAAGATTCTTTTATTGATGGTGTAGCAAATAGTCTAGGGTATGGGATTGTATTGGTTATAGTTTCAGCAGTTCGTGAATTATTAGGGAGCGGTTCACTACTAAATTTCCAACTTATTCCATCTTCTATATATGTAGAAAATGGTGGATGGTATGTGAATAATGGATTAATGCTTTTAGCTCCAGGAGCATTTATAGTTCTTGGACTTTTAATTTGGGCTCAACGAACATATACCAATTATACTGAGGAATAATCATGGTAGAAATTTTAGAACATTATATAAGCCTTGCAACGAAGTCAATTTTTATTGAGAATATCCTCCTTGCATACTTTTTGGGGATGTGTTCATTCCTTGCTATTTCCAAAAAAATTGAGACATCCATAGGATTAGGAATAGCAGTTATATTTGTAAATGGAATTACTGTGCCATTAAACTGGCTCATAAAAACATACCTCTTAAATCCTGGAGCGTTAACATGGACTGGTATTCCTGGAATGGAAGATATCGATTTACAATTCTTAACATTTATCACATTTATTGCAACAATCGCAGCATCAGTTCAACTTGTTGAGATGCTATTAGATAAGTTTAGTCCAGCGCTTTATAACTCATTAGGTATATTTTTACCCTTGATTGCTGTAAACTGTGCAATTTTAGGATCGTCACTTTTCATGGCTGAGAGAGGCTATAATTTACCTGAATCTGTTGTGTTTGGAATTAGTTCAGGCGCAGGATTTGCTTTAGCAATTGTAACTATGGCTGCTATTCGTTTTAAATTAAAATATTCAAATGTACCTAATGGTTTAAAAGGTCTTGGAATAACTATGATATTGACAGGGTTAATTTCAATGGCATATTTATCATTTTCCGGTATTCAGCTTTAATAGGATTTATTAAATGATTGTTTTTACCAGTATTCTCGTTTTTACTTCAGTGATTTTAATTTTAGTGTTTTTGCTTTCCATTGCTGAAAAAAAATTACTTCCACAAGGTGATGTTAAAATTCTAATCAATGATGATCAGGAAAAATCTCCAACATTAAAACCAGGTGGAACATTGCTAAATGCTTTGGCATCACAAAATATTTTCCTTCCTTCAGCATGTGGTGGTGGTGGTACTTGTGCCATGTGTGTTTGCCAAGTTAAATCAGGTGGTGGACAAATTTTACCAACAGAATTAAGCCATATTTCCAGAAAAGAAGCAAAAGATGATTGGCGATTAGCTTGCCAGGTTAAAGTAAAAGAAGATATGGATATTTCAATTCCAGATGAAATTTTTAATATCAGGAAATGGGAATGCACTGTCAAATCAAACCATAATGTTGCTACCTTTATTAAGGAACTATTATTAGAACTTCCTGAAGGAGAAACTTTAAACTTTAAAGCTGGTGGTTATATCCAAATCGATATTCCAAAATATAATATCAATTTTAAGGATTTTGATATTGAAGATGAGTATCATCCTGATTGGGATAAGTTTAACATTTGGGATTTAACATGTAATAATGATGAGCCAATTTTTAGAGCTTATTCAATGGCAAATCATCCTGCTGAAGGCAACCGAGTGATGCTAAATGTACGTATTGCTACACCGCCTCCACCACTATGGAATGATGTTCCTCCAGGAATTTCATCATCTTATATTTTTAATTTAAAACCAGGCGATAAAGTAACAATTTCAGGTCCATACGGTGAGTTCTTTATAAAAGAAGAATCAAAGAGAGAAATGGTATATATTGGCGGTGGTGCTGGAATGGCGCCAATGCGCTCACACCTTTTTCATCTCTTTCATACTATGAATACCGATAGAAAAGTAAGTTTTTGGTATGGTGCTCGTTCTAAACGTGAAATGTTCTATGATGATGATTTTATTGATATTAAAAGCAAATTTGATAACTTTAAATATACTGTAGCTTTATCGGATCCAATGCCTGAAGACAATTGGGATGGTCCAACTGGATTCATTCACACAGTATTATTAGAAGAATATTTGAAAAATCATGATGACCCTACCGAAATTGAATATTATATGTGTGGTCCGCCTCCAATGATTGATGCTGTAGAAAATATGTTATACAGTCTTGGTGTTGAGCCTGACATGATTGCTTACGATAAATTTTAATTGAATAATAAATATAATTTAATTCAAGATTGCACAAAGAAAGTTCGATTTCTAAAATCGAGCTTTCTTTTTAGTTTATTTATCCTATTTTCATGTAGCCAAGTAGATGAATATCATCTGCAAGGCCATACAATGGGGACAACTTATAATATTAAAATAGTTTCTGCTAAAAATAAGTTAAATTTAACAAATATTCAAACCAGTGTAGATTCAATTCTAAATG
>CAYQPE010000023.1:0-6768 GCA_964419445.1 uncultured bacterium
GTTCAAGTGAAATACTTGTAACAATATTTGACAATTTTAGAATTGCCTATTTTACGAGGAGAGCTTTTTGTGTTTTATTAAATGTTTTATTACTATTTAATGAATTTGCATCAAGTTTAATGAAGTAAACGCCACTTGCAATGGATGATGCATCCCAGTTAAGTTGATGATATCCAATATCCATTACTTCGTTTAATAATTCTAATACGAGACGGCCTTGCAAATCATAAACCTTTATACTGACCATACTTTCTTCTGGTAAAGCAAATGGAATCGCCGTAGTAGGATTAAATGGATTTGGATAATTTTGACTTAATTCGAATGTTTGAGGAATCTCATTTATTGAAATATCCACAGATTGAACAATATCAAACATGTTTTCATCGATCAATTGGAATCCAAAGTGGTTATCCAATGCACCATTGATTTTATTGGTACTTAATTCGATAGTTGTTACTACATCTTCTTTTAAATTGAAATTTGCATAACCTAAAATACCATTTTGGTTTTGGAGGTGTTGTGTCGCATATGCGATACAATTATATATTCCCCATTCTCTATTTTCTAAAATTGAAAAATCATTTTGACTTATAGTTGCAGATTCCCAATCAAATCCCACAAACTCTAAAACTTCTTCGTCAAAAGCAATTTCCACATCAATACCTTCTATAAAGGCTTCCCCATCTTTATAAAGAGGAATTCTAATAACCTCATCAATTCCACTAATTTGATAATGCCC
The DNA here is from genome assembly GCA_964419445.1 of uncultured bacterium. GTDB lineage: Bacteria > Fidelibacterota > Marinisomatia > SCGC-AAA003-L08 > D37C17 > JABHHG01. Next base: position 740 of record CAYQPE010000023.1, read on the forward strand.
CTCATGTGCTTCTCTTGATAAACGATCTCTATCATCATACCAATCACCATCAACATCACCGATTCTATATGCAGTAATAATTTGATTATCTACATTTTCTACAATAGTTGAAAGACCATCTGCATTAAAATAATCCTCAACATCTGAACTATTAATTTCTGAGAGCGCATCAATCATTGCTTCAGTACTATCCAAAACAGCCATATCAACTAAAGTGGGGTCAAATATCCAGTTTAATGGATATTCAAAATCGAGGATATCATTATTATTCCCATCAAACAATACTGAAATAAATGATGGGTCAAATGTTGAAATATTATTATTGGATTCAGGGACGAATCTCCAATGTAATAACTGGGAATTGAGTTGACTAATTATACCTACCAAATACCGAGCAATACGTGCAGCATCAAAGGCATTAACATCACCATTTAAGTCAGCGTCGGCGGCATATAGCTGTTCTTGTGTAAATGAGTATAATCCAATTTGATGTCGCGCAATTCTTGAAGCATCAACAGCAGATAGCCCTTGAACCGAATTGTCAGATTTATTTATCACACTTAAATAATCACCACGTAGTAGTTGTGGAATGATAAATTGCCCAGAACTATTTGTATTTGTAGAATATGAGGTATCTCTTTCAGTCAATTCTGAAATACCTATAATATCCAAATCTACATCATGCACTGGAATAGAATCATCAGCATAGTATTGAACTTGACCATCAACTTCAAACATACCTTTAACTATATTTAATTTGATAAGATTCGAATTTACATCTGATAAATTCAATTTAGACATTTGGAAATCAAGGGTAACCTGTTCACCAACATCTCCAGTAACATCAACTATTAAATCAAAAATATGACTAATTCCTTCTGGGTTTATAGGATCACCAGTAGCATAAATAACAATACCTAACACATCTTGTACCTCTGAGGTATAACCCCAAATCAAATTGTAGGATGCGTTAATATCATCCTCTTCATTTACACTTGCTAAACCATCACCAAAAATGCCGTTAGTAATATCTACATCAGAAACTATCACTTTTTCAGGGTCAATATTAAATTGTAGCTCAATACCATATAAATACTCTTCATCATAATTATATAGATTAACAGGAACTCTATTTGCTATTTCACTTTCTGGATAAATGTTATCCTCTATAAGTGGTAATAATATAGATGGAACATATTCACATCCGCTCAGGTCTTCGGTTACTGAATGAGGATTATAGTTTGATGCATTTTCATCACTACATCCTGAGCATGAATCAAAGTCACAACTACCATCATCGTAAAAATTATCTGGAAGCTGATCACCATCACAATCAATATTTGTCAAACAATAATAATTGCATGCATTACTACTACTACAGCCAGAAACATAGTTCAATAATTTTACCTCAATAGATAAATTTGCGAATTGCTCTGCAGATACTTTAACCTGATCCCCATTTTGCGTTCTCATGTCAATTGGGTCTTCACCTACAAATAGCGTAATGCTATAATCATCGCTGAGATCATCCATCTCCCAAGACAATACTACTTCATTATCTGGGTTCGAAACTGGATGATGAATATTTAGTGACTCTCCGATTAGATTCCAAACGTATAATGTGTCATGTGAAGTTTGAATATCTCTCATAAAATGTTCAGAATCTAATGAGAACTCATCTGACCATTGAGTATTATCAATTTTTAATAAGGTATAGGGTTGCAATAAAGAATTAAATGGAAGATGGTATACATCTTCACCTTTGTTAAACCCATTAGAGGCGAATTCATTAAAACCAACTTCAATATAATCTCCGAAACTTTCAACATTTGCACCAAAAGCACGTGATTTTAATTTCAATCTCCAATGAGAAGGATCGTCATTGCTTTCAGGAATATAATCTAATTTATTTTCGACACTTAAAGTTAGAGATGATTCATGTGCATATACCCAATATCCCTTAAATGGTTCAGATGAATTTATTGGAATATGTGTAGCTAATTCATTATCAAACCCTAATAAGATATTGCTAATTAATTGGCTCTCAACGGCTTCACTCCATGAATATAAATCACCATTTACATCAATGATATCGAAAGATCCTACTTCTATTGACTTGATGAGAGGTACTGATATTAAATTCCAACCGTATTCTAAAGGAATGTCATATTGTGAAAATAAATCACCATTTAATAGCATGTTTGAAGAGTTAAGGAGCCAGAAATAATACCCTTCACCAGAGTTTAAACTCAAGTCTTGATATTCACCATCCTGATTGATAGCCATCCATGTCCCAGGATTTATTCCAGAATAATTTATAATTTCATCAAAATTTTCATCACCCATACCCAGTGGACTGCCAAATAAATGCCATCCACCTTGGAAATTATCCTCCAATTGATTTTCGGTAATTATAAACTGATTATCATTTTCATCCATATACTGGGCTAAATCACCACCATTACCAAAAGTATATCCACCTACATCGGTAATTTGAGCTCTAATTTTTACTTCATCTGAAAACCCATGTATATTGGATGGATCAATATCTTCATAAATTGTGTATATATCATCTGTTGATAATAGTATCTGGGACTGAGCATCATCTTCAAAATCTCCATTATAGGAAATATATAAATCAAGATGACTAATGGATTCTACATTCTCAAATTCCAATTCAATATCTAAAGTTCCTCGACCAATAATTTCTGCTCCATTTGGAGAGACCACTGTCACAGAAGGTCTATCTTTAGTATAAATACATACTTCATCAGAGTACTCACATTGATCATTAAAATTACATGCTAAAATTTTATAGCAATATTCAGTGGATGGCTCTAAATCTTCATCTACTATTTCAAATTGCTCAAATAAATCTCCATCATTGGCAAGTTGGGGGTCTACTACATCTAATATGGGTAAATCATCTCTTAAAATTTTATAATAACTTGCAAAAGTATCGTCAGCATCATTAATACTTAAACCAAAATATGGTGGCCTTGGATTATTTCCGCCGTCATATTCGCCATTATAAAGTCCATCATCATTTGGCTCATCTACAAAGGGCTCAGCATCATTCCAATGCCCATCATTTGATTCATCAACCCAATATTCAAATTGCTCACCTTCACCCTGATCCCAAAGTCCATTACCATTTAAATCAGTAAAGTCATGCCAGCCATTTTCATTAGTATCATCAAATTCCCAAGTACCTGTACCTTCACCTTGGTCTGAATATGTGTATCCTAAATCACCAGGACAAAGGTTGTCAAAACCGCAATCTTCAAAATATTCAAAATCATCCCATTGACCATTATTATTTAAATCCATATAGGATTCACCCGTGAAATGAGATTCAATCCAATGTAAATTAATAAAATACAAATCAGAAGATGCAACGATGCTATCAACTTTTGCCGGCTTTGGAGCTTCTAATATATTTATATAAACAGAGTCTGGAGCGGATAAAGATGTTCCGTCATTTACTTCAAGTTCAAACCCTTTTATACCAAGATTTCCAATATATGTACTAAATGTAGCTTCAACAAACTCATTTTCAGATGCCGATGTCCAGGAATATGTTAATTCGTCTAAATGAGGTAAATACTCAAATACATCAGAGTTTTCTTCATAAAAATTATCTGGATCTAATGATTTGTTTACATGAGTGAAATCCTCATTAAACGGAAGGGTAATATCAACGCTCACCTCATCATCATCTACTAAATCATAATAAATCAAATTTTCACCAGCATTGGCAATGGGCATTCTATTTTCTAATGTTATTAATTCCAATACTTGAGCAGACTTTTCACCCTCTCCTGCAATATTTACAGCTGAAACTTCATAGGTATAAAATGTAGAATAATCTAAACCTCTATCGGTATAACTTGTCCCAGATACACTTTCGGCAACAAGCTCACCATTTCTCCATATATTAAAACTTTCAGCGGGGTACTGTTTCAATCCTGATTGACAACAAGGATCTTCCCATTGGATTGTAGCCTCTCTATAGTTCCCTTCTCCTGCTAAATTAATTGGAGGCTCTGGTATTGCATTCCCAACAATAATTTGTAAATCATCACGAGTGCCAGGACCTAAGTATCCCAAATCGACTTGTTGTCCATCTTCAATTTTTTGAAAAGTATCATTATAAAAAAGATATACCGTATTCCCACCGGCATTATTAACAAAGTAAAACGTTAGTTTTGGGAATCCATAAGTATTGGTTTCAAGCTGAGCATTCCATTCAATTACCGATGAAGACAGGTCCACATTTTCACGAATGTCCTGTGTATATTTTTCAATAAGCTGATTACCAATAAAATTCCCCCATTCAGGATGTGGAAAAAATAATGAAACATAATTACCAAAATGTGGTGGCTCTTGGAAATCTAATTCGTCTAATTGGTCATTGGCTGCATCATCTACACCAATGAGATTGTACTCATCTGATTCCAATTCTTCACCGCTGAATCCAATAAATTCTGTTACTATTTGAATTCCCCACTCTAATTGCTCTCCATAAGGGGACTCTGGTGTTGCACATGCAAATTCTGAGCTAGTTGAGGTTCCATAACCACCTGTTGAAACTGAGTTGATTGCGAAACAGTATTCTATATTTTCATCTAAATTGGGAATATGAACTAAAGTATCTGCCAGTGATAGAATAACTTCATTTTCTAAATTAACAACTTCATATGTGAATCCATTATCAGCATATAATTCAGGGGGTGACCATTGTAAGATTACACGACCATTACTTGATTCTGAGTTAAAACTCTCTACTGTCGGTAGGGGGAGAACTGTAGAGGAAACCGGATCATGTGCTTCACCTTCTACCCCATTAGGGTTAATTGCTAGTACAACATACTCATTTATAGAGCTTGCTAATAAATTACTATCAGTATAGCTTCCAGCACCGAATCCAAACCATTGATTCTCAACGATTAATTCACCATTTCTATAAATACTAAAATTTGGATATTGAGGATGTGGCATCCAATTTAATACTATTTCACCTTCGCCTGCAGAAAGGATCAATCCTTCAACAGGATTTGCAGGAGGGATGTCTGCATTTTCGCAAATTAAATCTGATGGCATGGAATCACCATATTGATGACTTGCAATAATTCGTATACAACTTTCTTCATCATCTTCAAGGTCATCTATTGTAATTTCATTACCATCAAAATCAGATGTTAAAATGTTATCGTTACCATCAAATATTGTAAATATATAATTAGAATCTTCCGCATAGGATTGCGGCGTTTCCCATATAAATGATACAAAACCTGCTCCAGATATAGTCTCAAACTCAGTTACTTCATATATTGGTAAAACTTGATAAGTCACTTCATCTGAGGCTTCACCTTCATACCCCTCACTATTTGATGCTGAAACTGAAAAAGTATAATTTGTACTGGTAAATAAATTTTGAGCATTGTAGGATGTATCAGCAGCTGAAACAATTGACTCTAAAACTTCATCCTTATAAATATTATAACTAGAAGTGTGTGCTGTACTATTCCAACTTAATAATAAACTAGCTTCACCGGGAGTGGCTGTTACATTCTCTACTTTTTCTGGAATGCTTTCTGGGCCAATTTCGAAAGATAGTGGTGTTAATGATTCACCAAATTCAGATTGAGTTCTTATATTTAAACTATAGGTGGTAGACCAACTTAAACTATCTAAAATAAAGGGAGATGAAACACTAATACTTACATCTTCTCCATCAAGATTCCCCTCTATATAATAAGCAAAAATATTACCAAGTCCGCAGGGCTGGGTCCATTCAATGTGGATTTTATTTTCGTTTTCAAATGTAAAAATACTTAAATCTGCTAATATTCCAGGGCTACCATCACATTCATCTGGGTCTGTAGCAAGGTAATCATAGTCGCACGAGTTTAATTCCATGCAACCCATAATTTCAAATTCATCGCAAACTAAATCTTCATCAATGTCATTTAAACAATTGCCATCGCAATCCAAATATTCTTCTTCAGGATATTCACAGCTACCAT
>CAYQPE010000023.1:6868-21220 GCA_964419445.1 uncultured bacterium
AAACAATTGCCATCGCAATCCAAATATTCTTCTTCAGGATATTCACAGCTACCATTTTCTTCGGTTGCATTTTCATTGAAATTACACGCAACTGAATCTGTACAACCACCGAGTTCTAATTCATCGCAGACTAAATCTTCATCTACATCATTTAAACAATTGCCATCGCATTCCAAATATTCTTCTTCAGGATATTCACAGCTATCATCTTCTTCGGTTGCATATTCATTGAAATTACACGCAACTGAATCCGTACAACCACCGATTTCCAATTCATCACAAATTAAATCTTCATCAATGTCATGTAGACAATTGTTGTCGCAATCGTAATATTGGTCTGGATATTCACAGCTACCATCATCAGTAATGGCTTCAGGATCAAAATTACAGGCATCCTGATCGGTGCATCCGACTTCATCTGCCCATGTAAAATTCATGAGCAATACAATGGATAATATAAGCCCTAACTTATTCATTATCTTTTTTGAACAGCGATTTCCCTTGCTAACATACTATTTTTTAAGCAATTCACTTTGCTTTTACCGACGGAAAATTAAGAATTCTAACCTATATAATTTTATGAAAAGAATCACAAACTAATACAATCCCCTCAATTTTACGAAAATTGTGACTATTGTCACAACTAAAGAAAGCATTTAAAATCTTTAATATACACAGAAGCCCTCACAATGGAGGGCTTCCATGCAAATAATATTGAATATACTTATTTCAATAACATTAGTTTTTGAGTTGCGATATTATCACCTGCTTCAACTTGAACAAGATACATACCACTAGATACATTTCCTGCGTTCCATTGAATTGTGTGATAACCAGCATTCATATGTCCATTAACCAATTCAGCTACAACTTGACCTACTACATTGTAAACCTTAACAGATACAAATCCATCTTGGTTTAGATCTAGGTTTAAACTAGTTGTTGGGTTAAATGGATTTGGATAAGCTGAACTTAATGCAAAGTTATCAGGTACTGGATTCAAGAATGAATTTACATTACCCACAACAATTGTCATATTTTCAGCATTATCAATTTCAACAGATGTTTCAACTTTCATATCAATCACTTCACCGTCAACAATTAAAGATACATCAGCATCCAATGCAACAGGTGCGTTCCATGATAATTCAATAGCATTTTCTACATTATATTTATCGGCAGAAATATTCCATGCTTCATATTCATCATAATTAGTTGATTTAACATCTTTGAAGAAATATGGCATATTAACTTCTACACCATTTTCATCTTTAGTACTCATCCAATCTGAGTTATCAATGTACATATCAATCATTGATGCAGATGATGGATTTGGCATATCAAATTCATCTTCACCAAATTTGAATGATGATGTTGCATCTTCAGACAATGCAATAGTGATATAGTCACCAGTAGCATTTCCTGCTACATCTTTAGCATGTACTGATAATGCCCATACATCTTCAGATGCTTCTCTTGCAAGTCCAGACTCTGTTGGAGCAAAACTTAAAGAAAGATCTCTTGATGTATTAATCCAGTAACCACCCCATGGTTGTAAGCGGTTATATGGGAAGTGAGAATCACCAAACCAACCATTAATTGTTGGAGCAACCCAACCCGCATCAACTGCAGCTTCCCAACCTAAAGATACACCATCGTAACTTACTTGGATATCACCTTTATCAACTTCTGTTACTAGAGGATTCGCAATCAAATTCCATCCATGAGACAAGTCTAATGAAGAGAAATCATCGCCATTACCTGGATCACCAGTTACAGGCTGACCATATTCAAGTGAAAGTAAGCCACTTGATGAATTAGTCAATGCAAGGTAGAATCCTTCACCGTGATTTAGGTTTAAGTCTTCATATGCACTATTAGAATCAAAGGCTAACCAGTCAGCACCCCAAGTTCCCAACGAACCGACATTATCGTTCATTAAAGTACTACTTGCACCACCAACATCCATAGCTGAGCCAAATAGATGCCATCCTTCTGAGAATGACTTAGAAAGTGCGTGTGCAGCTAAAGAAAATGAACCATCACTGGCATCATTATTACCCTCTTTATTGTCACCATTAAAATCACCAATATCAGTTACCGTAATTCTGATTTTACCATCATAGTAAATTTCAGAACCATCTGAATCAACTGAAGCCGAATATGACCCATTATCATCACCATCAGCACTACCAGAGATAGAGCCTTCGTCATCATCTTCAGCTACCCAACCATTTTGACCTAAGAATTCAATATCTATAGAAGAAATGAATCGATCATTAGTTGTTGTAAATTCAACTGCATATTCATCGTTATCAAAACGAGCATCATCAAATGTATGAATTTCTCCACCATTTGGATTTAATACAGTTACTGTAGGTCTAGCATGTGTGTGATGTGATGTTGCATCAGAAGCAGCACCAGTGTCATCACTGTTATAAGCTTCTACTACAAAATCATAATCTGAATCAGCAGCTAATGATTCTTCATGGTGTGAATAAACTGCACCATCACCTTGATCATTATCATAAGTAGCTACTGCTTCGCCATTTAGATAAACAACAAAATATTCAGTGTTGTTTAAGCTTCCAGTATAGATTTCTTCACCATTACTATTTGTGAAGTCAGAACGATCGAGTACGCCTTCACTCCACTCAATCTTAATATGCTTAAATGCATTATAAGGATCATCAATTGCTAATGATGTTGGTGCAACTGCACCTGGTTCATTATAAATTGAAATTGAAAATGATGCTTCAGCAGATGCACCGTAATTATCGGTTGCTGTCAATGTGAAGGTATGAGAACCTTCAACAAGGGCTTGGTCATTGTCAAGCGCAGGATAATCTGGAAGCTCACCACTTGTTGAGGCTTGACCACCATCATTTCCAGGGCCATCATATGACCAGCTGTATGCTAATTCATCACCATCACTATCATCAACTGAATGTGCTGACATAGAAATATCTTTAGCATCTTCATCTGTATTCATGTACCATTCTTGGTCATCACCAACTGATACACTTGGTCCAGCATTTCTTTCAGCTTCAACACCAACAACAATTGAAGATTCATCACTGTCACCATAAGCATCAGTAACAATCATTTTAACTACATATATATCAGCAGGCAAATTGTCATCATATGTAATATCAGATGAAGCATCTAATTCAGTTACATATATTTCATCACCACCATCCAATTCGAATGGTTCACCTAAGTCATAGTCACCATTGTCATTTAAATCTGAGAATGAAAATCCTTCAATTTCACCTGCAATCAATTTAAACTCATAGGAAAGATCATCACCATCAGCATCAGATGAGCTTGAAGCATCAAATGATAGTGATGCAGTAGATGATTCTGTGTCACCATCATGAGGTACATACCATAATTGATCACCTGCATCATAGTCATTACCATCTGAGTTATGATTATCTCCCATGGTTAAGTCAGACGCACCATCACCGGCAACAATTAAATCTAAACCAGAAGCTGCAACAGGGTCAGCATTTGGCTCATCATCAATACTTACAGAAATAGAGGCATCACTACTACGAGTAGCGGAACCACCACGCACCGGATAGTCTGCAGTAACATGTAAGTTTAATGAGAATGACTTTGTATCGCCATCATGTGGATTGCTTATTGTAAAACTAACATCGTCTGAATCAGCACCAGATAGAGATAAAGATTCTGGACCATCAGTTTGTGTCCATGCAAACGAACTAACAGAATCAAATTCATCATCATCATGAGAACCTGAACCATCAATATGGATGGTAATTTCATTAGCATCAGGGCTTCCGTTATGAGGAATTTCATAATGACCAGCACCTAAGTTTGTACCATCTTCAGATTCAACATGAGCTACAACTGAAACTGGATCCAAGTTATCATCTGTAGTAGCAGAAGCATCAGATTGTGTGCCTGCAATATTTACTTGCGCACCGCCAGATGTTCTAATACTATATCCATCAGTTGACTCACCAGCATCGTTAAATGCTGTTAATGTATAATTCCAAGTTGACTCATAAAGCAATCCTTGACCCTCATGACCTTCACGATCTTCATCATCAAGATAAGAAAGTCCAGACAATCCGTCAACATTGTCAGCACCTTCACGATATACTTTATAAGATGATGCAGGGTATAAACCTGCAGCAGCATCCCAGCTCAATGCAATTGATCTGTCACCGCCATCAGCACTTAATGAAGACGCACCAACAGTAGGTACAACATTACCAATATGCACTCTTAAACTTTGCATTACACCTTGAGCCAAGAAAAATTCAACAGATGAACCATCAGAAATTGAATGGAATTCACTGTCTGCATCATCATCTAAGTTTAAAACTTCTACATACATTGGTACGCCAAGAGGTGTATTCAAGTAATCAAATGATACAGATGCATCACCTGACATATTTGAAATAATCTCAACATCCCATGTAGTAATATTATGTTCAAAGAATTCATCATCTTCAGTAACAACGTCCTGAGTAAAATTATCACCCCATTGTGAATCCCATTCTGAATGTGGGAAATACAATGAAATATAGTTTCCATTCACTGGAGGCTCTGGCACATCAAATGCAGAATCATACCCATAGGTACCTGCAGGCGCCACACCTAATTTGTTGTTTGAATCAGATACTTCAAAAGAACCCCATCCATTTATAGTTGCAGTTAATTGAAGTCCCCAAGAAATACCTTCAGATGCTTCTGCAACAGCACAAGCTAAAGCAGAGTTAACTGAAGAACCAAATTCATTAGTAGCAACAACGCTAAAGCAGTGTTCAACACCAGCTTCTAATCCAACCACTTGCGTCGTAGTAGAGCTAGTAGATTTTACATAATCACCATTAGCATCATACACTTCATAGCTATATGCAGCATCACACATAAGTGCAGGTGCATCCCAAGATAAAATCACACGAGATGGACCAGAAGCAGCAGCAGCATTTGAAACACCGGGCACAGTGTATTCACATTGAGAACCATTGTCCCAAACCGCATCAGCATCATAGTTGTCTGCACATGATGTAGTACAACCTAAACATGAAGAACCGTCGCCATTACATTCACCACAAACATCTTCTTCTGATGAACCACCACACTCTCCTGCACAATCAAGTACATTTCCATCACAGTCACATTCGCCAGGCAAGATGCCAGGGCCACCACATTGGCCACATTCATCAACTTCAGCAGAACCACCACATTCGCCAGCACAGTCAAATTCTGCACAAGAACCATCATCTGCAGTTGCACTGCTGTCATAGTTACATGCAGTATCATCTGTACAACCAAATGTGTTGTTTGCACTTGAAGTACCACTTATAATTAAAATCTCATTATTTGCCCATCCTGGCATTCCACCATTAACACTCAATGTTAATGTACTACCGTTTGATGTATCATAAATTAAGATTTCATCTGGAGTACCACCACCAGTTAGACCAAAAACAGGGCCATCTTGCCCCATCAATGGTAACGTGGTATAACCACCGTCTGCAGTTGGAATGGCATTTGTAAATCCTACACATGTTCCATCCTTGAATGCACCAACTACATCAGTAGCAGAAACATCTTCACCATCAATCGTTAAACTTTCAAACATATAAAACGATTGTTGAGTTGACTGTTCATACTCCCATCCTGTTGTATCATCAACATTTCGAGCCACCAATACTCCAAACATCAATAGAGTTATTAACAATATTCTTTTCATTTCTCCTCCTTCTGCTATTCTCAGAATTCTATTCATAATTCTTTTCATTTAAATTTCCCCCTTTGGAGTTCAATTAATAAGTAAAAATTTCTGTGGAGAATATAAAGTGTTGTAAAAACTTGAAACAACTACAAATTCACACGTTGGGGTAAAGTTTGATGTACATCACTTTTTAGACCCCTCCTCCTTCAGAAACTTTATTTTATTGATACTCAAGCAAGAAAATTAACCTCCCAATCCTCCAATTGAGAGTGCAATTACCCTTTTATCAAGTTACAAATGTTACGATGTGTTGCAGTCAAACACAAGCAAAATTGTTACAAAAATGTTACAATCATGAAAAAATATATTAAATAATGAAATTAACTTTCATTTTGAAATCATTTTACTTTAAAATTACGCCTGTTCAAGGGACTCAATTTAAAAGCTTATATATCACCTCGTGCCACTTAGATGGCATGGGACGGCGAGGTGAGAAGGCGGGAGCCCCGAACTTGTTCGGGGCTCCATTTCTATTAAAAAAGGCGGTTATATGTATAACCGCCTTTTTCTTTAATACTCATATTTAAATCAAACTATTTTGTAAAATACTTTAAGTATTTACCGTCGGTTGACAATATAACCTGTGTACTAGAGTCCATGGTATTTTTATATGTTTCCAAAGATTTTTGGAAATTATAAAATTCTGGGGATTTATTAAATGCATCGGCGTAAATCTTTACAGCCTCTGCATCTGCCTCACCTTTTATTATTTGTGCTTGCAGATACGCCTCAGATCTAATTTCCTTTTCACGTTGAATTTGCATTCCCAGAATTTCTTGTTTCTTACCTTGGCCTTGACCACGATATTTCTCTGCTATCATACTTTGTTCAGAAATCATCCGGTTAAAGAGCTTTGATTGTACCTGCTCATTATAGTTTATACGTTTTAGTTGAACATCAACAATTTCAATTCCCATATCTAATTCAAGTAATCGTGATTCGACATTTTTGCGAACTGTCTCTATAATATCTAAACGTGCACCTTTACTAGACAAGACTTCAGCATCATAAGTTATATCTGACTCATCCTCAACATGGACTTGCATTTGCCGGTCTGATGATCGGATTATTTCATCCATATTTCGGTTGGAAATCTCATCACGAACAGCACCATCAATTATGTCATCCAAACGGGATTGTGCCATCATCTCATTTTTTGCAGATTTATAAAACTGCAAGGCATCTGAAATTTTCCACCGTGCAAAGGCATCAATAAAAATATATTTATTATCTTTTGTGGGAATTTCATTAGCTGCACCATCCCATTCTAAAATTCGTTTGTCAAACTTTATGACTGTTTGAATTAATGGAATTTTAAAATTCAGACCTGCATCGGTAATGGTTTTCCCCACGGGTTTACCAAATTGAATGGTAATAGCTTGCTCTGTTTCATTTACAACAAATAAACCTCCAGACAAGACAAGTACGAAAAAAACTAATAGTATTGGAAAAATTGACCGCTTCATTATTTACCTCCTTTTATATTAAGCATGGGTAAAAAATTTTCTAATTCAGATGAAACCAGCACTTTATTTGGAATCTTTGAAAGCACTTCTTCCATAGTTTCTAAATAAATTCTATCCTTTGTAATTTGTGGTGCCTTTTTATATTCTTTCAGTACTTTTTCAAATAATGCCACATCACCTTTTGCTGTATTCACTCTGTCAATTGCATAACCTTTTGCTTCATTTACAATTTTCTCGGCTTCACCTTCAACATTATAAATTTTCTTATTATACTCTTGCTTGGCTTCATTGATAGAAGTTTCTTGCTCCTGCTTCGCTCTATTTACTTCATTAAAAGAGTCCGCAACAGGAGTTGGCGGTACAACACCTTGTAGTTGAACCATTTGAACAGAAATTCCAGCATTATATTCATCAAGTATTTTCTGCATATGTATAGTAGCTTCATCCGCAACAGCTCTTCTTTCAGATTGCAACACCTCATTAAATGATCGATCACCAATCATTAATCGCATGGTGGATTCAGATACATCTCTTATTGTATTCTCTACATTTTTAACTTTGAATAAATAATCAGCAGCATCTCTAATTTTGTACTGAACCACCCAATGCACTTCTGCAATTTTCAAATCACCAGTAAGCATCCACGATTCGTGATCAAAATTTCTGGATGAGTATTTTGTTTTTACCCCTGGACGCACCGTCTTGAAACCAAATTCAAGTTTGTATTGATAGTCCACTTTTACTTTTTCAACGCTATCAATTATAGGAACCTTAAAATGTAGTCCCGGCATGGTTGTAGTTAGATATTTTCCTAACCGCGTTACGACGCCATTTTCGTTGGCATCAACGGTATAAAAAGAACTGAGTATGACAATAGCTGCGAAAACCAGTCCAAACATTTGCCATATCTTTTGAGTATTTATTTTGGGAATTTTAATCTCCCCATCTAAATTTATTTTTGACATGAATACCTCATTTATATTTAATATATTGGAAATTCTTACTGCAAATTTAAAGCCAATATTGTATTCGTACTTTGAAAGAATTAGAAAACTGACAGAAATTCACACATGGGACAAACCATATTATTTATATTTTTTGTGGCATTAGCCATTGTAGGATTTAAGTTCATTACACTCCGTTCAGGGAATTATGATGTGGACTACTTTACAAAAATAATTGGTTGGGTTCTCATCATTCCCGCAATTTGGGGAATACTAGAATCACTGAGAATTATTCAATGAGGTTATATGAAATTTCATATTGAGTTTTGCGAACGCTGAAACTATCATCCAGAATTTGACCGTGTGTCATCTATCATAAAAAAATATGATGCTAAAGCAATTATAGAAGGAAATAATAATCCTCCCCGTACAGGATCATTTGAAGTGGAAATGGATGGGGAATTATTATTTTCAAAATTTGAGTTAAACCGCTTCCCCACCGAATCTGAAATAAAGTCATGGCTATAGTACTGCCAACTTGTCAAAAAATCAGATTGGTTATATTTTTGCAATTCATACTGAAAAAAGATTAGTCATGCAATTTCAGTTTAATAATTTTAGAAGCTATTTCCAATCACCTCAACATCAATCTTGGAAGCCCGTTGCCAAAGTAGGATGTGGTTTTATCATTTTCGCTGTAGTCATAGAATTATTGAAAGATGTAATCATTTCAATCTTATCATTTTTATCCATCACTATCGGCATTATAATTTTAATTGTGGCATTCCGAATTTGGAAATTAAATCGCTTTTATTAAAATGACATTCATTACTAAATTAGTTTACCTTTCCTCCAATTACTCTGTTTGATTGAGTAATAATACTCCAATTAATTTTGACGTGTGTCACGAATTCTCATTATAACACGTTATAAAATTGCATGATGAAAAATCGCGTTTTCATATTAACTATTTTGTGGTTTTCACTTACATCCATTCTATTTTCTCAAGAATGGACGTTAACGTTTAATGCTCAGGATGCAAATGAATTGGGGTCATCTGACGATATCTATATGGGTACATGTGATGATTGTCATGATGGCTTTCATTTTGGCGAAGATGAATATCACCTCACCAATACTGGAAATAGTTATACCGATATAAATATTCTAAATTTTGCATGGATTGGTAGTCAAGATGAAAATGGAAATGTATGTTCTGAACCCACCTTCTTTGTTGATAAACGACAAACACATGGACCCGAAGATTTATTGGAATGGAATGTTTCTGGGTTTACTAGCGGCTTTGGAAATGATATTCAAATCCAACTCTCTTGGGAAATTGATTATCTGTACGATGACATTGATATTTACTTATACATTGGTAACATTGGATACGATATGAAAACTCAGTCATCTTTAACTGTAAACAGTAGTGATTTAGCCACTATTTTTGATGGGACTACTCCTCATCCTTTGACAAACGTAAATATCCTTGCAGGTGGATGTGCAAGTACAGGTACTACTGCTTTTTATATTGATAATGATAGTGATGGCATTGGAACCGGAGAAGCCTCTTATCATTGTGCTGGATTTGAACCAGAAAACTACGTTGCCATTGATGGTGACGTTGATGATTCCATATATTGTGAATCAAATGTCATTGACCTTTGTAATGTATGCGATGGTAATAATGAATGTGTTGACTGTAATGGTGATGCATTTGGGAATGCTTTTTTAGACGATTGTAATATATGCTCAGATGGGAATTCTGATCATGAGGCCAATATAGATATTGATTGTAATGGTGATTGTTTTGGTACGGCCTTTCTTGATGATTGCAATATATGCTCAAATGGGAATTCTGGTCATGAAGAAAATAGTGATAAAGATTGCAATGGTACATGTTTTGGAAATGCAATTATCGATGATTGTGAAATTTGTGATGGATTAAATCAATCTTGCTTGAATGATATTTTTTTAGATGGACCTGTAGATCTAAATGCACATATCCAAGAATCCTTAATCAGCTTTACATGGGATCAACCAAACTACCCAGATGATCACCGTATAGTTGGTTTCCATATATATACACAAGACGAGGGTTTAATTTATATTGCTGATACATCAGAAGAAAATTTTGAAATTACCCAATACCAAAATGGCACATTCTGTGTATCTGCATTTGATCAATTTGATAATGAATCTGCCATAAATTGTACTGTAGCCACTGAAATGACATCCTATACTTTCACCCTTCACGATGGTGCAAATCTTATTAGTTTTCCAACGCTTCCAACAGATGTGTCATTAGACAACATATTTGAACCAATAGAAAGCATCATTACGGGCATCATTACTGAAGGAAAATCAGCGGCAAAAATTGGTGATTGGTGGGTGGGTAGCCTTACAGAAATTGAATCAATACGTGGGTATTGGGTGATAATAGAATTAGAAGATGTATTTGGAACTGAAAACTTTGAAATTACGGGTTACCCCATCGATAGAAATATTCAATATGAAATTTTTGAAGGACAAAATTTAATCTCATATATCGGGAATGATGCAGTTCCCCTAACTATTGCAATTCCTGATGAGTTTGAGGATGATGTCTCCGATATTATTTCAGAGGGTAATGCAGCAAATAATCACCCCGTAATTGGCTGGATTGGTAGCTTAATTGAATTTAATATAGGACAAGGGTATTGGTTAAAAGTAAATCATGATATGGACTTTTATTGGGAACAAGAGGCCTTTACTTTCAACTCCATTGGTCGCCAAAATGAAATATCAATTCCTATCAGTTTTTCACAATCAATGGAACAATCATTTTACTTTATTAAAGAAACTATCCACTTCTCACCTCAGCTAAATGAAGACGTAATTTTATCATATTGCAATGATGAATTAACAGGATATCGACTTTGGAATGGAACCTATACTGATATTCCTGTAATGGGAAACGATGGTAATCTATATAGCCAAAACTACTGCACTATAGATGATTCTCCCTACTTTATTTGGTATGATGCAAGTGAGGATGTTTATAAACAGTTAGGATCAACAACTACAATCCCACAATGGAAATCCAATGGTATTCAGTTTATTCAGCTTACCCTTACAGAAAATGATATTGTAGAATTACCTCAAAAATCATCAATAACTTCAGCTTATCCAAATCCATTTAACCCTGTATGTCATTTTGAATATGAATTAAATGTTGAAGGTAATATTACAGCATCAATTTTTGATATTTATGGTCAGGAGATTGAGCTATTAGCAAACGAGTATAAGGATGCAGGTTTGCATAATATTGGATGGAATGGAGAAAATTACGCCAGTGGTACCTATATTTTTGTCCTTACAACAGAAAGTAAAATACTGACAAAGAAAGTTGTATTGCTAAAGTAACTGATTTAATTGGTCAACTGAATCTAATATAAAATCTGGTTTAATGGATGAAGATGAAAGAGTTGATTCTCTAAATTTTCCCGTTTTTACTAATCCCCCTTTCATACCAAATCTTTGAGCACCTTCTATATCATTAACTACATCATCACCAATCATAATAACTGAAGATTTATCTTCTATCCCAACATCATTCATGGCTAATTGAAAAAAGGTGGATTGAGGTTTCCCTACAACTTCTGCAAATTCCCCAGTGGCATACTCAATTCCATTGATAAATGCACCAGAGTCAATTTGCAATCCTGACTCTACTTGAAAATATTTTCCTTTGTGTAACGCCAACATTTTTGCACCATTCATCACAAAATTAAAGGCCTTATTCATAGCATTAAAATCCCAAGCATTGTCTAAATCGCCCAACACAATTACATCCGGATTTTCTTCTGAATAGGTAAATTCAGAAAATTCAGTCTTAGCATCATCTTGAAGAAAATAATAGCAACTGGGATGCCCCCATTCTCTTAATTTTAAGACACCAGCATATACTGCAGAAATTATATGGGATTCATCTAATTTCAGTCCCATTTTATGTAGTTTGTGTGCAATACTGCTTCGGGATTTAGTTGTTGTATTGGTTATAAATCGATATGGAATATTCTTTTCTTGAAGTCGATTGAGAACTTCATTCCCTCCAGGTATGAGGGAATTACCTACATAAAATACACCATCCAAATCAAAAAGAAAGCCTCGGATGGATTGAAAATTCATTTTTTAGTTTTATCTTTTATAGAAAGTGTAAGTTTAAATCGTGCAACAACTTCAATTTGATTTGATAATTCAAATGCTTCAATAGTTAAAGTATAATTTTCACGTTCTCCAGATTCAATACACTTTTTTACTAATGCTTTTACATCTAATCCATCATGACATTTGAAAATCACATCTTCTTCAGGACGACGTAAAAAATCTGCATGGAAATCTTTAAAAACCAGTGCAATTTTCCGCTTACTTTTCATTATAGGGGTCATGGCTAAAAAACCGCCAGTAACATCAGCCCCCACTGCCAACACACCAAAATACATACTACCCAAATGATTTTTAGTTTTATATCTCAATGGAATTTTCACTGCTAATGATTCTTCAGATTGCTCCATAACTGTGGGGCGACAATACCAAATCATGGGGACTTTGGTAATTCCAAAAATCCTAATCATCCATGTTAATTTAAATCGGCTCCAATCCATTATTTTAAATACACCACCTTCTGAGTTTCTGTTGATTCACCCATTTTCAAATGAATAAAATATGTCCCTGATGAAATATTTTTAGGTGTCCAAGTTATTGTGTGAGATCCAGCAGAAACATGTTTATTGATAATTTCTTTAACAAGGTTTCCCCTTACATCAAATACAAATAAGCTAGTCATCTCATCGTGAGGAATATCAATTACTATTTCTGTAGATGGATTAAATGGATTTGGATAAATTGAATTAATACTGGGATTGGCGGCATACATCGTTTCTTCACGTAATGAAACTAATTCTACCTGTAAATTGGTCCATTGTGGAATATCACCAACAAGTGGAATTCTATTCCCCGATGTAGTAAGTAATTCAAATCTGGGTGTATCTCCTGATTGACAATAGCCAGAGCTTAAAAAATGTCCATCAGTGCCTCTAACTGGAATATCAATAATATGGCCATTAAATACATTTGCACCAACCAATTCATTACCATTATATGCTAGAATCACATCACCAAAAGAGGCAATATTTTTAATATCAATAAAATAAAATGCTACATTTTTTGATTGATATAATTCATCATCAATATAGTTTGAATCTTCATCCGTATTTGTTCTACTCAATGCAGTTAAATCATATTGATATTGCATGTTTGAATTTGAATTTACCCAATAACCTTTTCCAGATTCAAAATTGTAAAGACTGCCAACCCACTCACCATTTACTTGCATGGCGGCCTTACTTTCAGTAATAACGAATGGAATATCACCTTCAATATCATCGGGGATTCCGTCAGAAATTCCCACAGAGCCTAAAACAGGGAAAGAGATTAGATTTAATCCATAGTTAAGTGAATATATCTTTTCTGGATCAGCTAATGGACCTTCAATTGAAATAGTGGCTGGAGACTCAACCCCTACCCAATAACCCTCATAAGTATTTAAATGAGATAAGCTCCCTGTCCATTCACCATTTTGCGGATTGATTTGTGCAGCATAATTTTCACCAATGATGCCATAATCATCCATTAAATGTGAAACATCTGCAAATATATTTGATACTTGAGTATTTTCCGGCAAGGTATAAAAACTAATGAGATTATTATCCATATGAAGTTCAATGGTTTGAACAGAAGATTCATAGGCATCAAGAGTTGCAATAAAGGGAAGTGCAAAATTTTCCCATGGGTACACCTCAGAGGGTTGCGCACTATAAAATGCATTTTCTGATGCATCAAAAACCACAAACCGTGGGATATCACCATTCGTCATATACCCTGATGTATATTCAGAACCGTCATCTCCCATTGCGGGAACGTCACAAATACCCCCACACTCTTCCACATCCCACTGTTTTGCACCTACACAAATTTCACCCTTAAATATGGCCACCCAGTCATTACTTTGTAATGGTTGTCCATAAATATCATTGGCTTCATTTATAAAGTAAAATGCCTGTAATGTGGATTGCTCATAATAAAACTCATCTGGTTGACCATAGTCACAAGAGCCATCATC
>CAYQPE010000024.1:0-20535 GCA_964419445.1 uncultured bacterium
TCTTTTCGTTTTGTTTCATTTGAATTATTAAAAAGCCCAATCAATTTATATTTTAAAAATCCATGTGTTCGTCCCACCTCTTGGGGATCTACTATTTCAAATCGCCTATCACCCATTTCAACTATATTACCATCTTGCACCAAAAGAGTAATTAATGAAGTCCATTCTTTATCTACATCAAAATTGATTTCCATTCCTTTATATGGTACAGTAAACGAAGGAATATTGTCCATATTCCCCGTAAATGCAGGATAAATACGTTGATCCTTTTCAGGCTCATAAACATGCCCTTTAATATATTTACCATGTTTAGGGAAATCCATCTTCTCCTGATTTACATAAACATCTCCACGCTTAATAGTAACTTCATCACCAGCAATGCCTATACATCGTTTTACATATTTTTGAAAAGGGTCTCGTGGAAATTCAAATATAGTAACATCTCCATTCCTTACAGGTTTATATTTGGGTAGCCTAAACCATGGTAAATCTACACCAATACGTGTATATGGAATTCCAATCCATGTTGGAGTTCTCATTCCATAAACGAATTTATTTCCAATTAGCATATCACCCACAAGGATTTCATTTTCCATAGAACCTGTAGGGACTACATAAATTTCTACTAAAGTTGCTTTAACCGTAAATGCAACGACTATAAGTACAAAAAGTACTCTAATTTCTTCTAATATATTTTTCTTTTTCATTTATTAAAAACCAATTGCACTTGCACCTTTTCTACTATCAGCACTACCAAAAATTAAATCTCCATTTACTTGAATAGAATTGGCTTCTCCAATACTGCCTCTAAATTTATACTCATGACCTCTACGTTGAAGCGCATCAATTGTTTCCAGTGAAAATCCTTGAGATTCAAATTGTATTACATCTGGGAGCCATTGATGGTGAAATCGAGGTGATTCTACAGCATCTTCAATATTCATATTAAAATCAATAACATTCATAATTACTTGGGCTGTAGTGGTTATAATTGTCGACCCACCAGGTGAACCAACTACCAGAGCTAAATTACCTTCATCATCTTCTACAATTGTTGGCGACATAGAACTAAGCATTCGTTTGTTAGGTTCAATTGCATTTGCAGAATTTCCAACTAATCCATACTTGTTAGGTTCTCCAGGTTTTGATGAAAAATCATCCATCTCATTATTAAGAAGAAATCCTGCACCATCTACAACAATTCCATTCCCAAACCATCCATTAACTGTAGTTGTTACACTCACTGCATTTCCCCATTTATCCACCACAGAATAGTGGGTAGTTTCTTCTGATTCATTATATTGAAATGGAATATCACCGTGTGAAACATCACTACTCAAACTGGCATTTAATGAATCAATAGTTTGCCATCTCTCTTGTGCATATTCATCTGATGATAATTTTTCCAAAGGTACGGGTACAAAGTCCATGTCACCTAAAAACTCAGCTCTATCAGCATAAACTCTGCGTTCAGCTTCAGTGACATAATGTATATGCTGTGCACTGTGAAAATTCAATTCACTTAAATTTATATTTTCTAGCTGATTTAATATTCCAGCAATAGAAATTCCCCCAGATGAAGCAGGTGGCATCGAATACACAGAATGATTACGATATTTAAATTCTATGGGTTCTCTCTCAATAGCTTTGTATTGCTGTAAATCCTCTTTTGAAATTAATCCGTTAGTTCTATTCATACAATCAATGATATATTCGGATGTTTTACCTTCATAAAACTCTTTCCAACCTTTACGTGCAATTCTTTTTAAGGTAAGTCCTAAATCTTGTTGGATAAACCGCTCACCAAATTCAAACGGTTCTCCGTTTTCTTTAGTAAAAATTTTTGCAGTTTCAGGATCATTAGATAGGAAATTATTGTAATAAGGAGAATTAAAGTAGCTGAAATTTAAAATATCTAAGTTAAACCCTTTAAGTGCTAATCGTGATGCAGGATACACTAAGTTTTTCCATTGTGTTGACCCATATTGTTCATGTGCTAATCCAAATCCAGCAACTGATCCCGGAACACCAGCGGCCCATGATGTTGACCAACTCTTACCAGGAATCACATTTAAGGAATCGTCTAAAAACATATCTCTATATGCTTTCGTTGGTGCTGTTTCTCTAAAATCGATAGTTGTAACGGTACCATCGGCTAAACGGATAACCATAAATCCACCACCACCAATATTTCCTGCACCTGGATGAACCACTGCTAATGCAAATCCTGTTGCAATTGCAGCATCAATAGCATTTCCACCACTCTTTAATATATCTATCCCTACTTGGCTAGCTAAGGAGTTAGATGAAACCACCATACCATTTTTACCTACCGCATCAGGAAATCTACCAAATATGAAACTGGAAAGCGTAATAACAGTAATCGTAAACAAAATCGCTTTTTGTCTAATTTTATGTTGAATAAAATCTATCATAATCTTCCTATAATCTTAAAGTTTGCGCTTCGAGGGCATTTTCAAAGCGTGTAATTTAATGGTTTAATTTACTGCAACCATCCAATTTTATTAATACTGTGACATACCATTTTTGATGATATTTATGTGTGGCTTACCTCCACCAATTATCACTTCCGCAACATCAATTCTTAATTCCTTTTTTATATTATACTCATCCATATAATATTGGATCGTATTTGAAAATCGCTTACATTTATTGTCATCAATTCGCAATTTAGGTTCTCCCCACCCTCGGCCTTTTAATTGAGTTTTTACCTCTACAAATACAATGAATTGTTCATCTTCTACAATTATATCAATTTCACCAATTCGAGGAACAGCATAATTCATGTTTAAAATTTTGTAATTACTTTTTACATATTCGGATGCCACCAGCTGCTCACCTAATGTTCCTAAATATTGCTTATCTGCTATTGATTTCATTGTAGGAAGAAAATTTTTGATGGGCTTAAATGATTTTCGATGTATTGGTGTTGCTAAATTTTGTTCAATTTCTTCCATATGACCTTTTGAAGCATAGCCCTTATGACCTGAAAATTTAAATTTTGGAAAAATTAATGCATAATTACGCATCATTCTATCTCGCGTTACTTTTGCAATTATTGATGCAGCTGCAATACTCAGCGATTTGCTATCACCTTTTATAATATTTTCTTGTTCAAAATGTGGAATGTCAGCTCTTAGTCCATCAACAAGTAGTAAATCTGGTTTTTTTGAAAGACTTCCAATAGCTTTCCTCATTGCCTTAAATGTTGCTTGGAGAATATTTATTTCATCAATTTCATTTTCATGGACGATACCAACCCCAATAGATAGAGCAGCATTATAAATTTCATCAAACAACACTTCCCTTTTCTTTTCTGAAATCTTTTTTGAATCCGTAACCTGAGGTAATTTGACATCTTTAGGGAGTATAACCGCCGCCGCAACTACAGGGCCAGCAAGAGGGCCTCTCCCTGCTTCATCAATTCCAGCAATTAATTCTATTCCTCTGGACCAATATTTTTGTTCAAATGATAAAAGATTCATACTAATTTATATATTCACAAACCTTTTTACCCAATTGCCGTGATGTAGTCCATTTCCCCCCAAACACGGTAATTAGTTTATCATTACGTTCAAACTCATATTCCCTGGTGGTTTGTGAGGGGGAATCATTTGTTTTAATAAGTGGTCGAACTCCTGCAAATGTTTCCACTATATCAAAATGCTGTATAGGATGTTGGAAATAATGATTATATGCATTAATTAAATATTCAATTTCAGCTGATGATGCCTGTATTGGGTCCTCTATGGACTGTTCTACTTCTGTAGTTCCAATAAGAATTTTTCCTTTATAGGGTAATACAAAGAATATTCTATCTTCATGAGGTACTTCTAACAAATATCCATGAGGAATATTTCCTTCAATTACTATATGTGAACCTCTGATTAAATCTAAAGAAATTTTGGACTTTATATTACTCGTTCGTAATAATTTTTCAGCCCACGGTCCTCCAATATTGATAATCCTATCAAAAGTAAATTCTTCATTGTCCGTTTTGATTGTCCCATCAGTTGTTAAATTAAATACTTCGGTATTTTCATAAATTTTTACACCCATATTTTTTACTGACTCTGCGGCCCATAAACCTAAAGCAAGGTCATCCATTTGACCATCAATAAATGAAAATCCCTTTAATAAATTATGGGTTTTTAAACTTGGACACTGTTTAATTACCTGATTTTTAGAATATGATTTTGCTTTACCTAATTTCATTTTTCCTGATAATAAGTTATACGCTTTTAATCCAAGACTATACATCCATGTTGGTCTCCGTGTATCTGTATAAATTGGAATATAAATCTGTATTGGATGTGCGTACTTCGGTGCATTATCTATCCACCATTTCCGTTCATGTAGGCCTTCATACACAAGTCTAAATTCATAGTTTTCTAAATATCTAAGACCACCATGTAATAATTTTGTAGATGCAGATGATGTTTGAGACATTATTGTGTTTTTCTCAAAAACTGAGACATTATGACCGTCCTCAGCTAAAGCCCATGCTGACATTATTCCATTAATTCCACCACCTATGACAGCAATTTCCATGAATTTGTTAAACTATTCTGGGGATTGGCACAATTCTACAAGGACCCCATGAGTTGATTTTGGATGTAAAAATGCAATGAGTAACCCCTCAGCTCCAATTCGAGGAGATTCATCAATTAATTGAATATCATTTAACTTCAAATATTTCAATGCTTCATGCAGTTTATCAACTTTAAAGGCAATGTGATGAATTCCCTCTCCTCGTTTTTTTAAAAAATTGGAAATTGGGGAATCCGAAGAGAATGCATCTAAAAGTTCTACTTTACCATTTCCCGTATCAAAAATATCCGTTGTTACTTTTTGGTCAATAATTTCTTCTCGAGAAGTATTCTCAATTCCTAAAAGATTACCGAATAGATATGCTGAATCATCCAAGCTATTTACTGCTATTGCCACATGCTCAATTCCTAGCACTTTAAATGGTAAATTATTCATCAATTACCTCTGCATATAGATCATATTCAAATGCTTTGGTGTATTTTACATTATAAAATTCACCCTCTTTACATTTACTATTTATTCGAACATAATTATCAATTTCAGGTGCATCTCTAAACGATCTAGAAATTGCCCAACCATCATCAGTCATTTTATCTACAATTACTTTATCTGTTAATCCAATGAGGGATTCATTCTTTTGTAAGTTTATTTGTTGTTGTGCTAACATCACAGCATCAAGACGCTCTTCTTTTACTTTTCGTGGGATATTATCATCCATTTCAGCAGCGGCATATGTACCATCTTCTTCTGAGTATGTAAACACACCCAATCTATCGAATTGTACTTCTTCAATAAAATCCATGAGTTGCTGAAAATCATCATCCGTTTCTCCAGGAAACCCAACAATAATAGAAGTTCGAATAGCAATTTCAGGTTGAGCATCTCTTAAAGCTGAAATTCTTTTTTTAATGCCCTCAGATTTCAATCCTCTTCGCATGAGTTTTAACATTCTATCAGAACCATGTTGCACAGGCATATCAATATATGGCACTACCTTTTTAAACTTGGAATATGCCTCAATCAATTCACGATGAAGATGTGCAGGATGAGCATAATGAAGACGAATCCATTCTAAATCATCTATTTTATCCAATTCAAACATTAATTCATGGAGTGATGACTTGGGATTTAAATCCCAGCCATAAGAAGTAGAATCCTGAGCAATTACCAATAATTCTTTTACACCTTGTTTCGCCAATCGTTTTGCTTCCATCAAATTCCACTGAACGGGTTGACTTTGTTGCAAGCCTCTCATAAGTGGGATTGAACAAAATGTGCATCCATTATCACATCCTTCAGCAATTTTCAAATATGCATAATGATTAGGTGTCAAAAGAGAGCGTTGAAAATCAGGATCACTTTTAGAATAATCTTTCCCTGTGATATATGAAATTATGTCTTGATGGTTTGTCGTGCCAAAAAATTCATCCACTTCAGGAAGTTCTGACCTTAACTCAGTTCCAAAACGTTCCGAAAAACATCCCATTACAACTAAAGATTCAATATCACCTGCAGATTTCAATTTGCCTGCTTCAAGTATGGTATCGATTCCTTCTTCTCTAGCCTTGTCTAAAAACCCACATGTATTGACAATTACCACATCAGATTCCTGTGGATTGTCAACAAAGGTATATGCCTCTTGCTTTAGTCCACCAACTAAAAACTCTGAATCTACAAGATTTTTAGAACACCCTAAGCTAATTAATGAAATTTTCTTTTTATTACTCATGAATTTCTTCTTCTATACCGATTAATCCCTTTAAATAGTTTTCATATTGAAATGGAATTAAATCGTCAACTTGTTCGCCAACTCCCATATAATAGATGGGTAAATTTAGCTCTAACATAATAGGAACCGCAATCCCACCTCGTGCAGTTCCGTCCATCTTGGTCAGTATTATACCATCAATCGGAATATATTTACTAAACTCTTTCACTTGGGAGATGCCATTTTGACCTGTATTTGCATCGATGGTTATTAAAACTGAAATTTCATCGGTTAACTTATTTATTACTCGATTAATTTTCTCCAACTCTTGCATTAAGTTAGGCGACGTATGTAATCGACCAGCTGTATCTACAATTACCCTGTCCATATCTTTTGTTAGCCCTGAGTTTACTCCATCATAAGCAATAGCTGCTGGATCTGAAGTACCTTCATTGGCAACTAAGTTTAATTTCAACTTATTGGACCATTCTCTAATTTGCTGTACTGCTGCCGCACGGTATGTATCTGCAGCAACAAGGGTAACAGTCTCACCCATCTGTGAAAAATGTCCTGCAAGTTTTGCAGAGGAAGTGGTTTTTCCAGTGCCATTTATGCCCACCAAAATGATTACTTTTTTTAATGGACATTGTTCTGCTTTTCCATCTAATTTTTCATGCATTACAGAAATAAATCTGTCTTCCCATGAATGACTGTCCTTTAGTTTATTTTCTAATTCTTTAATTACAGAGTCAACGACTTCCCATCCTAAATCGGCTTGGATTAAATTTTCCTCTAACATTTCTAAATCATCACTAGTAAGGTAGGATTTACCTGTTAACGTAGAAAATGAATTGGAGATTCTTTTTCGAGTCTTTGAAAGGCCTGCAAAAGTTTTTTTGAATATTGAAAACATTAAACGTCTATTTCCTTAAAATATCTATGATATCTATTGGCATATTGCCACGTACTTACTGCCATAAGAAGCAATGAAATGGCATACAATGTCCACTTTACTATATCTGGAGATGGAAAAATAAATGTAGCCATCATCAACGCTGATATGCCTATAAACCACTTGCCTGTCCAGTTCGATTGAAACACTTCTTCTTGCATATTTATTAGATAAACACCAATAATTATTAAATATACATCACGGATGGAAAGGAGTAAAAAATATAACAAAAATGGGAATTTAAACTCAAATATTAAAAATGTTAGAACGACCATCAAACAAATTTTATCGGCTACAGGATCAATTACTTTACCAAAATTTGTAATTTCGTTAGCTTTTCTTGCAACATAGCCATCTAGAAAATCTGTCAGTACAATAAGAAGGATTATCCCCAAAACATAAAACGACCATTTTTGAGTTTCAATAGAAAAAAAGTTTAAAATGTAAACTAAAGGGAATGCCAATAAAATTCTACTAATACTAATAGAATTTGCCAAGGTCATAATTCTATCTTGACGAGTTGACAACCGCTTTTTCTTTATTCGTTTTCTTCTCTTAAATTTGAACCGTCTTCTCATTTACACTTGTCTGTTTAAGTTAAATTTTACGACCTCAATCAAAGCATTTTTGTATTCTGAATCTGGAAATTCATCTAAAGCATCAATTGCCTCGTTCGAAATCTTTTCCATTTGCTTATTGGTATAATCAATACAGCCTAAGTCAGTTATAAATCTTCTTACTTCTTTAATATTTCCTCTTGAAGACAATTTATTTAATTTTCTAGTGATTTTTCTTTTTTCTGATGGGTCTGCATTTGAAAGTGCATAAATCATGGGAAGTGTAAGCATATTCTTTTTAACATCAAATCCAACAGGTTTTCCAATCTTTTCTACCGAACCTAAAATATCAAATAAATCATCTCTAATTTGGAATGCAATTCCTAACTTTTCACCATAAGTTGCCATTGCTCGTTGTTGTGCTTTGGAGGCACCAGCAGTAATTGCACCAATTTCACAAGATGCAGAAAATAATGAAGCCGTCTTATCTGATACCATTTTATAATAAATTGATTCATTCATTTCTTTTTTTAAGGCTTTTTCAATTTGCAAAATCTCACCTTGACTGAGCCTTTCTGCTGTATGCGATAAAATTTCTAATGCATCAAAATTTTTAAGCTGGATCATATTTGACAACGCTTTAGAGAACATATAATCACCAACTAAAATAGAAATTTTATTCTTCCAAATTCTATTTACTGATGGCCATCCCCTTCTAATATCGGCTTCATCCACAACATCGTCATGAATAAGGGTAGCCACATGAATCATTTCAATAAGTGCTGCAGCCTTATATGTGAGTTTTGTAGGATTACCACATATATATGCAGAGAGTAATGATAAACGTGGGCGCAACTGCTTCCCTTTTTTACGTGAAATATACCCAATGACGGTATTTATTAATTTTACTTCTGAATTGAGTGATTTTTTAAACTCTTCCTGAAATTTTTGAATATCATTTTCTAATGGAATTGAAATTTTTTGGAGTAAGTCTTTTATCATTTTTTCAAAAAAATCCAACTTATAAAGATGCTAAACTCATACAACAATACCAATGGTATAAATATTAATAATTGACTCAATGGGTCTGGAGGCGTTAATAAGGCTCCCATTATAAGAAAAGATACAATTGCATATTTTCTATAATGTTTCAAAAATGCTGGAGTTAATAAGCCAATTTTTGTACCCATAATAGAAATAATGGGAAGTTGGAAAATTAAACCACTTGCAAACATTAACCACATTACATAAATCAAATATCCATCCAGAGTAAAATTATAATCAATGGTTACTGAAGATGATGTCATAGATGTAAAAAATGATAGACTGAAGGGAATTAAAACTTTATATCCAAACAATAAACCAATTACGAAAAAAACTGTAGAAAAGCCTACAATGAATATTACTGATGCGTTATGAGTTTCTTTAAATGCAGGTGAAATAAAGCTCCAAATTTGGTACAATATAATTGGAAGTGAAATGATAATCCCTCCCATAAGTGCTATACCAACCTTAATCATGAACATGGATGTTACTTTTAATACTTGTAAATTTAATGGAAGATTTAATGTTTTACTTGGTTCAATTAATTTTGTGAGAACATCATCAGAAAAATAATGAGTAAGAACTGCACCAATAATAATTGCAAATAATGATTTAAACATTCGCCATCGAAGCTCTTCAATATGCTCCCAAAATGGCATTTCATTATTCTCCACTATGTAACTCAATTGATAATTGTTGTGGCGATTTACGTTTATTATGCATTTTATTAAGTTCATTTTCTAATAATTGTATTTTATTATCAGACCAGAAATTTTGGTTTAACTCATTTGAAACTAAAGTTTTAACTTGTTTAGTGTAACGTTTAGATAGCTTTTCGGTCCACATTCCAGTTTTTTCAATATGCTGTTTATGAGTATCAATTCCGTTAGATAATTCAGATACACCATCATTGGTTAATGCTGTAGTTTTTATTACTTTAGGAATCCATGTATTTTCATCATGTGGCATTGTGGTAAGCATATTGGTTATTGAAATAAAAAGCTTATTTGCACCTTGACGGTCTGATTTATTGATGGCAAAAATATCTGCTATTTCCATAAGTCCAGCCTTCATCATTTGAATATCATCACCAGATTCAGGAACCAATACAACCACCACCGTATCAGAAGCTTGAATAACATCTAATTCAACTTGCCCAACACCAACGGTTTCAAATAGAATGATATCAAATCCCGCTGCATCAAAAACATCACCCACCTCTTGGGTAGAATTTGCAAGACCTCCATGGCCACCTCTGCTTGCCATACTGCGGATATAAACACCTTTATCTTCATAATGACGACCCATACGAATTCTGTCACCTAATATTGCTCCTCCAGAAAAAGGACTGGTAGGATCAATCCCCACCACAGCAACCGTTTGATTATTTTCTCTATAATATTGTATTAGTCGATCTGTTAGAGAGCTCTTACCAGCACCAGGTGGACCGGTAATTCCAATTCTATATGCACGACCAGTATGAGGATATAATTTTGAAAGGATTTCTAATGAATCAGAAGAATTATTTTCTATATGCGAAATGGCTTTGGCAATATATCGCCTCTTTTGTGCAAGTACACCTTCAATTAATGTTGAATCCATGCACTAAATTTAAAGCTAAAAAGCTATTTCTTTAGAGGGGATTAAAGATTTTTTCCAAAGAGTCTTTTGAAAAATAAATAGTCTGGGATTACCATAGTGTGGCCAACTTTTGTAATCATATTTTTCTCTTCAAACATTTTCATCACCCGAGACACTGTTTCTCTGGAAGTTCCTGCCATGTTTGCAATATCTTGCTGAAATGGAAGTTTATCAATAGTAACTTGACCTTTTTTAATAATTCCCATATCTTCAGCTAAGTTAAGTAATGAAACGCCAATTCTATGTTCAGCATCTGAAAGTGATAATGCCTCAATTTGTTGGTCTGATTTTCTTAATCGTTTTGCTAATTCACCCATTAGGGCAAAGCTAATTTTAAATTTATTTTTGAGTAGGTTTAAAAATTCACCTTTAGGGAATGCCAACAGAATGCATTTATCTTGAGCTAACGCATTTGCAGATCGCGCTTCACCATCTAAAATTGCTAATTCTCCAAAGAGTTCACCTTGACCTAATAATGCAAGAATTACTTCCTTACCCTCATCATTTACCCGTGTAATTTTTACCGTACCAGAAACAATTCCAAAGACAGTGTCACCAAATTCCTCTTCGAGAATTATCATACTATTTTTGGGGTAAACACGTGGTGTACACAAATTTGCTACATGATCTAACTCATCTTCATTTAAATCAGCAAAAACATGGATTGTATCTAAATTTTTAGCAATCTCTTGAACCGTATCTAATTTCATTTCTGTATGATGTTCCCTATTTCTGTAAAAAATTCACCATGTAAATTACTCCGAGAAAACTCAATTTACAATATTTTCGTTCTTTATTAGTTATAAAGAATTTTATTAGGGATTATATAATTCTCCATTTTAAATTATGGGTCTTGAATTCAAGCGATTTATTTGTAATTTATTTTAAAAGGAATTTATGGGCGCTAAAGGATCAGTATTAAAACGAGTAAGGCAATCTAGAAGAGCGAATAAACGAAATAGACATTATAAGTCTTTTATGAAATCAGCTATTAAAGATGCACTTTCTGCAACAAATGAAAATGCAACTGAAAAATGCAAAGATGCAGTTTCTGCTATAGATAAAGTTCAAAGCAGAGGAATTATTCACAAAAATGCAGCAAACAGATTAAAGTCTAAAGTGATGAAATTTGCAAATGCACTTTAAATAGATTTGTATTTAAATTAAAAAGGGCTCAACAATGTTGAGCCCTTTTTTTTATGTAATCAAATTAATATTAATTAGGCTTTCTGTAATTTGGAGATTCTTTTGTGATATTAATATCATGCGGATGACTTTCTTTTACTCCTGCACCCGTAATTTGAATGAACTTAGAAACCTTCCCAAATGTAGAAATATCTTTAGCACCGCAATATCCCATTGATGATCTAATCCCACCAACAAGCTGGTGTATAGTTTCCCTAACCGGCCCTTTGTAAGGTACCATACCCTCAATACCTTCAGGTACCAGTTTATTAGCATCAGAATCATTTTGAAAGTATCTATCTTTACTGCCTTCTTTCATTGCAGCAATTGACCCCATCCCTCTATAGGATTTAAAGCTTCTACCCTCCCATAAAATTACTTCACCAGGGCTTTCATCAGTCCCTGCAAAAATACTTCCTAACATTGCCACATTTGCACCAGCAGCTAATGACTTCGCCACATCACCTGAATATCGCATTCCTCCATCAGAAATTACAGGTATTCCTGATTTTGACGCAACTTCTTGAGCATCCATTACTGCAGACAATTGAGGGACACCTACGCCTGCAATTATTCGTGTAGTACAAATAGAACCTGGACCAATACCTACTTTTACTGCATCTGCTCCTGCATCAATTAACGCTTTTGCTCCCGAAGCGGTGGCAATATTCCCTGCAATTACATCAATATTTGAATATCTCTTTTTAATATTACTCAAAGTATAAATAACACCATCTGAATGCCCATGTGCAGTATCAACAATAATTGCATCAACATTTGAGTCTATCAATGTAGAAACTCTATCCATTGTATTTTCACCCACACCTACTGCGGCAGCCACAATTAATCGCCCATGTTCATCTGTAGCCGCATTTGGATAATTTTCTTTCTTCAAGATATCTTTTACAGTAATCAAGCCACATAATTTACCCAAATCATCAACGACGAGTAATTTCTCAATTCTATGTTCTTGTAATACTTTTTTGGCTTCCTCTAGAGTTGTGCCCTGTTTAACCGTAACTAAATTTTCGCTAGTCATTCTATCCGAAACTAGAAGGTCCAGATTTGTTTCAAATCGAATATCTCTGTTTGTCAATATACCCATTAATTTACCTTCATCTACAACGGGTACGCCTGAAATTCGAAATCTGGCCATTATATCAAGGGCATCTTGAATAGTCTTATCAGAATTAATGATAACAGGGTCTAGAATCATTCCGCTTTCAGAACGTTTAACCCTATCTACTTCAATGGCTTGTTTTTCAATAGACATATTTTTATGAACAACACCTATACCACCTTCTCGTGCCAAGGCAATAGCCAATTTACTTTCAGTGACTGTATCCATCGCTGCACTTACTAAAGGTATATTTAATTTAATATTCTTAGTAAATTGTGCGGTTAGATCCACATCTTTGGGTAAAACTGATGAATGGTTTGGTACCAATAAGACGTCATCAAATGTTAAGCCAACTTTCAGTTTACTCATAAATTCCTCAATTCAATTTTAAATTTTCTTCAACAAGTTTAACTATTTTCCCAGATACAATTAAACTTAGTACAAATTCTTGATCTTTTTGCATATATCTATCTTCTCTCAAGAACGGTACTTCTTTTCTTATTTCATTATATGTTGAAATAAGATTTTTTGCTGGTTTCAATCCACCTCTTAAATCAATTGCTTGGCAAGCAGTTAATAACTCGATGGTAAATAATTTTTCAATGTTTTCAACTATTTTAAATAGTTTTCGTCCAGCCCATGGTGCCATACTTACATGATCTTCTTGACCTGCACCTGTAGGAATAGAATCTACAGTAGATGGATGAGAATATGTTTTATTTTCTGATGCAATTGCCGCTGCGGATACTTGCATAATCATAAACCCAGAATTTAACCCTGAATCATTTACCAAAAAGGGTGGAAGTCCAAAGTCACCATCACACAAAGTATAAGTTCGCCTTTCACAAATAT
The DNA here is from genome assembly GCA_964419445.1 of uncultured bacterium. Classification (GTDB taxonomy): domain Bacteria; phylum Fidelibacterota; class Marinisomatia; order SCGC-AAA003-L08; family D37C17; genus JABHHG01. The sequence goes on from CAYQPE010000024.1 coordinate 13,632, forward strand.
TACCCAAATCGGTAAGAGCAATAGCAGAAATATCCATGGCTTGACCTACAGCCTCAGCGTGAAAATGACCTGCTGAAACAGTATCTTTTTCATCAATAAATACCAATGGATTATCACTTACAGAATTAATTTCCACCTCAATCATGCCATAAGCAGCTGTAATTACATCTCTACATGCTCCATGCACCTGCGGCATGCAACGCAGACAGTACATATCTTGTACTCTATCGCATTCATGGTGGGATGCATGAATTTCACTATCTTGCAATAAATTAAACAAATTCTCTGCTGATGAAATTTGACCTGGATGGTGTTTTATTTGATGGACTCTTTTTTCAAAAGCCTTATCCGTCCCCGTAAGACCTTCAACTGATAACGCCCCTGCAATATCAGCAATTTTTAATAGATTCTGAATCCTCCACATACAAAGTACACCATAAGCAGTTGAAAATTGAGTTCCATTAATTAGGGCTAATCCCTCTTTATAACTAAGTTCAATAGGCTCCCAATTCTTTAATTTACAGACTTCATATGCAGTTTTTTGCTCGCCATTATGAACAACATCACCAATACCTATCAAAGGTAATGTCATATGGGCCAGTGGTGCTAAATCTCCACTTGCACCTACAGAACCTTGAGATGGAATTATGGGAAGGCAATCTTCATTCAATAAATCAACCAAACGTTGGACAACTTCTAGTCGAATCCCACTAAAACCTTTAGATAGAGAGATTACTTTTAAAAGAATAATGAGTCGAACTATATCATTGTCAACAGGGTCACCTACACCGACGGCATGGGATAAAATAAGTTTTTTTTGAAGCTCAGAAATTTTATCTGATGGGATGGTAATTTGGCTTAGCTTTCCAAAGCCCGTGTTCACACCATAAATTACTTTTCCACTTTTTACCGAATCATCTAAAACTTTTCGTGAAGCATTTATCTGATCGATTACTTCTTCGGACAGTCTAAGCTGTGGTCTATTTTGAAGGAATTGATAGATTTCGGAGAGTGTATATTCTTTATTTTCAACGACAAATGTTGCCAATTGATGTCTTTCCTCTTTTGTAAAATTATTGATTTTTTTTAAGAATTTCCAAAGAAACTTTCAGCTTCATATACAATTCTAGATGCATGCTCGTACGGTTTAGACTCTAACGGTAAAGATTCTAATATCATTTTTCCATATCGAGATTTAAGTACACGTGGATCAGTAATCAGACAAATTCCTGAATCATTTAAACTTCTAATTAATCTACCAAAACCCTGTTTCATTTTCACGATGGCATCTGGCACTTGAAATTCAATAAAAGCATTACGACCTTCTTCTTGATAAAATTCAATTTGAGATTGAATGATGGGATCACTGGGGCTGGCAAAAGGAATTTTTAAAATCACAAGAATTTCAATTTTATCTCCTGGAAGGTCCACTCCCTCCCAAAAACTTGATGTGCCAACTAATATTGACTGTTCATTCTCTAAATAACCCGCTAAAAGAGAATTCCTGTTCTTCCCAATGGATTGAACAAATAATTCTCTCTTATCAGAATTTACTTTTGCCTTTAAGTATTTACCCAATTGATTGGTCTGATTATAAGACGTACAAAGCACAAGCATTCGCTTTTTTAACTTTTTACTGAGTTCATCTATTTGAGCACCAACTTTTTCTATATACTGATAGCTATTCACATCTGCATCGCCTTGCCATGTAAACAATAAGGTTTGGTCTTCATAATGAAAAGGAGAATGATAAATCTTCTCTTCTACATTCTTCATAAAATCAATATCACCCAACCCTAATTGACCCTTGATATAATTGAAAGAATACTCTACCGTTAGTGTGGCTGAACAAATGACTCCGCCCCCACTTCTACTAAATAATTTCTCAACTAAAAATTGATATACATGTTTGGGTCCAACATTTATATTGGTACGACTATATTGACCATTTTTATAAAGGGATGACCATGTAATAGAATCGCTGTCATTTACGATGGCTAATTGAAAAGTAGATACAATTGTTTGCAATCTATTAACATGAACATTTAGCTCTTGGAAATAGTATGAATCAATATCATCTTTATGTTTTGTTGCTTCAAATACAAAATTATCGACAAATTGAATATAATCTTTTAACTTTTCTAGAATATCACCGGGTAATGGAAATGTATGTTGGAACTCAGATTGCGAATCTATATACCTAACTTTTACTTCATTATATTTTGAATGATATAATTGATTATTTTTTGATTGAGTATAACTCTCAAAAAAAGATTTAATTTCAGCTTTTAAAGATTGTCCTCGTTGCTCTACATCAATTAAAAAGTTTTCTAATTGGGGAAACTCACTAAATACATCATTAATTACGTTCTTAAATGGCTTATAGTCACGAGTAAAAAAGTTAAAAACATCATTAAATGTCCCTGATGAAACTTGCATTATTAGTTGATCACGAGCTGCAGGGACTAAATTATGTCCCTCATCAATAATATAGTTAAATTCCTCAGGGAAACTGGGATTTTCTTGCATCAATTCACTGCAAAGCAAATAGTGATTTACAATAATTATATGAGAGCGTCTTAAACTTTTCCTAACACCTGTAAGATAACAGCCATCATGCGGTTCACATCTTTTAGTAGTGCAGTACCCATACTCACTCTTGACTAAATCCCAAACACGTGGTGCAATTTTAGGATTATATCCTCTACATTCACTAATATCTCCCGTTTGGGTATAATATGACCATAAAATAACAGGTAATAACTCAATACATTCTTTATCTTTTATAAAATTTTGGGCTTGGGATATCAAATGGTCCAAACGAGTCTTACATAAATAATTATACCGTCCTTTATAAATTACCGCATGCAAATTGATATTAAGGACTTTTGCCAATTGTGGTATATCTTTTTCAAATAATTGTTCTTGCAGATTTTTTGTATACGTAGAAACCACTAATGGGACATCCATCTTTTTGGAATACAAAACGCCGGCACTTAAATATGCTAAAGATTTACCCAGTCCTGTTCCAGCTTCAGCTAACAAAATATCTTCATTCTGAAATGAATCATAAATATCACTTGCAAGATCAACTTGTGAATCACGTGCTTCAAACGATTCCCAATTTTGTGAAATTTCCCCACTTGAATTAAACCAATTGGAAACAGTTTCTGGTAAATTTTCTTTTGGAAGTGTTGTTTTATTAGAGAAGAAGTGTCTTCTTAGATTTTTTCTTTCATTTGATGTAGTTATGCCTTCTGTACTTTTTAGCTTTAGGCCCAATTGCAGTAAATCTATAAATAATTTTTTATTGGGGACTTCCACATGATTTAAAACATTACAGAACTGCTGAATAATAGTTAATGGAGTTGACGCAGCTTCATGGATAAGTGATTTAAAAATTGTACCTGTATTAAATGTATCTACACTAGCTCTATGGGCACTTTCAGTATTCAATCCATAATGTTCACTTATGGATGTAAGATTAAATTTATGTTTAAAAAATAAAAAAGTTTTTGAAAGTGGTAATGTATCATAAACTACTACTTGAGGGAATGATTGCCCATTTTTTCTACAATTGTAATTTAGAAATGATAAATCAAATCCAATGTTCTGACCTACAATTGGAGTATTACCAATAAAATCAATTAATGATGGTAAGAGCTCACCTATTTTAGGTTTACCTTTCACCATTGAATTATCAATTCCAGTAAGTTCTACAATTTCTTCAGGTATAAATTGTTCTGGATCAACCAATGATGTAAACTCATCTGTGGGTTCACCATCTACAAATTTCAATGCTGAAATTTCAGTTATATTACTTGAGTATGGATCTAGACCTGTGGTTTCTAAGTCTAAGGCAATATATGACGATAAATTAAGCTCTTGTAAAAGAGAAGTGGTGTCCAAAGCTAAACACCTGATAGTACTTTTAAAACATCCACAATGAGTGATGGTTTCTTAAATACAGCTGCTTTAAAAATTGAAGCTAATGTTCTTTTTTCAAAAGGCGTTTTCAAAACTTTTTCCGCTATTGAGTCAAAATCATCTTTTGTTAATTGAGTTGTAGCCTCTTTAATTTTATAAAATTTTTCATGATTTTTTCCAAAATCTTTTCTGAGGTCATCTGCATATTTTCCCAAAAATTCTTCAGAATAATCGGCTTGTTTAATGGCATCTGCTGCTACTTTTCCGGCTAACCATCCACCTTTCATTCCAGAAACAATTCCACCGCCAGTCATTGGGTTTACCTGATGAGCAGCATCTCCCACTAGCATTAATCCATTTTTGATTGGTCTTTTAATAGGTTTTGCACAAGGTACACCACCACACATTGTGGTTAATATTGCCGCTTGTGGAAATTCCCTTTCCATAAATTCGTCAAGGTATCGTTTAGCTGATTTATACTTACTATGTTTTCCGCTAATGCCAATTCCAATATTTGCAAATTTATCACCTTTGGGGAATACCCATAGATATCCTCCCGGGGCATAATTTTCACCAACATACATAATCATTTTATTCGGTTCAATCTCAACATTAGATACAGAGTATTGAACACAAGATTCCATATCCTTCATTCGGATTTGTGTTTTAATATCAGCCATTCGACCAATTCTTGAATTTACTCCATCTGCACCTATTACAATTTTAGCCGAGAGTGTTTTTTCTTCACTTAAATGATCTAATCTTATACCTTTTACAAAACCATCTTCAATAATGAGTTCTTTAACAAATGCTTTGGTATAAATTTCTGCACCTGCATTTGAAGCATATCGAGATAAATCATAATCAAATATTCTTCGGTTTAAAATATATCCAGATTCTTTTGCAAATTTAACATCTACCCGTGAACCATTTGGTGAAACTATTACTGCACCAGAAATTCGCTCAGCAATCCAACTTTCTTGAGGTTCAACAAATTGCTTCAAACCTAGATCACTGGCAGCTTCTCCGCATCGTACTGGATATCCAATATCTCTATCTTTTTCTAGGATACAAACAGATGCTCCACCTTTTGCGGCTTCCCATGCCGCCATAGAACCTGCAGGGCCACCACCAACTACTATAACATCATAACTATTTTTCATTGACCGTCTCCAGTACTTCTATGGGACAAATTTCTACACATAGATCACAATCAATGCATACAGGATGGTCTATGGTTATAGATGCTTCACGTACTTCGATACAGTCTACAGGACAAACTGCAACACAAGTACCACAAAAATCACATTTATTTTCAATAATATTAATCATTTTCTACTAGAAAAGTTGGGTAATGTAAATCAAATCGATGCCAATAATAATACTTTGCAAAATAATAAACTGACACTACAGCCACTGCCAGCCAAGGATAAATTGCAAACACAAAAAAATTTAATAAAAATATAGGGTATCTAATTGCACGTATAATATCTTTATCTAAATTGCGAATTAAAGCATATAAAAAAAATGGTATAGATGCAATAATTGCTGTTGATGCAACTGGGTCATTTTTAAATAAAGAAATATAGAATGCAAACCAAACCAAACATGTAGCCAATAAAACAGACACTCTTCTACCAAAATATAGAGGGAAAGTATTTGCACTATCTTTTTTATCACCGTCCATATCTGGAATCATAGTGAGTAAACTAACAGCAGTAAAACAAAATGAATAAGAAAGTAAATATGGGAAAAAACTTTCTGATAACAAAGATTTAAATCCATTAATATGAATCCAGCCAATTAAAAACAATAAAATTCCAACTAAAGCATTTGTTAACAATCCAAAGAGAGGATGCTTTTTCCACTCTAATGGTTGTTTATTATATGCAATTCCCCAAAGTAGATAAATCAATACTACCATTAGGATTAAAGTAAAATTCCCTAAACCCGTAAAAATAATTCCTAACCCAAACAACAAAAAGTGAATCTTATTTGCTTTTTCTATTGAAATGTACTTTTCAAGCAAAAATAATTTATTATTTTCTCTATCTCCATCTATATCTAAGATTTGATTTAAAATAAAAGTGGAACTAGAAATACATGTAATTCCAATGAATAGGAAAAGTGTTTTAAAATTAATTTGTGAAAACCATAATGGGAAATCTTCTGTGGCAAACCGTGAGGATGCCATTCCCAACACAACCATGACCCATACTGCAAAAAATAATGTGGGCCTTAGCAAAAAGATATAATCAAAAAAGGGGACTATTTTCTTATGGATAGGATTATCCCTCAAAAACTGCTTTACCATTATCTCCTTTCAATGCAATAGGGTAATCGCCAGAAAAACATGCTGTACAAAAATTATCTTTTTCCAAATGAGTAGATTCAAGGGCACCATCTAAAGATAGATATCCTAAAGAATCTGAATCTATAATATCGCTAATTTCATCAATATTATGTTTCCCAGCTACTAATTCTTCTGTGGTGGGAAAATCCATACCATAAAAACATGGATTCTTTACGGGTGGAGAGCTAATTCTCACATGCACTTTTTTAGCTCCAGAGCTACGCAATAGCTTTACCAATTTCTTTAAGGTTGTACCCCGAACAATTGAATCATCAATAATGACTACTTCTTTACCCTCAATTACACCTTTAACCGTATTAAATTTTAATCTAACAGATAAATCACGTAAAAACTGTGTAGGAAAAATAAATGTACGTCCAACGTAGTGATTTCTTATTAAACCAATTTCATGTTTTATTTCAGAAGAACGAGAATAACCAATGGCACAGGTATTACTCGAATCTGGGACTGAAATTACCATATCTGCAGTGTCTGCTGGTTTTTCATTTGATAAAGTTTTTCCAAACTTACGTCGTACTTTATCTACATTTTCTCCAAAAATATGAGAATCTGGACGAGAAAAATATATATATTCAAAAATACAATGTTTTGGTGTGGTGGCAT
>CAYQPE010000025.1:0-10667 GCA_964419445.1 uncultured bacterium
TATTCAGCTTTAACATAGCTGACATATTTAACAAACTATTCAGAAAAAACCACCGATATTATCGATGGTTTTTAGATGTACCGAGGGCCGGGGTCGAACCGGCACGAACATAAATGTTCGAGGGATTTTAAGTCCCTTGCGTCTACCAATTTCGCCACCTCGGCAGGTAGAAAAAAAGTGACACCAATCAGTTGAATGTCACTTTTGAGGCGTCGACCAGATTCGAACTGGTGAATAGCGGTTTTGCAAACCGGTGCCTTACCACTTGGCTACGACGCCTTGAACTGAAAAGGCCCCGAAAACGGGGCCTTGAGCGAAAGAACGGATTCGAACCGTCGACCCTCACGTTGGCAACGTGATGCTCTACCAGCTGAGCTACTTTCGCAATACTAAAAAACTGCCTCTTTTGAAGCCATATATTTTAAAAGATTCTGATAACTTAATCCAAAAATTATTTATGAAATTTTATCTATTTTCAATGACCATGTCCGTGATGTGGATCTCCAGGTAGTCGCCCTTGAATATCTGCCCCTGGGCCTGCAACCGTAACAATCTTTTCTTTACCTTTATCCACTATCAGTAACACTTCAGGCTTGTCTGCAATGGTTTTGTTCAACTCATGCTTTGTTAGCTCTAAAGAATTGATAGCATTCTCTAACGCATAATTTGATTCTTCAATTTGACGTTCGTATGATTTTATTCGTGCCAATGTTTGAGGATCATCTTTAAATAATACTTTTAATTCTGTGCCTTCTGGATGCTGCTTTTGCATACGCTCTAAACGTTTGGTTGCATTCTTCAACACATTATTTTTACCCGAAACATCTACCAAATCCATACCCTTATCATGAATGGTAACTTTCACATCATACATATATTTTCCACGGTCACCAGCAGAATAAGTTGGATATGTTTTGGTTCCCCCATCATTTGAGCGTTTACGTGATTTACTCCTATACACCAAATCAATGGGTAAATCCTTATTTCTATGTAGGATGTTCATATCCTTTTCTTCAGCATTAAAGAGAAGTACAATCAAATCAGTTTGGGCATCAACCTCATCAACAATGCCATTTAATGCCATAAAAGGATCTTCCACCATTACATCTGCATGATCAAATTTTGATGCTAATCCAATAAATCCAATGCTTAGTCCGCCCTTTGACACAATTTGGTATGGCCTAAATAAAGGTAATCCATACTGATCTTTTATATTGGCAGAAATAAAAGGGAAATTGGCATTTTTTTCCAATTCACGCAGTGTGGGAAGCCCCAATGCAAAATCTTGCGAACCTGGAGAGAATGCATCACATCCAATAATATTGAATGATTTTACAATGGTTTCGGCAGAAATTTGTGCAATTTCAGAAGTAACACCTGGGCTTAGTTGATCTTTTTTGAAAAATAAATTTCCTGCATCAACAATGGCAACAGGTTCACCACTTTGTAACACTTCATCTATAACAGTAGCTTTTCGGGCAAGACCGCCCAACGGTTTCTTCTTTCAGCCACAGGGCTCTGTTTCACCATTTACATTGGTGGTACCCAATAGGTGAACCACCGATTGAGCATGAACCGTATGTAAAAACATGCTGAAACAAAGTATAATTAATATATGTATATTTTTTTTCATTTAACTTTTTTTGTTCCTCTGAACGCGTGTCTAAAATAAATCATTATAGATAATCCTAAAAAGAGAATATCTTCAAAAATTCGCTTGAGCATATCTTGTCTTAAATCTCCCATTCCTGGGTCTGCTGCACCTTTAAAACATCCACAATGCAAACTAATACCTCGTGCATATGCTTGGGTAATTATAAAAATAAAGAATGCCATTAAAAGCATAGATAAAATAGCAGCACCATCAAGAAAGACACCCGTGATGAGGCAAAGTCCTATGACAAGCTCTAACCATGGAATAAACAATGCAGCTAAATTATTGAGTTGAACTGGAGAAATATGATAATTATCAATATTATCAGAAAATGCAATAGGGTCAGCAATTTTATCTAAACTGGCATATATAAATACAAATCCCAGAATGAATCGTGCCAATAATGGCAAGTTATATTTTTTCATAAAATCCATCATTCTACGGGGTACCCTGCATCTTTCCATTCTGGAAGTCCACCTTCAAAGACGAACACATTTTCAAATGCTTTTTCATTAAATAGTACATCGGCTAAATCAATACTCAAACTACATTCACCTCCACTACAATAAATGATAAACACATCATCATAATTTAAGGCATCAATAATGTCTTCATAATCTTCATAAGTATCATAGGGAATATTTATAGCACCAGCGATGTGGGATATTTCATAGTCTTCAATATCACGGGCATCAATAATTACAGCTTTCTTTTCATCAAAATAATATTTGATAAACTCAAGGAGTACTGTTTGGGGCTCAGTCATGAGTGCAGGAAGCTCAAACGTTTTTTCACCGCTTGCATCTACCTGAACAGAAGCCTCTTGAAGTACACGAGGTTGTTTTATAAGTGTAAAGCTGTCATCTTTTAATAACATAAATCGGATACCACCCAAAATGGCTGAAATTACTGAAATAAAGATAACTTGTTTTAGCGCTGAATTCATCTGGAAAATTTACCAGTATTAGTCTGGGCAATTCAAATATTTTTAACAGAAAAGGTTCCAAATAATTCTCAAATAATTTTATAAAGGCAAACAATCTATATATTCTGTAGCTTTTTCTTTGACCATTGTTATCAATTCGGATAAATTTACCGTCGCATTTTAATGCATAAATTGGGGATATAGCTCAGTTGGGAGAGCGCTTGAATGGCATTCAAGAGGTCAGCGGTTCGATCCCGCTTATCTCCACTGGAGGACTATCCTTCCCTTATAATTATTTTTTACGGAGATTTATATATCATGTTTAACATGACAACTTTACGAGACAGATCGCATTTTATTTTATGGACATTATTGATTTTCTTCATCCTAAGTATGACCGTGGGTGGACTTGTTGGTGGTGCCAATATCTTAGATTTAGTATTTAAAACCAAAAATTCACGGCAACATGTGGGTTGGGTTGGAGATACGGGCATTACCCATCAACGATTTATTCGTGAGCGGGATAATCAGTTGGCTCAACTTCGACGTCAGGGGCAAACTATTAACGGAAGAGCATATCAAAACGCAAGTAATGCTGCATGGAATAATCTAGTAGAACGTGTATTAAAAGATGAAAAAATTGATGAACTTGGATTAGAAGTTCAACTAGATGAGATTTATGATTTCTTATTATTAACCCCTCCACCAGCATTTCAAGGTAATTTAACTGAATTAGGTTTATTTACAGACACTGATGGAAAATTTGATTTAACCACGTATCAAGATGCCGTTCGTAATGGAACCATTCCAGAAACTGCACATGATTTATTAGCATTGTGGGAAAACTATCTCCGTACATGGCTTGCAGATAGAAAATTGCAAAATCTTTATAATAATATTGCTACTGTTTCAAATTTTGAAGTGGAACAAGAATACATCAAACAAAACGTAAATTGTACCTTAGAGTATTTATTTGTTAATACCAGTTCAATTACAGATTCAATGGTAACCATATCTGAAGATGAACTTCGTGCAAAGTATGATGAAAATTTGGACACATATAAAACAGAAGAAAAACGTGTGGTTGAATATGTGTTATGGGAAGTCCCTGCAAATATAAAATCAGACACATTAAGAAATGTTGAATATGCAGATTCTCTTATGCAAGATGCCCTATTATTTGTAGATGAAGCTGACTTAACTTCATTTTCTGAAGCAATTACAATATTTGAAAAAGATGCAGATAAAACTTTAGACATCCATGAAGGCTTTAGCGCTAACTCTGGATTCCCATTCCCATGGGGTACTATTCGCAACGCTGTACGATTTACTTTTGATAATGAAATAGGTGCAATTTCTGACCCTATTAATACAGATAATGGTATTGTAGTATTACACATTACGGGATCAAAAGATGAAGGATATCAAGCATTTGATGATGTTAAATCTGGTATTGAGCGTAGCCTAATGCGTGATAAAAAGAAAGATTATGCAAAATCTTACCTTTCTGAAAAGTTAGGTGATAATTCTCATTGGAAAACATTAGCGGATAATGATGACCTTATTGAATGGGTAGATGGAGATACTCAAACCGTTGGTGGAAGTTTTAAAACTATTGGGAAAAGTAGTGAACTTACGGGTACACTCTTGGCTATGAATGAAGGACAGGCATCACAGGTAATTACCACATTTAACACGGCATGTGTAGTAAAAATGACATCTAAAGATGAAATGGATGTGGATGATTTTAGTAATAATTTCGATGATTTTAAAGCTCAACTCATCAACACCAAAAAATCACGTGGGTATAGTAATTGGATAAGAGCTGCCAAAGATAATATTGAAATTATCGATAATAGAGCTTCATACTATTAATTAAATTCATAATCTTTCAAAGGTTCAAAACCTTTAAAAGATTAAAAGTAAACGTTTAAAAGCCCTGCAGTTACAGGGCTTTTTTATTGGAGTAAATTTTATTGAAGTAAACTTACCTATAAATTTTTCAACGTTGAGCAATAAAAGATTAAAAACAAAAGAAGCCCTGAAAATTCAGGGCTTCTTTATACTCAAACTATATGAGAGGGGTGATTACATCATACCACCCATGCCACCCATACCACCCATATCAGGCATTGCAGGAGCTGCAGCACCTTCAGGTTCAGGTTTATCCGAAATTACCGCTTCAGTTGTGAGCAATAATCCTGCAATACTGGCTGCGTTTTGAACTGCAGTACGAGTTACTAAAGTAGGATCAATAATTCCTGCTTTAACCATATCTACAAATTCTTCATTTCGAGCATCAAAACCATTTGATCCTTTTTTACTCAAAATGTCATTTACTACTACAGCAGGCTCTAAACCAGCATTAGCAATAATTTGACGTGCAGGACCTTCCATGGCTTTACGAAGAATTTCAGTTCCTAAAGCTACATCCGTCTCCATACCTTTAGTATCAATTGAAGATGTTGCTCTTAATAATGCTACACCACCACCAGCTACAATACCTTCTTTCACTGCAGCACGTGTTGCATGAAGTGCATCTTCAACTCTGGCTTTCTTCTCTTTCATTTCAACTTCAGTAGCTGCACCAATATTGATTACTGCAACCCCACCCGAAAGTTTAGCTAATCTTTCTTGAAGTTTTTCTTTATCATAGTCAGATGTAGATTTTTCAACTTGCACTTTAATTTCATTTACTCGAGCAGTTACAGCATCAACATCACCTTTACCTTCAACAATAACCGTATTATCTTTGTCGATAGTAATGGTACGAGCTTCACCTAGATATGCTAATGTAGCATTGTCTAATTTATAACCTTGATCTTCAGAGATTACAGTACCGCCAGTTAACACAGCAATATCTTGTAACATTGCTTTACGACGATCACCAAATCCAGGTGCTTTTACTGCAGCCACTTTAAATGAACCACGAAGTTTATTCATTACCAATGTTGCTAGGGCTTCACCTTCAACATCTTCTGCTATAATCATTAATGAACGACCCGCTTGAACTACTTTTTCAAGAATAGGTAACAAATCTTTCATATTACTGATTTTTTTCTCGTGGATCAAAATCATTGGATTTTCTAATTCACATTCCATGCTTTCAGCATTGGTAACAAAGTAAGGTGAAAGATAACCTCTATCAAACTGCATACCTTCTACAGTTTCTAAATAGGTTTCCATACCTTTAGCTTCTTCTACAGTGATTACGCCTTCGTTTCCAACTTTTTCCATCGCATCAGAAATAATGCCGCCAATAGAATCATCGTTATTTGCAGAAATAGTTCCTACTTGTGCAATCTCTTCTTTTGAAGATACTTCTTTGCTCAAGCCTTTCAAGAAATCAACCACTTGTGCAACACCGGCATCAATACCACGTTTAAGGTCCATTGGATTTGCACCAGCAGTTACATTTTTGATTCCTTCAGCAACAATTGACTGAGCCAATACAGTAGCAGTAGTGGTACCATCACCAGCAACATCAGATGTTTTTGATGCAACTTCACGTACCATTTGTGCGCCCATATTTTCTACAGTATCTTCTAATTCAATTTCTTTTGCAACAGTTACACCATCTTTAGTTACTAGAGGTGCACCGAATTTTTTGTCAATTACCACATTACGACCTTTAGGTCCCAATGTTACTCTTACTGCATTTGCAAGTTTGTCCACACCTTCTTTAAGGGTTCCTCTTGCATCTGCATTATATGAAATTTCTTTTGCCATTTTACTTATCTCCTATGATTATAATACAGCTAAAATATCGCTTTCGCGCATGATGAGTACATCATCACTTTCAACAGTGATTTCTGTACCAGAATATTTACCATACAACACAGTATCACCAACATTTACTGTCATGGCAACTGCGTTTCCTGAATCGCTTATTTTTCCAGGACCTACTGCAACAACTTCACCCATTTGAGGTTTTTCTTTTGCTGTATCTGGAAGAATAATTCCTGAAGCTGTTGTTTCTTCAGCCTCTTGAGGTTTAACCACTACTCTATCTGCTAATGGTTTAATGTTCATGTTCATTACTCCTTGTTTCAATTTTTTTATAATAAAAAAGGGATTCTAATACGAATCCCTTTTTACAAATATAATGCCACAAACAAAAAGTCTGCTATAATGTCAGAATTTGTGATTTATATCACTTTTTTATGTTCCTTGTCATGATTATTTATTTACCCGTACTGCCAAAACCACCTGTACCTCGTGTAGTTTCAGTAAGGGATTCCACCAATTCATAATGAATAGGAGAAGCATCTGTAGCCACCAATTGAAAGAGGCGTTGACCTTTTTCTGCAGTATATGAAAACTCCTTTATATTATCGCACATTGCCATTATTTCTCCCCGATATCCTCCATCAATTAAGCCGATAGAATTTGCCATTCGCAACGGTGTTTTAGAAATACTCGAACGTGGAAATAAATAATATGCTCTACCATCTTCGGGTTCACAAGAGATTCCTAGTTTTATCGCTTTGGTTTCTCCAGGTTCAAATGTAATATCTTCCAACACATATAAATCTAACCCTGCATCACCATCATGAAAATGACCATGATTAGCATATAATTCTCTGGATGTATTATTGTGTGGTTGAATAAAAAGTTTCATAAATCCTCAATTCCCTAAAAAATAATGGATGAAAATTAAGCCCATTCATCATCTCTCAAAAATACATATTATGCCACCCACGTATTTCTATCCAAACTACGATATTGAATGGCTTCAGAAATATGAACAGAGTTTATTTTCTCAGCATTCTCTAAATCTGCAATTGTACGTGAAACTTTTAAAATTCTATCATAAGCCCTTGCAGATAAACCTAACTTTTCCATCGCCGTCTTTAATAATTCCGCACTATCTTTATCGATTTTACAATACGTTGCCATAGCAGATTTTTCCATACTTGCATTAGAATGAAATGGATTTGAAATATACCGATTTGTTTGAATTTGTCTTGCTCGTTGTACTCGTTCTCTAATTTGTGATGATGATTCCCCTACTTCTTTAGATGAAAGCTCTTTGTATGCAACTGCCGGAACATCAATATGGATATCAATTCTATCTAAGAGAGGGCCAGATAATCGTGATACATACTTTTGAATCAACATGGGATTACAATGGCATTCATTTTTAGGGTCAGTATAATATCCACATGGGCATGGATTCATGGCAGCTACTAACATAAAATTTGCAGGATATGTTAAAGAAACTTGTGCTCGTGAAATGGTAACATCTCCATTTTCTAAGGGTTGACGCATCACCTCTAAAACATTCTTTTTAAATTCTGGGAGTTCATCTAAAAATAGTACGCCATTATGTGCTAAACTCACTTCACCGGGCTTGGGAACCGTACCACCACCAATAAGTCCAACATCCGAAATGGTATGATGAGGTGAACGAAAAGGGCGTACATTGATAAGTCCATCAATTGAGTTATTTATGCCTGCAACAGAATGAATTTTAGTGGACTCCAATGCTTCATCCATTGTCATATTGGGAAGAATAGTTGGAAGTCTTTTTGAAAGCATAGTTTTGCCACTTCCAGGGGGACCAATGAGAAGGATATTATGCCCACCCGCTGCAGAAACTTCTAATGCTCTTTTAACATTTTCTTGACCTTTTACATCAGCAAAGTCAAATTGTGAAATCATGGGTGGCATAGACATGGTAGGGGTAATAGTTACTGTATTGACCAAGTCTGAATTTCCATTTAAAATATTTACTACATCAGTCAATGTATTAACAGCAGCAATCTTAATCCCTGGAATATAGGATGCCTCTTTGGCATTTTCAGATGGCAGTATTATTCCCTTAATACCCTCCTTTTGGGCATGAATGCAAATGGGAAGTACTCCTTTCACTGGACGAAGTTTACCATCTAAGCTTAATTCACCAATTAGTATAACTTTAGATAAATGCTCATTTTTCACATGGCCAAGGGCAGCTAAAATCCCCACAGCAATAGGAAGATCAAATGTAGTACCCTCTTTTCTAATATTGGCAGGGGCAAGATTTATGGTTATATGTTTCCCCGGAAAACGGTAATCACTATTTTTTATTGCAGCCACCACACGTTTTTGGCTTTCCTTTACTGCACCTTCTGGTAAACCAACAGTGTAAAATTTGAGGGGGGTTGTATTTTCTAAATGGGCTTCGACAGTTACCGTATAGGCATCAATACCTAAAACTGTACTGGACAAAACTTTTGCAAACATGAGACTCCTTAACTCTTTTCATAAATCTAATTTATAAAAAAAGTACCCATGTACAAAGGATAATATTACATTAAAAACATGAAGTAATGCCTCGGGAGGCTAAATAAAAAGGAATAACATATAAAATTGTATCTCTAATGAGGTAGAATAAAAAGAATGCGATGATAAACTTTTTACCTCCCTTTTTAAAAAGGCCTTTTATTCCATCTGATTTATATATTGATTTAAGTTCTAAAAACCATTTTGGATTCATTATTGACATTATACTGGCTCCACCCAATCACCGTGATCTTTTATAAGTTGAATTAATGCTTCATCAGCTACAGTAGTATCTAAATTCTTTGATACAACTTCTTGCCCTTTATAAAGAGTAATTTTACCCACACCTGTACCTACATACCCATAATCAGCATCTGCCATTTCACCAGGCCCATTTACAATACATCCCATAATCCCAATTTTAACGCCTTTTAAATGTTCTGTACGTGAACGAATTCGAGCGGTGGTTTCTTGTAAATCAAATAATGTTCTACCACATGAGGGGCAAGAGATATACTCTGTTTTGGTAATTCTCATACGGCTCGCTTGTAAGATTCCAAAAGCGGTATTATTTATTATGGAAAGTTTACCACAATTTTCAGCCGCAATATATACTCCATCGCCTAAACCATCTACCAAAAGTGCTCCCATATCTGTAGCCGTATATAACTGAAGGGATTCTGGAGGTAAATTTTCATATGCACGACCAATTATTATGGGAGCTGTACAATTATTATCAATTAATCGCATACATAATTCTCGTTGTTCAGCCATGCCATGTTGGTTAAAAGTATCTAAAAGTAATACAACGGTTTCATCCATTTTTATGGCGTTTATTAAATCATCTGTTAGGTGAGATAACCTCAAATACAAAAAATTTAATTGTGGATGTTTATCTGCATTGGATAAAAATTGTTCAACATCTAAACATGGATAATGCTTGTCTTTTTTACTATTCACCCATACTGAATGTGCTTGCATAATCCCCAATGTACCTGGAATTTCAAAATCAATTTCTTTTTTTCCAATATCAATATAGTCGCACGCTAAGTCTGAAATTCCCCATTTATCTTCAGTTTGGAAATAGGTGTACCCTAATTCTGCCAATGTATGCGTATTAACTTCATTTATGAAATTTAAATCATTAATCACTCGGGGAACATTTTCTCCACCAATATTCAGTACAGAATGTGTATTTCGTCGAGTAAATTGATATGGATTCACAGTAGAGACAGAACATGAATTAATTTTCTCATGATGAGACCGTTGTGTGTATCTCTCAACTAAAGATTGAGCCACTGGAATTTCATATTCTGGTTCTTCTGTTAAGGATACACGAATGGTATCACCTAAACCATCTTCCAATAAAGTACCAATACCTAGTGCTGATTTAATACGACCATCTTCTCCTTCACCAGCTTCAGTTACCCCTAAATGAAGTGGATAATCCATATTTTCAGCATCCATTCGGTTTACCAATAATCGATAGGCTTGAACCATTACAATGGGATTACTTGACTTCATGGACAGTATAATATCATGATAATTTTCATCGGTACAAATTCGTAAAAATTCTAATGCAGATTCCACCATGCCTAGGGGTGTATCGCCATAACGACTTAAAATTCTATCAGAAAGTGACCCATGATTTGTACCAATTCGCATGGCGGTGCCATATTCTTTACAAATTTTTACCAATGGTAGAAATCGATCTCGAATACGTTCAATTTCTCCATTATATTCAGCATCAGTATATTCAATTTGTTGAAACTTTTTTCTATCAGCAAAATTCCCAGGGTTGATTCGAACTTTTTCCACAAT
>CAYQPE010000025.1:10767-13450 GCA_964419445.1 uncultured bacterium
CTACGAATATACTGTGTTAATGATTGACAATATTGGTCAGACATAGGGGTAAAATTACATTGACACTGTAGTTAGTAAAAAGATTTAGAATGCACCGTTTGAGTTGAGTATATTTTCGACCTAAAATTAAATTATCTAAGGAAATTTATGAGCCAATATTTAACGGCACCTCGTGCCAGTAAAGAAATGCCAAAAGGAATTCCATATATCATTGGAAACGAACTGGCTGAGCGATTTAGTTTTTATGGAATGAAATGTATTCTCATCATTTTCATGACTAAACATCTCATGGATAATACTGGTGCAGTTTCTCCAATGGGAAAAGAAGAAGCTACTTATTGGTATCATATGTTCACATCAGCGGTATATCTTACTCCACTGTTTGGGGCAATAATTGCTGATGCATTCTTTGGAAAGTATAAAACCATTCTATCCCTTTCAATCGTGTATTGTTTGGGCCATTTGGCATTGGCTTTAGATGAAACCCGTTTAGGACTTACCCTTGGGCTCACCCTCATTTCCATTGGTGCAGGAGGTATAAAGCCCTGTGTATCAGCACATGTAGGTGATCAATTTGGAAAATCAAATGTTCACTTATTAGAAAAAGTTTTTAGCTGGTTTTATCTCTCCATCAATTTGGGGGCATTTATATCAACCATGCTTACTCCTATCCTATTGGACAAATATGGCCCAAGTATAGCATTTGGACTTCCAGGGGCACTCATGTTTATTGCAACCTATGTGTTTTGGTTAGGTAGAAAAGTATTTATCCATATTCCTGCTGGTGGAATTGGATTTATAAAAGAAACTTTGAGTGGTGATGGACTTAAAGCCATTGCTCGACTATTTATCATTTATCTCTTTGTTGCCATATTCTGGGCATTGTTTGATCAAACCGGTTCTACTTGGGTACTTCAAGCAGAAAATCTAGACCGTAATTGGCTAGGAATGGAATGGCTGCCTTCTCAAATTCAAGCCATTAATCCCATTATGATTCTTATTCTTGCACCTACATTCTCTTACATCATTTACCCATTTATAAACCGATTTTTTGAGCTTACTCCTTTACGTAAAATTAGTATGGGATTATTTTTAGCTGTACCATCATTTGTAATAGTTGGATTGGTTCAATCTTGGCTTGATGCAGGAAGTATTCCCAATATTTCGTGGCAGATATTTGCCTATGCAACTTTAACTGCTGCAGAGGTTTTAGTATCTATTACTTGTTTAGAATTTTCCTATACTCAAGCTCCCAATGCCATGAAATCTTTAATCATGGGGTTTTTCATGCTATCTGTTTCATTGGGGAATATTTTTACTGC
Source organism: uncultured bacterium (assembly GCA_964419445.1). GTDB lineage: Bacteria > Fidelibacterota > Marinisomatia > SCGC-AAA003-L08 > D37C17 > JABHHG01. The sequence continues at coordinate 12,090 of CAYQPE010000025.1, forward strand.
AGCAGTAAATGCATTTATTCAAAATCCAGATGGAACCTCAAAACTTGAAGGGGCTTCTTATTTTTACTTTTTTGCTGGAATGATGTTTGTAACTGCAGTATTATTCCTCTTAGTTTTAAAATATTATAAACCTAAAACATATTTACATACAGAAAAATAATGAAATTTACGCCTGAAATTATACAAAAGTTACCCAAAGCCGAACTGCATTGTCACTTGGATGGATCACTACGTACATCCACAATATTAGAATTAGCAAAAGAACAAAATATAAAACTCCCTTCTCATAATGAGAGTGAGTTAGACTCCTATTTAAAAATTGGGCCAAATGTAGGCTCTCTTGTAGAATATTTGGAGCGATTTGATATTACACTTTCTGTGCTTCAAACTTCCAATGCCCTTACACGTGTTGCCTATGAATTAGCCATAGATTGTTGGGATGATGGTGTTCGTTACGTTGAAGTAAGATATTCTCCCATTCTTCATACTCAGCAGGGAATGACCATGTCTGAAGCCGTAGAAGCGGTAAAAATTGGATTAGAAAAAGCTGAAAATGATTGTGGAATTTTAACTGGTATTATCATTTGTGGAATTCGAAATATTTCTCCAGAAATATCATTGAAATTAGCAGATTTAACGGTGCAATACAAAAATAAGGGTGTAGTTGGGTTTGACCTTGCAGGAGCAGAAGAAAACTTTCCGGCAAAGCATCATAAAGAGGCTTTTGATTTAATATTACGAAATAATATTAATACTACTATTCATGCAGGTGAAGCATATGGTCCGGATAGTATTCACCAAGCCATACACAGTTGTGGTGCACATAGAATAGGACATGGTACTCGATTACAAGAAGATAAAGATTTGCTTCAATATGTAAATGATCACCGAATTCCTTTAGAAATTTGCTTAACATCCAATGTGCAAACGAAGAGTGTTCCATCTATGGAAGTACATCCCTTTAAATCTTATTTAAACAAACGATTACGAGTTACTTTAAATACCGATAATAGACTCATTTCAGATACTAATTTATCACAAGAGTATAGAATTGCTATTGAGGAGTTTAATTTAAATAAACATGAAGTAAGAACATTAATCATCAATGGATTTAAAAGTGCGTTTATCCCTCATGAAAAACGAAGAAATTTAATTCGAAAAATTGTGGATGATTTAGAACAGAACTTTGATTTTGACAGGCGTGTTATTATTTAAAATAAAAAAGGGGCTTTAAAAGCCCCTTTTTTATTACTGGATTATTTTTATTACTTCAGTAAAGTAATTTTTTTCACTTCGGATGTATATGGAGAATTTAATTTCAAAATATACATACCATTAGCGTGATTCTCTGCATTCCATAC
>CAYQPE010000025.1:13550-14944 GCA_964419445.1 uncultured bacterium
TGGGGATGTGTAGAAACTACATAATATATTCCTGAAGTTAAAAAATCTCCATTATTTAACTTGCAATTCCAATGGTTTACAGCACTTTCATTATACGCCAATTTGAATGACTTCACCACTCGCCCATCCAATGTCATTACCTTTACTGTAGAGCCTGCAGGAATAGAAAAAAATGAAACTCCATCAGATTCACTTATCTTAACGGGGTTAGGGCTTACTAAAATTTCATTAGTATTATAATCGCTGGGTTCAATCCCAAATGGTGTATGTACTATTGATATCCCTTCATGTGTAGCCAGGTAGGCTTCCCCACTTTTTGAAAATGCCACATCATACACAATGTTAGATAATATTGGACTATTTTCTATAGTAAACCCTTCTTCAGTGGGCCATCGTTCTGTATTCGCACGTATAACTTTTACTCCACTATGCTTGGTTATAACCCATACATTATTTTGTGGATCCACTTTTAGCCTATCCCCTTTTGTAATACCAATATTTCCATAAAAAGTTTGGGGATAAATGGGAGTTAAATTATATCCATTTACAATATACCCTTGAACACCATTGGCTGTCATAACCCATAGAATTTCTTGACCTTCTGTTTCAGAAAATATCAACGAATACACATCTTGATTACTACCCCCTGGAAGAATATCAGGAGAAACTAGCTCATGCCACTCATCATCAGAAGAATCTGAAATTGTATTTTTATAATCTAAAATTTTAATTCCACCTGAGGATACCAATGTACCATCTAAATTATTATGGCGGATAAATGCCACCCAAACATATCCATTTTGGGAGAAGTCTAAATCTAGCGGTAAATATGAATCGGTATCAGGTGCAGTTATATGATGCCACTCACCTATATTGTCCATGATAGCAAAAGGCTGATTAAAATTTTCTGAGAAAGCATTTACGCACCAGCTGTTTCCATTATTATCTTTTTTGATTTGAGGGACTTGTGCATATAGGCCTCCGCTATTATCATCAACAATGCCATTTGTACCATCAAAAATATTATTCTCATCTCCGTAAAGGGTATAACTCCAATTATTTGAATTCACTTCCAATACGGCACCACTATTATTTTCTACATCCAACTTTCTGCCATAGATGTTAAAAATAAAATTGCCTGAGTTAATTGTGGTAATGGCCGTTGGGAAATAATCTCCAATATGATAATTGAGTTTAACTGCATTATATCCATCTCCTCGGTTGGGATAAGAGTATCCCTTAGAAAATGCATAAAAGTTAGTAATTCTGGAGCCTTTTTTTACAAATCCCCCTTCTCTGCCCACTCCGTATAAATCTCCATTATCATCCAAGTGTAAAGCACTAATTTCATTGGTAATAATAGAATTTGGAATATAAAGTTTAACTGAATTGTC
>CAYQPE010000025.1:15044-20515 GCA_964419445.1 uncultured bacterium
AATTGTCGAGGGAAATGATCTATAAAAATTGCTATATCTATATTCCCCATTATACAGAGTAAAATTAAGGATTCCATCACCATTTATAGTTGAACCAATGGCAAACAACTCATCATCAAAAAAATTAATGTCAGAAATTGAATGTATAAAGTCTAGATGCTGAATTTTTTCCACATTTTTTGATTCTATATTTAAAATTTGCATCCCGCCTATAAAATCAGAAACAAATAATTTACTATCTTTAATTTGTAATGACTGTAGTTTTTGAGGATATACATCTGTATCAATACTTACATTGATGAATGACTCTGAAGATAAGTCAAATTGTATTATTCCACCATGAGTAGTGGCAATAACTGTATTTCCATCTGAAAATTTTACAGATTGTGGATTAATGGTTGATGTAATTGCATCCCAATGTAGATTTGAAGCAATTATGCACGAAAAGAATAGTGAGACTATTCTAATAATTTTTATGATTGGATGTCCTTGTAGGTTGCAATAGTTTGAATGGCAGCATCCATTACTTCCCAACCTTTATTGGCTGTGCCATCTCCAGAGCGGCCTAATGCTTGTTGTAAATTATCCGTGGTAAGTACACCAAACAAAATGGGGATATTTGAATTCATAGATAAATCCATTACCCCTCGTGCACATTCTCCAGCCACATAATCAAAATGAGGGGTTCCCCCACGAATAACAGCGCCCAGAGTCACAATGGCATGAGGTTGCTCATTGTCCAATACTTGCTTAACGGTTGCAGGGATTTCAAAAGCACCGGGTACAGTATATATAGAAATATTAGATTCTTTACCGCCTGCATTAAAAAATGATTTTTTTGCGCCTTCCAAAAGTGAATCTGTAATCACTTCATTAAATTTACTTATGACAATTGCAATTTTATAACCACTGGCAGAATGTGATGACATTAAGATTCTCCCAATATAAAATGACCTAATTTGTCACGTTTTGTTTTTAAATATTTTTCATTCACCTGATTGACATCGAACTCAAGTGCTTCACGCCCAATAATTTCTAAACCATATCCCTCAATTCCCACAATTTTACGAGGATTATTTGTCAATAGTCGCATCTTTCTCACACCACATTTTCGTAATATATGGGCACCAATTCCATATTCTCGTAAATCGGCAGCATAACCTAACTTTTCGTTAGCTTCTACAGTATCCAATCCATCATCTTGCAATTGATAGGCTTTAATTTTATTTTCTAATCCAATGCCTCGACCTTCTTGTCGAAGATAAACCAATACGCCTTTTCCTTCTTTTTCAATACGCTGCAATGCACCTTCTAATTGTTCTCCGCAATCACACCGAAGGGATCCAAAAATATCTCCAGTTAGACATTGTGAATGGACACGCACAAGTACATCATCGTCTTCAGATATTTCACCTTTAACCAATGCTACATGATGGTCACCATGTATTCTATCTTCAAATAACCGCAGTCTAAAATCACCAAATTTATTGGGGAGAGGAATATTTGAAATCTCATCTACTAATTCTTCTTTTTTACGTCGATATTCAATTAATTCTGCAATAGTGATGAGAGATAAATTATGCTCTTCTGCAATTTCAGTCAGACGATCCATTCGTGCCATAGTACCATCGTCATCCACAATTTCAACAAGAAGTGCTGCCGGTTTAAGTCCTGCCAGTATAGCTAAATCAACAGATGCCTCTGTATGTCCTGCTCGACGCAACACACCACCATCTTTTGCTGTCAATGGGAACATATGACCAGGTCGTCCTAAATCTGATGGTTTGGAGTTTTCATCTAAAATTACTTTAACCGTTTCCCATCTATCGGCTGCAGAAATTCCAGTGGTGGCATTTTTTACTGCATCTACACTGATGGTAAAATTAGTTTCGTATAATGCTGTATTATTGGTATGGGGAACCATGGGTCCTAATTGTAATCGATTGGCACAGGCTTGAGTAATGGGCATGCATACTAATCCACGGCCGTATTTCATCATAAAATTTATATCATCTGGAGTTGCCTTTTCAGCGGCAATAATAAAGTCCCCTTCATTCTCACGGTCTTCATCATCTACAACAACAATCATTTTACCATTTTTAAATTCTTCAATGGCATATTTAATGTGGTCTAATTTTGTCATTAGCTTTCGCCAAACCCCCAATTTTTAAGGCTTTTTAATAGCATATCATCTTCAATATTTTCTTCATCTTCTTCAAAACTCATTAGTCGCTCAATATATTTCCCCACAATATCTGTTTCAATATTCAGAGAATCTCCCACCTCTTTGTTTCCTAAAGTGGTCATATCTAATGTATGAGGTATGAGTGCAATTTTTATCAAATTTTCAGTAATTGACGCCACGGTTAACGAAATTCCATCTAAAGCAATAGATCCTTTAGGAATGCAATATCTCATAAATGCAGGGTCAATGGCTACCGAAAGTATTGAGCCATCTCCAGATTTTACTTTATCCATGATGATGCCAACGGTTTCAACATGACCTTGTAAAATATGGCCACCTAGCCGAGTTTGAAGAGTAAGGGCTCTTTCTAAATTTATTTCACTGCCAATTTCCAATTCACCTAAATTTGATTTTTCTAAAGTTTCCTTCACTAAATCTAAAACAAAGGTGGTATCATCATGTTTTACTACCGTGAGGCAAACACCATTAACACAAATGCTATCACCTACTTTGATATCATCCATGACTACAAAAGCATTGATGGTAAATTGCTTGCCCGTTTTTGTTTCGGTAATATGTAAAACTTGACCTTTTTCTTCTACAATTCCTGTAAACATTCTACTTTCTTTCCGGCGATTATTAATATATCATGACCTAAAATTTTGGTTTCTCGCACATCCCATTCTTCTGAAATTTCTAATGGATTTTTCAATGATGCACCATCTAAATCATGGGGTGCTGTATAGAGAAATATTTCATCAATCAAGTTTGCTTGTTTAAATGAAGCCAATAATTCAGCACCACCCTCTAAAATGACAGACGTAACACCCTCTTTTGCCAGTACTTCCAAAATAGATTCAGGCTTTAAATGTCCATCTTCAGATTCTTCTACTGGGATATAATCACAGAATGATGTACGGCTTCTCTCAAATAATGCATTTGAACACAATACAAAAGTTTCAGCTTGATGATCTCTAAACATTTTTAAAGTAAGCGGAAGTTTCCGATTGGTATCTACTACAATTCGTTTTGGATTATATCCTGCCACCTCTCTTACCGTGAGCTGAGGATCATCTACCAATGCAGTCTGACGTCCCACCATAATGGCATCGACTTGAGAACGTAAAGTATGTGAATGTTCTTGAGATTCTTCACCGGTAATCCATGTTTGTGAATCGGAATCCATTCCTAAATATCCGTTGGCTGATTGAGCTGCTTTTGCAATAACCCATGGTCGGCCTTGTGTCATATGCTTTACAAATCCACGATTTAAAAATTCTGCTTCTTCGCGAAGAATACCTGTTTTTACTGGAATTCCATTTTTAATAAGTTCTCTTATTCCATTCCCATTCACTTCAGGATTAGGGTCTGTCATTGCCACATAAATTTCAGCAGCACTATTTTCTATGAGGAATTGAGTACAAGGAGGTGTTTTTCCATAAAGATTACATGGCTCTAATGTTACATATACCCTAGCATCAACAGGGTCTTTAATGGCATTTTTGTATGCCATAACTTCGGCATGAGGACCACCATAAGTTTCATGATACCCTTCACCAATAATTTCACCGTCTTTTACCAGCACACATCCAACCATAGGATTGGGCGAAACAGTGCCCCGTCCCAGTCGGGCCAGTTCTAAAGCTCGAGACATAAACGCCTCGTGTATATCAAATGTGTAAATATTGTCCATTTTCTTGCGCCAAATTTACAGTTAAATCTCTATTGCACTGTCATCTAATATGACAGCTACATATATAAATTATGGTTAAAGAGGGGATTAGTTCCGACTAAGGTTGTGACAATATGTAATTAACTAATCTAACAATATCAATTACATCAATGATTTCATCTGCTAACATATCTGCAGCCCAAAATTCATAATTATCAATTTCTGATAGGGTTTCCATAATTATACCAACAGTAATGACGATGTCAGACACATCCACATCTCCATCATGAGATACATCCCCTTTGGGATTTATAAGTTGGAGTTCTTGACCTACAGAATAAGCGGTTAATATGGCAAATGGAGCAGCTTCTGCATGACCGCCAAAAGATTCTGGAATTAGCTCCAGATGAACATCTTCCGCACCATTGGCAACCATAGTATCATACGCCAAGATAGAGTTTGAAGGTGGTACTAATTCATCGGCTAAAGCGTGAAACAAATATGTGGGAGATTCAGGTGCCCAATCATATAAATTATTTTCTGTAAGTAGTTGACGCAAAATATGATTTTCATCATTTTCAAATTCATCAACCACTTGGGGTAACATACATGAAATGGGAGGGTTATAGCCATTATCGTTCATAAAATTATTGATATACCCCCCACCATGGTTTCCACTATATAAATCCGCCACTTCTAAAGCAAACTCAGAAACAAAATAATCTGTAAGTGGACCCATTTCATAATAATAAATGTAAGAATACAATGTATATGGTAGATAGAACGGTTCGGGATAATAAGTATCTTCAATCATAATATCAACCATAGCTCCTGATAGATCATAAGGTCCTGCCATAGGGAACGAGATGGTTATGTCAAATTCATCTGATAATTCCTGCTCCATCACCATTTGGGCAGCCAAAGTTACATAACCACCTTCAGAATATCCAATGAGTGATAATTGACGATTCAATTGTACTGACTCATTTGCACCATCAAAATAATTTCGCACTGCACGAATCAAATCGATGACAGCAGTTGCTGATGGATATTTCAAAATATAGGGGTGTACATCTTGAGATACACCTAAGCCTAAATAATCGGGTGCTACATAAATATATCCTGATGCTGCCACCACACGGGATAATATATCAAACCCACCATTGGATTGTGCCCCATCCCGATAAATAGCCGTACCATGTTGCCAAGATAAAATACCATAGGCTTCATCATTTCCCTGTGGAATTGCCATTACACCTGATGCAGCTGTAGAATCACCAAATCCATCTATAGTTTCATACACCACTTTATACATGGTAGCACCATAATCAACAGGCAATCCGCCAATACTACCTAATTCATCATTAATATTGGCCTGAATATCTGAATAGGGTTCATTATCAATTTCATCAACACTGATAATATTTCCCCGTTGTAATGGAAAGATAATAGATAAAAAAAGTAATACAATACCTAAAGATGGCATACGGAAAATTCCTCCTAATTGTATGAGAATTTAATAAATTCAACATCCATTCTCAAAGATGCAATCGTAAAGAGTTGTAACGGAGGGAGTAAAATAGGAATTAGGTGTTAGAGGTTAGGTATTAGGGG
>CAYQPE010000026.1:0-19977 GCA_964419445.1 uncultured bacterium
CAGAATTATCTAATTGATTTATATCTTCATCCCATGAAAATCCTGACGCTATATATACACTTAATTGGCTCGAATCAATGAGTGTTAACTCATTTTCATCTTTTAATGAAGAATAACTATTTAGAGTAATCTGTAAACCTTCAACATTTTGAACGGTAGAATCTGTACAAATGGGTAGTTGGGAAAAATCATCAGTATCTATATCCAATAATACAAAACTGGTATCTATTAAAACATTATCGATATTAGTACTATCAATAATTAAACCTGCAAATAGTGATGTACTTTTCCCCGTTGATACTTGATTTTGAAAAGAATAGGACTGTGAAGAATCCAGTGGGAAAATAGTCCTCTCTAATTTTTGACCATTAATGGGTACAATTTCTAGAGGTTGGTTTTCACAACTGGTACAGAAAAGTAAAAGGCCGATAATTAAAATACCGACCTTTGATTTTATATATTCAATGTTCAATTTAATTATAACTTTCGAAGAGCAGCTTCAATGTCATTTGATGCATTCACCCAAATTCCTTTGTCTGCATTTTTGGATATATCAACGACTAATCCATTATTTTGTTCAAACATTTTTTTAACATCTTTATTTTTATCTAATTCACTCATTAAAGATGTTTTTTCATCATTGATAGCAATGGTTATATCAGCATGCTCAATAGCCGAAACTACATTATCAGCCATCTTACCTTTTTTAGGCATATCCAAATCTAATTTTCCATATGCCTCTTTTGAGAACATTCTGTAATCATTGCAGGAGTGCATGAAAAATGCTGTTTTCATATTCTCATAAAACGGGTCATCTTTATATTGTTCTTTTAAAAGTCGAGGAATAAATGACATTTGCCAATCATTGCATACAATAATATCTGGAGCCCAAAATAATTTTTTTAGTGTATCTAATGCAACACGGGCAAAGAATGCAAATCTCTCGTCATTGTCTTTAAATACTCTACCATTTCTAGCCTTGTAAAGCAATTCTGGAAGTGGTTTAAAATATTCATCATCCTGCATAAAATAAACTTGAACACGCGTTTCAGGAATGAAAGCAGATTTTAAACTAACTACGCGCTCTTCACCGCCAAATTCAACAGGCATTTCTTTTAGACGTATCACTTCACGCAATACATATTTTCGTTCACTAATAAAACCATATTTAGGCTTTGTTAGTCTAATGTCAACGTCCGTTTTTTCATGTAAAATTGAAGAAAAACGTTGAGAAAAATTTGCAACAGAAGTAGCTTCTGCAAATGGTGCAACCTCGGATGAAACATAAAAAAGCTTTAATGGAGCCATTTTTTCCTTAATGTACTTTTATTGGAGTTGTTTAATATACTGTTGTGACTTTTTGTAGTATTCACTATTGGGGTAATAATCGATTACTTTTCTAAACTCTTCCAACGCGCGTTGATTATTACTAATATTCAAATAACATAATCCTAATTTATATTGAGAATCATCTGCCTTATTTGTTCCCGGGAATGAAAATACATTTTCAAATTCTTTAATAGAACGCTTATAATCTTTCAGTGCATAATATACCTCTCCCACCCAATATTGACAATTATCAGCCAAGTCGTGAGAGCTATTCACGGCAATTAAATATGTGAATCCATCTAAACTTTTATTCCACTCGCCGTTTTGATATGCAGATAATGATTCTATATACCGTGCTGTATATTCTTCATCACTTATTGAGGGTAACTCTTTAATAGCACCACTAGTTTTAAGTTGAATCATTTCTTTATAGCTTGAAGTGAGAGATACAATTTTATTTTCGATTTGTACTAAATCGTTTACAATTTCAAAATATAGACTATCAGTATAAAAAGCTCTATCTTCTAAAATCCTTATTTTATTTTTTAACTTAATAATAGTATTTAATACATCAATCTGAGGTTCTTCTACTTCATCCACTTCATCTTTTTGTTCCATAGAATATTTTAAAGAATCTAATTTGCCAGATAGATCAGCATAATTGTCATTGTGTTTTTCTAATTCTTTATTAAGAGACTCTACTGTTTCTTCAAGGCTTTGAATAGTTTCTTTTTGTTGCTTTAAATATACTTTAAGTTTTTTCTCATCTAAACTATCATCAGATGAGGGTTCAGAAGCTGTACGCGCAGGTTCAGTAAATGGATCTTGCGTATCAGATGAAAGTCCGGCACAATTGGTAAATATAAATAATAATGTGAAAACTAAAAATTTTGAAAGAAGCGTAGAAAAATTTCTAATCATAAAGCCTCGGCATTTATTTAAATTATCTGTTAGAGATATAGCTTAAATTTACAACTCATTAAAACAGTTGAGCAATTGCAATCTCAAATCAAATTTCATTGTTTGTAATATTATTTGCAATTCCAATCATGATAATACATGTGAGTAAAAAAGATCCCCCATAACTTAAAAAAGGTGCAGGTAACCCAGTAACGGGGAAAACCCCAACAGTCATTCCCATATTTACCAATAAATGAACAAATAAAATGGTGGAAAATCCAATGACAATTAAGCTTGAAAAATTATTTCTGGTTTTTTGTGCATAAGTAAGCATCCAATGAATAAGTGTGGTAAATAAAAATAAAATAACAATAATGCTAATTAAACCTAATTCTTCACCTGAAACTGAAATAATAAAATCAGTATCTCTAACAGGTAAATATCTCAGGTGAGTTTGTGTACCTTCACCTAAACCTTTTCCCCACAATCCACCAGAACCTATTGCTGTCATGGATTGGATTATTTGATAACCTGCACCTTGTGGATCTCGCAATGGATCTAATAATGTTAAAATTCGATTTCTATGATGGGGATATAAAATATTTTCCCAAAAATAAGGTGTAATTAACCCACAACTTATATTTACAACAAAAAGTAAAACGGCTTCCCAAATTTTTGGTTGACTATAAAATAAAATTACAATAATTAATAAAATCCAAAGGTAAAATGCGACGATATTAAAAGCAGCTAAAATGCTTACTATTGGGGCTAAAAATATAAAAAGGTAATATGGACGTACTCCTGACCAATATAACATTGGATATGTAATGACCAGATAAATTATTGCGGTTCCTAAATCAGGCTGTCTAAAAACCATATATGCAGGGATAATAGCAAGTGAAAGTGTAATTAACATTAACTGTATTTGATTTTTATTATCACGTTTATCAGACAAAAATTTTGCTATTACAAATACCATGACGAGCTTACCTAATTCCGATGGTTGAAATGTAAATGGACCTAGCTCTAACCATCGCTGTGCACCCCCTTTTACAGGCATAAAATATGTACCTAATATACTTACCAGTAACAATATATATAGGTAATACGCATATTCATTGAAAAATTGGATTTTTAGAAATTGCGAGAAAAAGAATAAAACAATCCCAATGCAAATCCATATTAATTGACGATAAAAAGTGGACTTAAAGAACTCCGTTTCTGAACTCGTACTGCTCAAGATAACAAGACTGATAAAACATAAAAATAATACAGGAATTATCACTCGATAATTCAGAGATAGTATTGGGGTTTTTTGAAATATTTTATTAAAAAAATTAATCATTATAAAATTCTGAAAACAAATTAAACATTTCTTTAGCAACCCCTGCCCCTGCTTGTGAGCCTTTTCCTCCATTTTCTACAATTACAGCTAAAGACATTTGCTTTTCATTTGGAAGGGTCACATATCCTGAAAACCATGAATGATCTTCACCATGGGGGTTTTGGGCAGTTCCTGTTTTACCTTTAACAATTCCATTATCAATTTGTGCATTTTTACCCGTTCCATCCTCTTCATTAACTACTGCATATATCGACTTTTCAAGGAAATTCCATGTACTCTCTTTTAATATAATTTTATCATCAATTAATTTAAAATCTAAATTTAAATGTGGAAGCACCGCATTCCCTTTGGTAGCAATATGATTCATAAACTGAACCACTTGTTGGGGTGTGGCCAACACGTCCCCTTGTCCAATTACAAAGTTTAATAAACTCCCTTTTCCCCAACCTCTACTTGTATATTTCTTATTCATATATTCTCGTGTTGGAACTATACCTATTTTCTCTCCAGGTAAGTCAATACCAGTTCTGCTGCCAAAGCCAAAAAGAGAAACAAAATCTGACCATTCTTCAAATGGAATCTTTTGAATAAGTTTATAAAAATAAATATTACATGAGTGTTTTAGAGAATTTTTCATATTCATTTCACCATGACCAGTTTTATTCCAGCAGTGAAATGTTCTATCTCCGAAAGTATAAGCGCCAGTACAATTTACCGACCATTCAGTGCTAACAAGGTTATTTTCCAATGCGATAGCAGATGCAATCAACTTAAATACTGACCCTGGAGGATAAGTCCCCTGTATTCCACGATTCATCAATGGCTTACCCGGATTGTTAGACCAACTATTCCATAGCTTATGTGGAATAGGCCCAACAAAAGATTTTAAGTCATAATCAGGAGAACTTACATAGGCTAATACATCACCATTTTGTGGATTCATACAAATAACAGAGCCTTTTTTGTCAATCATCAACATTTCGGCATAACTTTGCAATCGGCTATCAATAGTTAAAATTAATGAATCACCCTTTACAATGTCATATTCTCTGTCTGTTGAAAACTTTCCATGGTCAATTCCATAAATATCTACAAGTCTAAATTCAACCCCATCTTCCCCCCGTAGTGTAGATTCATAAATTTTTTCTAAACCACTAAATCCAAACACATCCTCATTTTGATATTTTAATTTTGGATCTGAATTTTCTAACACCGATTGATTTACTTCTCTGAGATATCCCAAAACATGTGTGAGTCGTGCTTCGTTGGGATATGTACGAGCTGGGAAATCTGAAAAATGTACACCTGGAAATTCTAATAAATTTTCTTCAATATCTGAACGAATTTCAAAATTAACATGTCGTTTAAGTATAGATGGCTTGAATCGAGAAAACTGTCGCTTTAACTTATCAACTTTGGTCTTTAATTCATGATCATCTAGACCAACTATTTTTGAGAATAAACTGAAATTAAATTGGTTTGATACATCAAAAGGTACAACAGATAAATCATAAGTCGGTCTATTATCAACAATAGGTACATTGTAGCGGTCAAATATAATTCCACGAGGTGCTTTTTTTATGATTTTACGAACACTATTATTTGCTGATTTAGTTGAATATTTGTCAAAATTAATAACTTGAATGGAATAGAAGCGAGCAAAAACTCCAAGGAATAAAATCAATACAAGAATAAATAGAACATTTTTTCGATGACCCAGATTACTACTGCTGCCTGGAGACATTAAAATATCCTTTTTCTAAAAATAAATTTATTTACTAATTCAAATATTAAATAAGAAACTATTGATTGTAGCAATGAGAGTAGAATCAATTGGCCTATTGAAATACTATCATTAGTGACAAAATAAAAATAAATTAAGAAATGAATAAAGTATGAACCAAATATGACCAATCGTTTTACTTGTACACTCCAAATTGATTCAAATAAGAAAATAGTTCCTAATAAGTACCCACTAACAGATTTTGTCAACGCATATAATCCTATTAAATTCACATGGGATGTCAAATCTTGCAAAAGACCTAAAATGAATCCCATAATAATTGTATTTAATCGACCATATAAAATTGAAAGGTATGTAATTAATATAAGAACAAGGTCTGGAGAAAATGACACCTCACCGATATAGACTACAGGAAAGTAAATCTGGATGAGTAAAGTAAGTAACGCTGCAACAACTATTTTGAAGTAATTTTTTATCATTATTGAACTACAAACACATAATTTAAATCGTGTAAATCAGTAAGGATTTCCACATTAACATCTTGGAATGGACTGTTTGTATTTTTATTTACAGAAATAACTTTTGCAACGGGAATATTTGCAGGATAAATATCAGAAATCCCTGAGGTATATGCAATTTCACCTTCGTTTAATTTCATACTTTTTCGAACTCCATCCAATATGCCATACTTCCCATGAGTGGGAATAAATATTCCCAACGATTTTTCATCACCAATTCTAATAGAAATTCTAAAATTTTTGTCTGTAATCAATTGAACCTTTGTTGCATGTTTACCTACAGAAATTGTTTTTCCCATAACTCCATTCATGTCGATAACAGGTTGATTTTTTTGGATGTAATCTTCTTCTCCAACATCTAAGATTATTGACCGAATTAATGTAGAATATTGATTTGTAATATTTGCAGGAATTAAACTGAGTGGAGAGCTTTTAGCAAAATTCAACATTTCTTTAAGATGTAAATTTTCTACCCTAAAATTTTCATTTTGGGCATAAAGTAATTTCATCTGAGTAATTTGTTGAATTAGAAGTTCATTTTTTTCTTTTGTGGCAAGTATATCTACGTACCACTCCCGTGGAGAAGATAAGAAAGAATATATATCAGAAATATCTGATTCGAACGCTTCTATATATTCGGATTCATTAGAGAATAGTAGAAAAAATGAGAGGATAACCGAACAAACCAGCGCTAACAAGTCCCTGTTGAATAGGTTAATCCATCCAGAAAGCATTAATGTTGAATTAAAACACTTTTGTATTTTTTTAAGTCATCTAGAATCATACCCGTACCCCTTACCACTGAATATAATGGATCCTCTGCCACATGAACAGGAAGTCCCGTTTTATTTCGAATATGAATATCAAGGTTAGATAATAAAGCACCACCACCGGTAAGTATGATTCCAAAATCGATAATATCAGAAGCATGTTCTGGTGGTGTTTTATCCAATGCTCGTCTAATTGCAGATGTAATTTGGTAAACTGAGTCCGTTAATGCTTGTCGAATTTCATCTGAAGAAATTTCAATAGTTTTAGGAATACCCGTAATTTGATCTTGCCCTTTTACTGCAATTTTTTCACCTTGAGATCGTACTGCTGAACCCACATTGCACTTTATATGCTCAGCAGTTCTTTCACCTATATGGAGTTTATGCTGATTTTTAAACCATTCTACAATAGCATTAGTTTGTTCATCGCCTGCATGTCGTATAGTTTCTAATGTACCAATACCATTTAATGATAAAACGGCAATCTCTGTAGTTCCACCGCCAATATCAACAATCATATTTCCAACTGGTCTTTCAACATCAATTCCTATTCCAATTGCAGCTGCCATTGGTTCCTCAACCAAATAAACTTCACTGGCATTGGCATGCTCAGCTGATTCTTTTACCGTTCTTTGTTCAACATCTGTTACACCAGAAGGAATACAAATTACAATACGTGGACGTGAAATTCGACTTAACTTAATTTTACGGATAAAACCCAAAAGCATGGCATCCGTCATTTTATAATCTGCAATTACTCCATCTTTTAATGGGCGAATTGTTTCGATTCCACTATGAGTACGACCAACCATTTCCTTGGCCTCTTTTCCCACTGCAATGATTTCACCATTTACTTTATTCCGTGCTACAATAGAGGGTTCATTTAAAATTACTCCTTGTCCACGCATCCAAATAAGGGTGTTTGCTGTACCGAGATCAATTGCTACATCACCAGAAACTAAATTTGATATTTTTGAAAATGCCATTAATTAATGCCTTTAGTGGTAAAAATGTCGAGTTTTTGTAAATATCATAACAAGACCAAGTTCATTTGCTCTTTTGATAACTTCATCATCCTTTATAGAGCCACCTGGTTGAATAATTGCTTTTATACCATGCTCTGCAGCTAATTCTATACTATCTGCGAAAGGGAAAAACGCATCAGAAGCTACGATTGAACCGTCTAAATTTAACCCTGCTTCATTTACTTTACGAATACCAATTTTTATAGAATCTACTCGAGACATTTGTCCAGCACCTACACCCAATAATTGTTCATCATTTGCATATACAATAGCATTAGACTTTACATATCTTACTAATATCCAACCTAATTTCATGGCATCAAGCTGTTCTGCAGTAGGTTTGAGTTCTGTGACCACTTCTAATTTTTCAAATTCTCCTTGGTCATCGTCTTTTTCCTGGATGAGATACCCTCCTGCAGCAGACTTAAGTGAAATTGATGTTTGAGAATAGTTTTCACCAATAACTACTATTCTTAAATTTTTCTTCCGCTTAAATATCTCTCTAGCTGCATCCGTCACTGATGGTCCAATAATACATTCTAAAAATGGTTCTACTAAAGACTCTGCAACAGATTCATCAATTTCTTTATTAAATGCGACAATTCCTCCAAAATAACTTACGGGATCAGTTGATACTGCTCGTTCATATGCTTCTTTTAAATTTTCACCTTTACCAAAACCACATGGATTTGCATGTTTTATTATTGCACATGCAGGTTCATCAAATTCTAAGGCAATTTCTATTGCAGATTCCATATCTGCATAATTGTTGTATGATAATGCTTTTCCTTGAAGCTGTTTCCAAGGGAGTTCAGAACCTTTGGGAAGATAAAAAGCAGCTGATTGATGAGGATTTTCACCATATCTTAATTCTGATGCTTTTTGTAATGAAAAATTTACAAACTCTGGATTTTTATCATCATCTTTAGAAAAGTAATTGAAAATTGATGCTTCATAATTTGCTGTCATGGCAAATACTCTACATGCATAATCTTCTCGTTTTTCCAAGGGGATTTCTCCGTTATTAGCAGAAAACTCGCTCATAAATTCTGAATATATTTCAGGGGTACAAAGTGGAACGATAGAATGGTAATTCTTTGCAGCCGCCCTAATCATTGATGGACCACCAATATCAATAAATTCAATTGCTTTTGAAAACTCTAATTTTTTCTCTACTGCTTCTTGAACAAATGGATAAAAATTTACTACGACAACATCAATTTCTGACCCTTTAAGTTTTTCTAAGTCTGACAGATGCGAAGGGTTATTTCTATCAGCCAATATGCCACCAAAAATTTTGGGATCTAGGGTTTTAACTCTCCCATCCATTACTGCTCCCGTTCCTGTAATTTCAGAAACAGGGGTAACCGGAATTCCATTTTCTTCTAACACTCGCCGAGTTCCACCTGTAGATAAAATCTCAACATTATTATTACTTAAAAACTGGCCTAATTCTACAATGCCTTCTTTATTCCAAACACTTATCAGTGCACGCTTTATCACTTATATCCCTTTAAAATTATGATTTTTTGCACACAGTCCTTCCACCACCAATGGATATACTCTGTGCTCAATTTCTAAAACTCTTTTTGCCAATGACTCTGGAGTATCATCTTTCAGAACAGGTACACGCTCTTGAACAATAATTTCTCCCTTGTCATAATCTTCATTTACAAAATGAACTGTTATTCCACTCTCTTTTTCACCACTTTCAATGACAGAATTATGAACTTTCATGCCATAAAAACCTTTGCCACCAAACTTAGGTAAGAGTGCAGGATGAATATTAATTATTTTTCCTTCAAATTTTCGAACTACTACAATGGGTATTTTTTTCATATACCCTGCAAGAACAATTAAAGAAGGAGAGAAACGCTCTAATTTTTCCAAAATTATTTTCTCATATTCTGATGAATCAGGATAACGATTCTTATTAATAACGAATGTCTCTATTCCATTTGATTCGGCAAATTCAATGGCTTTACATTTAGGATTATTACTTACAAGCAGAGCTATACTTGCATCAATTTTATTTTTCTTTAAATGGTTAAAAATAGATTTAAAATTCGAGCCACCCCCTGAAGCAAATACTACAATTTTTTTCATTTATTTGCTTAATTTCAACTCAATTTGTGAATAAATTTGATGCAATTTATCAGTATCTTCAAATATATTAAACTTATTAGTATCCACCACTAAAACAGGTATATCATCAATTCCATCAATCCATTTTTCATAGGCTAAATTGAGTCTATATAAATACTCAGCGTCAATACTTTTTTCAAAATCTCTATTTCTGTTTTGAATTCGACTTACTAATACATTTGTATCTGCCTGAAGATAAACTATTAAATCTGGCTTTTTTAAAAATTGTGTCATATTTCGAAAAAGATCTCGATATGTTTCCCAATCTCTTTTGGATAGAAAATTCATTTCAAACAAATTTCGGGCAAAAATTTCTACATCTTCGTAAATAGTTCTATCTTGTATAACACCTTTTTTACGCTTGGCCATTTCAATATGTCCTGCAAAACGGTGATGCAAAAAATAAATTTGAAGATTAAAGCTCCATCGCCCCATATTTCCATAAAAGTCTTCTAAATATGGGTTATCAATTACAGATTCATAATATTCATGAAGATCAAAATGTTTTGCAACAAACTCTGTAAAAGTCGTTTTACCCACGCCAATATTTCCTGCTACCCCTATAAATGGAGATTCAATCATAATACTAACTCTCCAAATAATTCTGCATTTTTCATCTCATTAATTGCCACAGGATTAATTGTATTTACGAGGGAAGCATCCCCATTAACATTTACTCTAATATAGTTTTCTGTTAGTCCAGAAAGGACACCATCTTCTTCATTCTCAAACAACACTTGATTTGTTGTGTTAAGATTTTTTTCTCTAAACTCTACTCGCTTTTTCTCAGATAATATATGAAGGATTTTACTTCGTTCTGACCGTATAGATAAAGGTATAGAATTTTCAATGTGAAGGGCTTCAGTATTTTCTCTTTCTGAATATGTGAAAACATGAAAATAGTTAACATCTAATTCATGAAGGAAAGTATAGGTTTGATTAAAATCATCATCGGTTTCATCTGGAAAACCTACAATTACATCTGCACCGATACACGCATTTGGGATTCTTTCCCGAATATATTCAACTCTATCTGAATACAATTCAGTACCATATCTACGCTTCATTAATTTTAAAATTTTATCACTTCCTGATTGTAATGGGATATGAAAATGTGGGAGGATTTTATTTGATTTTGCAACAAAATCAATAATTTCATTTGTAAGTAAATTAGGTTCTATCGATGAAATCCTATACCGTGAAATTCCATCAATTTGATCTAATGCCTTTAATAATGTTAAAAAATTGTATTTTTTACCTTTACCAAACTCACCAATATTAACACCCGTTAAAACGATTTCTTCCACATCTGAAGTTGCAATTTCATTTACCAATCCAGTTACTTCATCTACTGTACCGAATCTACTTTTTCCTCGTGCAAGTGGAATAGTACAATATGTACAGGGATAATCACATCCATCTTGAATTTTAAGAAATGTTCGCGTTCTATCCCCTATAGAAAATGATGGCTTAAACTCTAATGGAATGTCAATCTCTTCATTTTTTACGATTGTGGAATTTGAATCCCAATATTTTTCAATTTGCTTTGGTAAATTAAATTTTTCATGGGCACCCAAAATTAAATTAACACCCTCAATACAAGAGATCTCATCTGGTTTAAGTTGAGCATAGCAACCGATCATTGCAATATAGGCTTCAGGTGAACGATTTAAAATTTGACGAACAATTTTTCGTGCGCGCTTATCTGCATTGTCAGTAACAGAACATGTATTTACAACATACACATCAGCTGAATCATAAAAAGAAACTTTTGAATATCCAAAATCGGTAAAGTCTCTGGAAATAGAAGATGATTCAGAAAAATTTAATTTGCAACCCAATGTGTGAAATGCAACCGTTTTAAAAGGTGAGCTCATTACAACTACGCTTGATGGCAAGACACAAAATGTGCCTGTGATTTTTCATCTAAAGTTGGGTTAGCATTCACACAATCCGATATATACTCACCATTCTCTTTTGAATACTGACACCGAGGATGGAACGTACATCCCGAAGGTGGATTGGTTGGACTTGGTACATCTCCTTTTAAAATTATTCTTTCAGAAACATTTTCAGGATCTGGAACTGGCACAGCAGACATTAATGCTTTTGAATAAGGATGCATCGTATTTGAGTAAAGCGTTTTTGAATCAGCAATTTCAACAATTTTACCCAAATACATTACTGCAACTCTATCGGAAATATATTCTACAACAGACAAATCATGAGCAATAAACAAATAGGTAAGATTATACTCATTTTGTAAATCTTTTAATAAATTAATAACTTGAGCTTGAATTGAAACATCTAAAGCAGATACAGCCTCATCACATACAATTAACTCCGGCTTTACAGATAATGCACGGGCAATACCTATTCTCTGTCGTTGACCTCCAGAAAATTCATGTGGATATCGTGTGGCATGAGCCTTAGGGAGCCCCACTACATCTAATAAACGGAATACTTCTTTTTCAATTTCATTATTTGGTACAATATTGTGAACACGCAATACCTCTGAAAGCATATTCCCTACAGTCATCCTCGGATTTAAAGAGCTATATGGATCCTGGAAAATAATTTGCATTTTCGGTCGGTAAGGCAATAGTGATTTTCTAGATAGAGTTGAGATATCTTTACTATCAAATAAAATAGAACCCTCAGTAGGATTTAGTAATCGAAGTAGTGTTCTTCCTACGGTAGTTTTTCCACATCCAGATTCACCTACAAGGCCCAATGTTTCTCCCTTAAAAATATCAAAAGAAACATCATCTACTGCACGTACATGACCTGAAATTTGTGAGAATAGTCCTTTTCTGATTGGGAAATACTTTTTAAGATTTTTCACCTCAACCAGTTTATGTTTATTTTGTAATTGTGTTTGGTTCAATTCTGTCATTTTTTAGCTGTGAAGAGCTATAAATTTAGATGTTTTTTAATACCTTTAACAATGCAGAACTCTTGAAAGAAAATGAATATTTTATTAATTGAACCTTTTTTTACAGGATCACATAAATCCTGGGCAGAAGGATATCAACAAAACAGTACATATAATTTATCCATATTATCCCTTAAAGGAATATATTGGAAATGGCGAATGCATGGTGGTGCTGTTTCTTTAGCAAAAAAATACAACGAACATGTACGAATATATGGATATCCTGATAAAATTTTAACAACTGATATGCTTAATCTACCCGTATTTGTTGCATTTGCTGATGTGAAAGATATCCCTATAATCACATACTTCCATGAGAATCAACTAACATACCCATGGTCCACACAAGATAGAGATAAAGAAAAGAACAGAGATCACCACTATGGTTTTATTAATTATACTACTGCATTAAGAAGCGATAAAATATTGTATAATTCCCATTTTCATAAAGATTCATTTATTTCTGCATTAAGAAAATTTCTAAAACAATTCCCTGATAATAATGAATTATCAACAATTGATACCATTTCTAAAAAATCACACGTTCCCTATCTTGGTTTGGATTTAAAAAAATTTAATCATTATAAAATTGAAAAAAATAATGTTCTTCCCATAATTTTATGGAACCATCGATGGGAATATGATAAAAATCCAAATTTATTTTTTGATATTTTAAGCCAGTTGAAAAATCAACAATTAAAATTTAAATTAGTAGTTTTAGGAGAAGAATTTGATACAGAAATGAATATTTTTACTCAAGCAAGAGAGCAGTTTTCTGATGAAATTTTACAATTTGGCTTTTGTGATAAATTTGAAGATTACGCACATTGGCT
Organism: uncultured bacterium; assembly: GCA_964419445.1. Taxonomy (GTDB): domain Bacteria; phylum Fidelibacterota; class Marinisomatia; order SCGC-AAA003-L08; family D37C17; genus JABHHG01. The sequence goes on from CAYQPE010000026.1 coordinate 13,545, forward strand.
GTGGAAATCTGATTATCTATTAGTTACATCAAACCAAGATTTTTTTGGTGCAAGTATAATGGAAGCAGTTTATTGCAATACATCCCCAATATTACCTAACAGGCTAACGTATCCTGAATTATTTGAAGTGAATGAAAATCCAAATCTATTCTATAACTCTATGGATGGATGTATTGAATTATTACAAAAAAAGTTGAAAAATTGGAGTGGCTTTACTGAAAATTATTCAGAAATAGCAAAGACCTATGATTGGGCAACAATAGCCCCTCAGTATGACTCAATATTGAAATCAGTTTAATGTTTTTTCCATGAGATAATGCTGAATTTCATCAAAAAGCAAGTAAGTCTTCTTAACAATTTTATAATCATTAGACTCATAAAAAGGAACAGCATAATCTCGAGAATGTAATATTACTTTTTGGGCATTCTTTTGAACTGCAATTCCCTCTAATTCTGCTAATAACTTACTTCCCAAATTCAATTTTCTGTAAGCATCTGAAACTCCCATAAATCTTATTTGGGCTTCATGTTCTGAATTTAAATGAATACGCCCTACACCCACAATTTTCTTATCTACCACAATCATTCTATGAATTGATGTATCATCTGAATCATCCATTTCACTCCCTTTTGGTTGATTCCAAGGTTTGCGTAAAGTTTCCCACCTTATTCTAAAATATTGGTCCCAATCTTCTTTGGTTTTTGGGGGTAAAATTTCAACAATCACTATTAGGCTTTACGAGCAGGGTTATTAACAGATTTTGCACTACATTCATCCCAATAATAACACCAGTGACAAAGAAGAGATTCTTTGGGGAAAAAGGAATATCCATCTTGAATATTTTTCTCTAACTTTCTCACTCTATTCACTATTGTCTTGGTATTTTTTTCAATTTGTTCTTTATCCAGTTTAACATACACATCTTGATTATGGCGAAGAAAATTCCAACCACATTCTATTGATTCTGAAGATTCAAAATTTTGTTGAACCGCTAAATTATATAATGTTAATTGTAAATCTTTCTGTGCTGATTTTTCAGTTTTTGCACGCTTACTCGTCTTATAATCTGTTACTCTCCACCCATTTTCTTCTGTAAAATCTAACCGATCAATAATTCCCCTAAAATGATATTCTCCCACAGTAAATTCCAACTTCAATTCTGTTCCATATAGCGGTTGATTAAAAATGGGTCCATTTTTATGACAGAAATTTCCCAAACATCTTAATCCCAATGTATAAATATGCTCTTTAGTTACTCGAGGGTCAGCTATAAATATTTGATCATGCCAGTTTTCATGCCAGATTTCATGGAATTTTTCCGATAAAATATCAAAGGTAGTAAATCTCTCATGCCTTTCATTATAGAGCCACTCTAACACTTCATGTACGCGATTACCCATAAACGCTTCAATGCTCTCATGAGGTTTGTAATTTTTATCTATGTAGAGAAATTTGTATTGCTCGGGGCATGTTTTAAAGGTATTAATTTGGGAATATGAATATTTTTTTTGCGGATGTTTCAAAAATCTTAGAATCCACTTACGAGATTAAACTCACCAAAAGTCCGTCTATCAGAAAAAGTAAAGCGTCTGCCTGAACCATAATACCACACAATTACTGTATATGATTGCTCTGCATTATAATGACGATCAATAGTTTCTGGAGGGCCATAAATTATATGGATTTTACCCATATCTGACTTCCACCCATTATTCATAATCGAATAATTTTCATTTGCATAATGCACCCTGAAGTTAAATTCTTCCAGTAATTCATTATGTTTTGTAGTCGGTGTAGGATCACGCTGTTGCCAATAATTTTGGATATATGTTTTTAAATCTGTAAGATTCATATCATATATATGCTTCGATTCCTCATGAGAAAGGACGTATAACATCACCCCTAAAAGTTCACTTTTTTTCTCCGACCACAATCGAGTTTCAGACTTATTGGGAATCAATATTTCTTTAGTTAAATATTGACCATTTGCTCCAATAAAAAATGTGTATTTACCTTCCCATTCTTGATTGATTTTATATGAAATATTATAAATTTGTTCATCATTTAGAATTAATTCATATTGAGTCGTGTCTATAAAGCTTGAATCTGAAAGGACTTTTACTTCGATATTAAATATATCGCTTTTATTATTTAACTGCTCAAACTGAAACACCATCCATAATGAATCAATTTCACTATTTAATTTTTTCTGAATATGAATTTTTTCGCCATCTATAAATGAATATAGTCTAATATCACTTTTAGACGAATCCTCCATTACATCTACAACTTTGGATTCTTTCATTACACGATGGCTATCATCATCTTCAACTATTACCGAAATTTTATATTGATCTTCTATGATGGGTAATATTAATTCTTCTTCAATTTCAAAAAATTTAGCGGGATTTCTAGTATCTTCATAATACTTTAATAAAATATTATGTGATTTAGAAATTCGCCGAATTAGTTTTTCACTGTCTTTTTCATTGACATGAATTGTATAATTTAAATTTGCAGAAAATTGTAATTCCTCTTTTTTGAATACTAAATTTTTATACGGGACTTTGATTAATAAATTTACTTTTTTAGAATCGGTATTAGTAGAATAAACTATGGTATCAATTTGAATTTTATGTGGTTTTGGTTTATTCATTTTAACAGGAGTTATGGCACATCCTGAAAATATTATAAAAAATATTATATAAAATCTATTAATCAACAAGTTCACTCCAGTAATAATAATGAACACCTTTGTTGGTGAGAAACCATGCCCAGTCCTCATTAGATTCAATATTATAAATTTTTATAGATTTATTTTCGTTATTTATAGGGATACTCCACTCTCGATTATCAAATAAATTTTGTAATCTTACTTCAACGCCATTGGTGGTCCACAAATAATCTTCAAATAAATAAAAATTGGTGATACGATTAGATCTTTTAATTTCTTTTCCATCAATAATTTCCCAAAGAACATTATCAACTCCCCAAATGGAATTATCTATAATTTGTAATTGTAAAAACTGCTTTTCTGAAATTTTAGCAATTTTATTATCAACTAAATTTACTTCATATATTCCATTTTCACAGGAGATATATGCATGGTTATTATGAAATTTAATTTGATAAATTTCCAATCCATTGAAGGCATTTACCCAATTTTCGATATTGGGGATAACCTTAAAATTTTGGGTTGAAACTTCATCAATTCCCAATTTTGTACACAAATAGAGTGAATTATCTTTATAAGATATATCCCAAATTGCATTGTCTTTTAATCCATCCCTTGAATTTAGAAATGACCAATCCTTATGAATAGTATCGTATTGAAGTAAACCATTTAGTGTAGACACAAAAACATCAGTATCCAATATAAAAATATCATGTACATCTGAGTACAAAGATTGGTCAAGTGATTCAATTTTTAGATATGAAAAGCTATTTTCATTCTCGTTCCAGTGAGTTAAAATTGACTGGTATGAATCAGTAGTTCTTGATGTTCTGCCATATCTTTTAAAATAACTATCTCCAAAATACCAATTACCATTTTTATCTACATCAGCAGAAGTAATTGACGTTGAATGTGGCCCATATTGAATTACTTCTAATCTTGATGAATAATCTGACCCTTTAAGAATTACACCTTCTTTAGTACCAAACCATATATTACCTTGATTATCTTTATATTTCACATTAGGATGAATTTCATAACCATCTTTATGGGTTATGGAGCGTAAACCCACATTCCAATTTTCAAATATTACATATTGAGAGATATCAATATTTTCACTTCCTTGACCATGATGATATGAGGACCACTCTATAAAATCAACTTCAGAACTATTAATTTCTTCATTATCACTAATTTTCACACCATTTCCATATATGGGATAAATTGAAAATCCAATTTCTAACCATACATAAGAGGATGAACTCCCAATATTTGTAATATATCCTGAGGGAATTTCGAGATTATAATTATACAATTCATTCCAATATGAACTTACGGATGATTTTACAAAAATTTTGTTACGTGAAATTAGCCAATAAAAATCTGTATTTTCATCATAATGTAGAATTTGAGGATTATATTCTTTTGAGTATAACTCAAGATTTAAATCGATATTTCCACTAGTTTTATCACAGCTAAAAATACCATTTTCAGTTAAAAAATGAACATTGTAGTAGTCTTCTGTTATTGATTTGATTTCACCCATTTTTTGAACAATGAACCAATCGTCAATATCAAAGTGTAAACCATTTAAAAATGATACAAATATTAAAATAGGGTAAAATGCACGGATGGTCATTTAGGGTGATTTAATGAGAAGATTCTCACCTGTCATTTCTTGAGGAATAGGTATTTCTAAATACGATAAAATTGTAGGTGCAATATCTGCTAATTTCCCATTCTTTTTCAGTGAAAACTCAGCGTTATCAACATCTAAAACAAACGGTACAGGTAATATTGTATGTGCGGTATGAGCTTCTCCTGTTTTGGGATCAATCATCATTTCTAAATTTCCATGATCAGCAGTTAAAAATACAGCACCACCCTTTTCTTTTACTGCTTGTGTAACTTTCCCTACACAATCATCTATTTTTTCTACGGCTTTAATGGCTGCATCTAATATACCCGTATGGCCTACCATATCAGGGTTGGCATAATTCATGATAATGGCATCAAATTTTTCAGATTGGATTGCAGCTAAAACTTTATCGGTAACTTTTTCAGCACTCATTTCAGGTTGTAAATCATAGGTTGCAACTTTGGGTGATGGTACTAAAATCCGCTCTTCTTGAGGGAATTGTGCTTCATCTCCACCATTGAAAAAATAAGTTACATGTGCATACTTTTCAGTTTCTGCAATACGTAGTTGAGAAAAACCATTTTCATCTAAAATTTGAGGGAAAATATTATTTAATTGGATGGGTGGATATAGTGCCGGAAATGAAAATGACTCTTGATATTGTGTCATACTCGTTAAATGGATATCTAAATCTTTTACTTCAAACTCAGAAAAATCTGACTCTGTAAATGCTCTACACATCTGACGCATTCTGTCAGCCCTAAAATTAAAGGTTAGTAATGCATCATTCTTTTGAATTTTACAAGCTTCACCAATTATCTTTGGAATTATAAACTCATCAGTTTCCGTATCATACATTTTTTCAACATATTCTGATAATGAATTAACGTTTTCACCCTTACCTTCAGTTAACATTTTATATGCTTTTTCAACTCTATCCCATCTATTATCTCTATCCATCGCATAATATCGCCCACAAACCGTCTTAATACTTCCAAAATTTAATTCATTTATAAAACCTTGCAATTTTTTTATATATGATTTTCCACTGGTTGGTGATGTATCACGTCCATCCGTTATAACATGAATAATTGCATTTTTAACTTTATGCTCTTTGGCTGCCTTTAGAATGTAAAATAAATGGTCAATATGGCTATGAACACCACCATCACTAAGTAAACCATATAAATGTAGATTTGAATCATTCTCATTTACAAAATCAAAAACAGATGTAAGATTATTGTTTTGAATTAGTGAATTATTTTTTATATCATCATTTATTCTTACTAAATCCTGCTTAACTATTCTGCCAGCACCGATATTGGTGTGTCCCACTTCAGAATTTCCCATTACACCATCAGGTAATCCTACAAATGGACCAGAGGTTTCTACCACACTTAGGGGCTTATTTTGTAGCAAATTATCAAGATGGGGTGTATTTGCTAAAGCATGGGCATTCCCACGCTCTTCTTCACGTAAACCAAAACCATCTAAAATAATAAGTATAAACTTCAATATTTTCTCCATAATTGATTAATTGATGGGGCTATAATTTAGATAAATACATATTGGTGTATAAATAAAAAAGCCTCTGTTTTCAGAGGCTTTTTTATTAACTCGTAATTATTCGTTTATCGTAAGAGCACCAGTTTCTTTGTAATTACTGATTCTGATGTTCTTAACTGATAAATATACATACCAGATGCAACCTTAAGTCCACTATTATCTACTGCATTCCAAACTATTGAATATTTACCTGGCACATAATATCCACTTGCTAGTGTATATACCTCTTTACCGGTAAGGTCATATACTATCAATGATATTGACTCAGGTGTAGACACATCAAATTCAATAGTTGTTGAAGGATTAAATGGATTTGGATAGTTCTGATAAACTGCAAATTCAGTTGGCATCTCCTCTATTGATAACATAGATTGCATAAAATCAATTGATATATCTGTTGGCACTCCAGTGCCTGCAACATCCAAGCTAGTACTTAAACTAAACTTCTCATTAGACGACTCCATCACATAATCTAAACAATCATAACCAAATGTTAAATCTTCATTGTATGCTGTATTTGTAGAATCATCATCAAAACAAAATTGAGAATCGA
>CAYQPE010000027.1:0-4638 GCA_964419445.1 uncultured bacterium
TGAAGCCACATTAGAAGGATCTGTTGAAATAGATGGACGAGATCACTGGATTATGCTGCTGACAGCTAAGGTAAAAGGATTATCTTATCCTAAGCGCAGGGCTTGGATCGATAAAGAATATTTGCTTCCCATGAAAGAAGAATTATATGCTAAAAGTGGGAAACTACTAAAAACATCCACCATGGACGGCATCAAAAAAGTGCAGGGTAGGTGGTTTCCAACTCGCTTTATATTTAAAGATGAATTGAAACGGAATAGCAAAGGAACCGAATGGGTGATTGAGGAGATTGAGTTTGATAGTGAGATTGCAGAATCTCGGTTTTCAAAGGCTATGCTTAGGAAGTAGGAAATATATGGAATTCACAGGAAGATTTATAATTAGTATGGATTTCTGATTCAGATGGAAACCGCTGGGAAGTCTATACGGTAACCGATGAAATGAAAACGCAAGAAAAATCCTCATGTTCTACAAGCGTTGTACAAACAAGTTGCTGTTAATATGAAAACCATGACCTGTAAACAATTAGGTAGTGCCTCTGATTTGGAGTTCAAAGCTGATACCTTTGAAGGAATGGCTACACTCAGTAATAGCATGGCGGTGAGATGTTTCAAAAGCAAGAGGAAGCACATCTAAAAGCCATGGAAGCAATGAAACAACGCATGGCATCACCCTGTATGAATCAAACATTAAAGATTCCAGAAAATGGAAATAATTACCTACATCCAAACCATGGCTCAGATACCAAATCCCCGTCGAAATATTTTTTGTCTTCAGCGTTCTTGATATTCTCACTTGCCCCTTGAGCTTTTGCCCAGAAATTTCGACACTCATTTTTGTTTCCTAAAGCAGCATGGGCACGTGCCATGGACTCATAGGCATAGGCAAGATCAAAGTCTTTAAAATCATGCGCTGTAGTCAAACGCAATGTTTCTTCTGCATATTTCAATGCATCTTCACCCTTGCCCAAAACAGCATACACATGGGATATCATCCATTGCCCCCGTTGTTCATTTATGGGCTCATATTTGGGAGATTTCTGCCAATGATATAGTGATGCTTTTGCAAAATTAATCATTCGTACATCATCTTGCTCATTGCGGTCATCTTTACCCAATAAATTCCATGTTTGAATATTCATTTCAATGCCCATATAATGGTGCATCTTATCAGCGTCAGTATATTCACTCACCTTATTTTCCTACATGTACATCCTCCCCACATAAAGAGGAATATAATAAGCTTTGTAGTAATTAATTTCATTTTACAAATACAATTTCAGATTCTAACACGCCCCAATCAGTATAGGTTTTAACTTTCATTTCACCATTTTTAGACCAATAAAACAAATCTTTTTCACCTTTTCGGCCAGAGGCAAATGAAATGGGTCGTTCAAAATCTGAAGGTAATTCAAGTTTTAAAGCTGAGCCTGTGTATCTAGATATAGCCCTAGATTGGCACCCTGTAGATAATAAAAATACCAAAATCAAGCATGCAGAGATAAATTTTTTCACGGTGTGTGTCCTTTTATAGTTATGATGTTAAAATAATTTTTTAATGTTAATAAATCTCCAAAATATTTGTCATCCACAAAAATTTGAGGTACAGATGTAGCACCACCAGTACGTGTTGCCAAGTTTTTCATATTTTTTCGAGAAAAAGTGATCATATGCTCTGTGTATTCAATCCCCCGGGACTGAAGAAGCTTTTTCGCCTCTTTACAAGGCGCTCAGAATAATGCTGAGTAAATCTCAACTTTACTTTGTTGAGAGATATCAATTCCTGGCATGGTGGGTGTAGTTATCCCTACTGCAAACCCCAATAACAAACTACATACAGCGGTTTTCATGCGAACCTCCTTAGATTAAACTGCTGAAATTTAAAGTAAAATATTCACCTGATTAAAATTATTTGAAAACTGCATATACACTAATCTAACAAGCAAGAAAACGAAGATTAGCTGAATGGTTTATTTTTTAGCCAAATACCTCTTGTAAGCTTTGATAATTTATTTGTTTTGACATTTTATTACGGATTCCTCGCACGGCAGCTTGTGCCCCAGAAATGGTGGTGATGGCTGGTACTTTATATCGAATGGCTGAGCGACCAATTTCGTATTCATCTTCTCGGGATTTGGCGCCCATAGGGGTATTTACTACCAATTGAACTTCACCATTTTTTATAGCATCCACCACATTGGGGCGACCTTCTCCCACTTTAAAAATAGATCGAGTGAATATACCGTTCTCATCCAACAGCTTTGCAGTACCGCCTGTGGCAATAATATCAAATCCCAACTCTTGAAAGTCGCGAGCAATGGGGATGGCTTTTATTTTATCTATATCGTTTACTGATAAAAATACTGCACCAGATGTGGGCAACTTGTTTCCTGCACCAGCTTCTGCTTTGGCATAGGCAGAGCCCAAATGTTTATCAAAACCTATTACCTCCCCCGTAGATTTCATCTCAGGCGATAAAAATACATTTTGCTGTGGAAACTTATTAAATGGGAATACTGGTTTTTTTACCGCTATAAGCCCATTTTGTGATATTGAGGGTATATTAAACTCACTTAATTTTTTGCCCACTGCCAACTGAACTGCTATGCGTGCCAATGGGAAATCTATGACTTTACTAATAAAGGGTACGGTACGACTTGCACGAGGGTTTACTTCAATGACATAAACTATATTATCTTTCATGGCAAACTGGATATTAATGAGTCCAATCGTATTTAAACTTAGTGCCAGATTTTTGGTGTATTCCTCAATGGTTTTTCGTGCTGCAGAGGTTAACTCATATGCTGGTAATACGCATGCCGAATCTCCTGAATGAATACCTGCTTCTTCAATATGTTGCATGATGCCGGCTACAAATACATCTGTACCATCGCAGAGTGCATCTACATCAAATTCATAAGCATCTTCTAAAAATGCATCAATCAATATGGGATGATCTCCAGAAACCAGTGCTGCCTTGCCCACATAGGTTTTTAGACCCTCATCATCATAGACAATTTCCATGCCACGACCACCCAACACATATGATGGACGCACCAAAACAGGATATCCAACTTCATGGGCCACTACCATGGCATCCTCCACAGAAGTGGCAGTGCCCCAATTAGGTACAGGGATTTCCAATTTGTCTAAAATCTTACCAAACTTATCCCTATTCTCCGCCAAGTCGATGGCATCAGGGCTGGTTCCAATAATGTTTACCCCTGCATCTTTTAATCGATTGGCAATATTTAACGGTGTTTGACCACCAAACTGCACTACCACTCCATCAGGTTTCTCTATATCCACAATATTCATCACATCTTCAAAGGTGAGTGGTTCAAAATAAAGACGGTCTGCAATGTCAAAATCGGTAGATACTGTTTCAGGATTACAGTTCACCATGATGGTTTTATATCCTGCATCCTTTAATCCAAATACCGCCTGTACACAACAATAATCAAATTCGATACCCTGACCAATTCTATTGGGACCACCCCCTAAAATCATTACCTTTTTGCCATCTAAAGGGGCAACTTCATTTTCCGTTTCATAGGTGGAATAACAGTACGGCGTTTGGGCCTCAAATTCAGCAGCACAAGTATCCACCACTTTATAAGTGGGAAGAATTCCTTGATCTTTTCGTTGTTGACGGATTTCATCTTCTGTTTTGCTCAATAATCTTGCAATTTGCTTATCTGAAAATCCGTTACGTTTCAATTCTCGCAACGATGTAGTTGGAGTATTTACCTCAATAATTTTACAAATTTGATGCAAAAACCAAGGGTCAATTCCCGTTTGCTCATATATTTCATCAATGGGATGCCCCACTTCTAAAGCCTGTTTTACCTTTAGTAATCGAAATGCAGAGGCAAAACGGATTTTGGACATATCTAAATCACGGGATTCTGTTTCTTTGGGTTCAAAACCATCTAATCCTACCTCTAAAGATCTAAACGCCTTTTGTACCGATTCTCTAAAGGTTCGACCGATAGCCATCACCTCACCCACAGATTGCATTTGTACGCCCAGTACACCAGATGCTGAAGGGAATTTTTCAAAATCGAAGCGTGGAATTTTAGTCACAACATAATCAATACTGGGTTCAAATGCTGCCATAGTTTGACCGGTAATATCATTTGGGAGTTCATCTAATGTATAGCCCACTGCCAATTTTGCCGCCACTTTAGCTATGGGAAAACCTGTGGCTTTTGATGCCAATGCTGAAGACCTACTTACACGTGGATTCATCTCAATAATAATGGTCCGACCTGTGTTGGGATTTACTGTAAATTGCACATTGGAGCCACCAGTATCCACACCAATGGTGCGTAAACATTGTAATGACCAATTCCGCATTTGTTGATACTCTTTATCCGTCAAAGTTTGTGAAGGTGCTACCGTAATGGAATCTCCAGTATGTACACCCATTGGATCTACATTTTCTATTGAGCAAATTATGATGGCATTATCAGCCTTATCTCTTACCACTTCCATTTCGAATTCTTTCCAACCCAACAGTGATTCCTCAATAAGCACTTCTGAAATTGGACTTGCAGATAAACCTTTGTCCACAAGGGAATGAAATTCTTCAATATTATAGGCAACAGAACCACCCGTACCTCCCATGGTAAACGATGG
>CAYQPE010000027.1:4738-9273 GCA_964419445.1 uncultured bacterium
TATCATGTGGCCCTGGGCTTGACTCGGGGTGGTATTGTACTGAAAATGCAGGTACATTCTTACATTCAATACCCTCAACCGTATTATCATTAAGGCTGATGTGAGTAATTTCTACATCTTCAGGAATAGAATTTGGATCCACTGCAAATCCATGGTTTTGACTGGTGATTTCTACAGTACTTGTTTGCAAATTTTTTACAGGATGATTACATCCTCGATGCCCAAATTTAAGTTTATATGTGGACGCCCCCTGAGCTAACGATAAAATTTGATGCCCTAAACAAATACCAAAAATTGGTTTTTTGCCCAATAGTGATTTTACCGTTTCAATTGCATAGGTAACTGCAGCAGGATCTCCAGGTCCATTAGATAAAAATATGCCATCAGGATTAATTTTAAGTATTTCATTTGAAGGGGTGTCTACAGGGAAAACCGTCAAAGAACAACCATGAGATTCTAATAATCTGAGAATATTATGTTTTATACCAAAATCCAGCACCGCAATATTAAAGCTATTCTCATTTTTCCTGTTTTCTACTTCCTGCTCCCAATTATATATTTTTTCACAAGATACCACTTTTGCCAAATCCATCCCATTCATAGAGGGTGCATCTTTTACTTTTTTTAAGAGAGATTCATCCTCCACATCAATGGTGCTAATAATGGCATTCATGGCACCCTCATTTCGGATAATTCTCGTGAGCATTCGCGTATCTATATCTTGAATCCCTACAACATTCTGGTCTTGTAAATATTCACCTAATGATTGTGTTGATCTAAAGTTTGACGGCACTTCGTTTTCTTCACGCACTATAAATCCAGATGCATGAATTTTATGTGACTCAACATCTTCATTATTCACACCATAATTTCCTATATGAGGGTATGTCATCGTAATTAGTTGCCCGCAATACGAAGGGTCTGTAAGGATTTCTTGATAACCTGTCATGCCCGTATTGAAGCAAATTTCACCAATGGTTTCACCCGTTGCACCAAAGGATTTGCCCTCAAGTATAGTTCCGTTTTCTAGTACTAATTTTGCAATTTTATTCATAATTAATTGTGATGGTTAGGTGGAGGTGGAAAATTTTGGGTAAAAAAATAGCCCCGTCTCCGGAGCTATTGCGATGAAATTTATAATATATTAAAGTATGCATCGCCATAAAATTACATGTGAAGGGTTTTGTAACAAAATAAAATATTCCTCAATTTAATCTATTTACAAACTGTAATAATTATATGTGCTCTGAAGCTTTGATTTTCTGTTCAATAAGGCTAATTTTATGGGATGTTACACTTATCAATAAAATATTTTAGGCTTGTCCTAATTGCTATCTTATTTGGAAGTTTTGCAATTTTAACTTCTCAAATCTACTTTTTAGTGACCAATAGTAGCTTACTGGATATCTTCCCCGAAGAGCAAACCATTATAGGTTTCGAGAATGATGACTTGCCTCTTTTAGATTACAATTTTACAGGTATAGGAGAGTGGACAGTTACCGATACCAATTCATATCTTGGTGAATTCAGTATTCAATCTCCTCAAATTCAAAATGAAGAAGTGACTGCATTTAATCTCTCCTTAGATGTATTAGACCGTGGACTTCTCATGTTTAACTATAAAGTGGAGTCTGAATATAGTACTTCAGGTGATGAATTTTATGATGGATTAGAACTATATATAAACGGTGAACTTATAGACCGTTTTCAACCTGAAACTGATGGCGACTCTGAATGGGAATATTTTTCATACCAATTAGAAGTTGGCCCCACCGTAATTACATGGCAATACATAAAAGATGTGGGAGAAGGTGATACTTTTGATGAAGATTTTTGTGATTGTGCATTTATAGACAATATTTCACTACCCCAATCTACCATTTCTGATGAATTTGATTTTAATCCCACGTACCAAGATATGTCCAGTGGACTATACAGTGCCTTTATACATCCTGAAAATAATCAATATGTACACATGAAAGCCAAGGGAGGCACCCTTGCTGACTTTGATTTAGATGGCGACCAAGATTTGTATTTTGGATATGTGATTGGGCATTATTTTGAAAATGAAGACGGCTACTTTACCGATAAAACTATGGACTATGAGATAGATAATTCAGGAAGTCGCGGTGTGGTAGTGGGTGATATTGACAATAATGGATACCCCGACATTCTTAAATGGAGGTATTTATTTAGTACTAGCGCTGAACATTATGCACTCATGAATCAGGGGAATCATTACTACAACACGGTGGAATATTTAGATCCTGAGCATATGAGATATATGCATAGCCAAGGGTTTATGGATGTTGACCTTGATGGTGACTTGGATATTGTTGCAGTGGAAAAACAAGGGGACACTCAATTCTATTGTTATAAACTCCACTCAGGATTAAATGATTTAGAGGGACCTAATTATCAACTAGCGTATAGCTATAGTCGGTTTGATGAAAATAGTTCCTCTCGTACTTTGGCCATTGCAGATTTTGATAATGACGGCGATCAAGATGTGTATATCCCCCGAAAAGAGGGGTCAAATTGGTTGTTTGAAAATCAAACCCTTACGCGAAATGGTGATGAAATTATATATAATCCAGACCCTAATCCCCTTTTCATTGAAGCTGCCGTTATGTATGGTGTGGATGATTCAGATATTATTCCAGAAGGAAGCACGGGCTATGGAGCTGCTTGGGGAGATTATGATAATGATGCAGATATGGACTTATATCTTTCAAATTGGGGCCGTAACCGTCTATACCGAAATGATAATGGTACCTTTACCAATACAGCCGTAGAATTAGAACTTCAATCAGACTCCCTTTCAAATGGTGCAGGGTGGGGTGATTTTAACAATGACGGCTATTTTGATATTTGGGCAGCCAATTTCAAACGAGAAGATGATGTATTTTTAAACTCTGGAAATGATGAACCATGGGATAATAGTTATCGACCCATATTTGCATCTGCAACTCAGGATGTAGTACCCGTTGATTATGATAAAGATGGCTGGCTAGATATGTTTACACCTGGTCTTCAAATGGCTCATGGACATGGCCCTACTGAGGCCGCCTTTAAATACACTAGCTTATTGTATAAAAATATTACCACTGATTCTACCACATCTACCAATAACTGGGTGTTTATCACTTTAGAAGGTGCTAAAATATCCATCAATGATACGGGGTGGACAACAAAAGCAAATAAATCTGCTATTGGGGCACGAGTAATTGTACATGTACAAGGGCAAACCATTTTGAGAGAGGTTATAGCTGGAAAAGGCCATGGAAGTATGGATCCTCTACAATTACACTTTGGACTGGGGGATGCTATAACCATTGATCAAATTGACATCTATTGGCCCAGTGTAGATACACTTACACAATCTACAAAATTAACTACCATTGAAGGCCCTGTTCAGGTGAATGAGTGGTATAGAATTGTTGAAGAAATTGGTTTTGTTGGACAAAAAGGTGATGTAAACCATGATGATGAAGTTGATGTTTTAGATATTGTAAGCCTTGTAAATGAAATTTTGCATTCACAATTCAATTATGAAGGCGCTGATTTTTGGGCTGCAGATACAGATTTCAACGAACAACTGAATGTTTTGGATGTTATTAAAATGGTATCATTTGCCTTAACACATTGAGTATAACTCACCTCAGAATTTCTGTACTTATTTTTGTACACATCCTCATCCTTGCCCATGTTTTCATATGGGGAAGTGGCACTGTGGGCAGTGTAGATTTCCAAGAATTTTTTCACGCATTTTTAAAGCATGGTACTATTAATGCTGGAGTGGTATTAGTATTATTGGCATTTGGGACAACCCTTATTTTGGGTCGGTTTTTTTGTGGGTGGGCATGTCATTTCGGTGCTATTCAGGAACTTAGTTGGTGGGTGTTAGAAAAATTTAACATCAAACCTAAAACTGTAGATTCTAAACTGGTTACCCTCCTTCCCATTATCATTCTATTAAATTTTTATGTAATCCCCAATGTATGGTATGCATCAACACATCCATGGGAGCTAAGTATAAAACTTAATGAACCCGAAATTTGGGCATTTTTACCTGGCTGGATTATTGGTGGCCTCACCTTTTTAGTAGACGGTTTTTTAATTGTTTACTTTTTAGGTAAAAAAGGGTTCTGCAGATTTTTATGTCCGTGGGGGGCTTTTTTAAAGCTGCCGAATTCATTAGCCATGTTCAAAGTAAGAAAAACAGGGGATTGTACACATTGCCATGAATGTACTACCCATTGCCCCATTGGTATTGATGTGAGTTATGAAATAAATGCATATAATAAAGTAACCAATACCAATTGTACCTCCTGTTTAATGTGTACCTCTGGATGCCCTGAAAACGCAATTTCGTACCAATTTTTATCACCAATGAAGGAAGAAGTAAACCTCTCCCAATATCAAAAACAAAAGCAATATGTGCATCATCATATTTCAAATTTATTTAGCTCAATTCGCTCTCAGGATATGGGTTTTCTTTTGCTCTCCATATTATTTGGTGTGATGATTGATGG
>CAYQPE010000027.1:9373-10698 GCA_964419445.1 uncultured bacterium
GGTCGCTTTCATCTCATGTTGGCGGAAATGTATATAGCTCAAGGGGATAGTGAACGTGCATTATTTCATGCCCAACAAGCACAAGATATTAATCCTCACCATGAGGGGCCGGATTTGCTTTTACAGAAGATTAAAGAATTAAAATAATTTTAATTTAAGAAAATATGCTAAATGCTTTGGGGAGCATTTTTACATGGATTGGCGTAGATCCCAAAACTTCCCCATCAATATTGAGGATTTCATCCCTTTCAGGAATAAGTGAAAACTCCGACACTTGATGATATTCTAAAAGGGGACTTTTTATATGTGAACCATCATACACTTGGGGCAACATTGAAAGCAGTTTAAACCTGCTAGGACCATGACGTACCACCACAATATCCATAAGGCCATCATCTAACTTTGCTTTGGGTGCCATTTTCATACCCTTACCAGTGTAACGAGTATTACAACCTATGACAAAAGTAAAATCATCTACTATCTTTTCATTATTCAATATGAGTGAAGCTGTTCGAGGTTGATACTTCATTACCTCTAATACACTGAGCAATGTATATCTAGACTCACCCAACCATCGCCACTTTTCCGCATTATTGCCAATATCCGTAACTAAGCCCCAACCAATAATATTAAATGCATATTTGGTAACATGATTTATTTTCACCTTAGCAATATCAATTTTACGTGTTTGGCCACTTACAATAACTTTTGCTGCATCAGTGGGATTAGTCAACTCTAAGTCATGCATAAATGAGTTTCCTGTTCCACCTGGGATTAATCCAATGGGAAGCTGTTTGCCATCTATACGGGTGAGCATTCCATTAAGAATCTCATGCATTGTACCATCACCCCCAATGACAATCATGCCTTCGTAGCCTTCAAAATCCAGTTGATTGGCTAACTCTCGACCATGACCTGCAAAAGTGGTTTCAATGATGTTAAGTTCTATATCAGATGCCTCTAAAACAGGTAAAATATGTTTTAGCAAACGTGGACCTTTTTGCTGTCCACCATGAGGATTTAATGTTAGATAAAATTTTCGATTCATAAGCCTGTCCTGGTGGGGAAAAGTTACATGACTATTCTTGAAATTGGAAATAGTTTTATGGAATATACTTTTTTAAGTTTAAAATGAGGGTTCCCACATTGGTTTTTTGCTCAATCTTAATGGGAAGTCGGCGGTGATCATCTGAATACCATACCTTCATCTTCCCTCCCTGTTTAAAAAGAGGTTTACCGTCATCAGAAATTGGGATTACTTTTCGTGCATCAAGTCGTCCGAATGGTACAGATATTTTTTCAATTTCACTTACCAACACATTTAC
>CAYQPE010000027.1:10798-19539 GCA_964419445.1 uncultured bacterium
ATTCTAGAGGTAAATTTCATGACTTTTTCGCCATTAAGTATACCTTCGCTAGATGTAAAAATTGCTTCACCTGCATCAAATAATCTAAACCCAGCGGTATAATGAAATTCCTCTGCAGAAACGACACAAAGTAAAAATGGTAATATTATGTTAAGAGAATATCTCATAGATAATTTTTTTTGATGCATTCTTCTTTTCCATGACAAACTGCTGGGCTTTGTTCCCCCATTTTTCAATTTCATCCGTTTCGGATATTTTTTTGAAAACCGTAGCCAATGATTCACCATTATTTACAATGATACTAATATCTTGTTCTGACATTTCAATAGCTTCATCCAAAATATCTGTTCGTGGTCCGTAAGCAACTAGGCACCCATGAACAGCTGGTTCAATAACAGAATGAACTCCAGTGGAAAACCCTGCCCCAACATAGGCAATTTGTGCACATTTGTATAAATCTGCTAAATGTCCAACAGTGTCAATAATTAGCACCTGCGGATTTGAATTTTCCTCCAATTTAGACAATCGGTTGAAACTTAAATTTTGAGATGATAAAATTTCTTCAATTGGAATAATATCAATGTCTGATACTTCATGGGGAACGATGATAAGCTTATATACCTCATTCCAAAAATTATCCCCTAATAATTTTAACGCATCTTTAATGATAGGCAAATCTGAATCTACAATACTTCCCAAAATTACATTTTTTGAGGTTGTAAACTGTGAGGGCAGTAAACTTATATTATTTTTTCCTGCACGCTCAATAATTTGGTCAAATCGAGAGTCGCCAGTAACATTTACATTTGCATGCGGAGATAGGGATAAAATTGTATTTTTTAGATTTTCAGATCCCGTCAAAATAAGATCAAATTGATGAAAAATCCATCGATTCACTGATTTCATCCCTACAGAAAACCGCAAAGAGTTGGGATATAAATTTGCATTTACCAACACCGTATTGATTCCCAATAAATTGGCAATGAAAATATGTGTGGGCCAAATGTCATGACGAGTAATCACATATTTAACGGTTTTAGTCTTTAAAAAAAAGTATAATGCTGACCATGGAAAATCAAAGGGATGGTAGCATACGGCATCTGCTAATGCTGTAGATTTTTCTTTTTCAAAAATCGTTGGGGAAAAAAAGGTTAAAAGAATAAATATCTTGTCTCGATCTATTCTATTTAAAATTGGTTTTAACTGTTCGTATTCACCAGCAGATGCAGCGTGAAAAATCACCACTTTTTTAGATGTATCTGTACTTCTAATTTTGTTAATTGCACGGTTAATGCTTCCAAACCCACCCCAAAAATGTTTACCTATTTTTTCATTAAAAAATGATAATGAAAAGGTAATTACCCATAAAATGGGGGAAATAATTAAATATAATAAATAGAGAAACATGGGGAAATTCCCATTATTTTTGGGAAAGAATTAAATCAGCTAAATCTCTGAATGCACCATTTCCACCAGAACGTGTGGTTATAAAATCTGGTGAAATTATATTTAGAATTGGACTGTTTGGTGGCATCGCAGATAATCCTACATTTTTCAATACATTCAAATCATTGAGGTCATCACCGATATATGCAACATTATCAAGGGTTATACCCATTTCATCACATACCTTTTGAAGTTTATCTAATTTTTCTCCGCCACCTTGAAAGACTAAATCTATGCCTAGTTTTTCAGCACGCTGTTTTACAATCTCAGTATTTTCACTGGTCATAATCATGACAGTATAGTTTGCCTTCATTAGCTCACTTGCACCCATACCGTCATAAGTAGAAAATGCTTTCATGTAATCACCGTCTTTGGTGTAATACATTTTAGCATCGGTCCACACCCCATCAATATCTGTTGCCACTAATTTTATGTTGGCAATTTTTGCTAATAAATCTTTTACCAGTTGATATCTTCCTCTTTAATCACCATATCTTCAGCAATTTTTGATTTAACTGTTTTGCCAATAATATCGTTCATTTTCATGGGATTTATTCCATTCCCCGGTCCCTTTGTGGTGAGCATATCTCTTGTTATGGCGGTATTTTCAGGGATGTCCTTATTTGATACAACACTCTTGGCTAATTTCTTAAATACTGGAAGTTCGGACTCTTGCACTTCTTTTTGAAAAATTCCCATGGCATCTTCTATATGTCGTATATCACGCACCATTTTAGTAAACCCTTGTGGCTCTAATGATGCTGCATGATCTCCACCTTTCATTGTGCGATCTAAGGTAAAATGACGCTCCACAATTCTTGCTCCCAATGCCACCGCAGCAATAGGAATGGCAATACCATGTTCGTGTCCTGAATACCCAACAACCGTATTGGGGAATTCATCTTGATAGGTGTGAATTACATTGAGGTTTATTTCTGAAAATTGCGCAGGGTATGTGGATGTACACTGCAATACGCCTATTTGATTATTGAATTTACTTACCAAGTCCACAGCCGCTTTTACAATATTCATATCTGCCATACCTGTGGAAAGAATCATGGGTTTCCCCTTTTTTGCAGTATGCTCTAATAAAGGGAAATTTGTTAAATCCGCAGATGCCATTTTGAAAAAGGAAACCCCTAATTCATCTAAAAAGTCGATACTTTCTTCATCCCAACCTGATGCCGAAAACTCAACATCAAGATTAGTGGAGAATGACAACAATTCTCTATAATCATCTTCAGAAAGCTCTAAGGCATATTTATGTTCACCATAGGTTTTACCAAAGCTATTGCGATTTTCATAGGGCATTTCTAACCCCTCTTTGGTGAGAATACGTGTAATCGTTCGTTTTTGGAACTTTACTGCATCTGCCCCTGCTTCTTTTGCTTTGGTGATTAATTCTTTTGCAATTTCCACATCCCCTTGATGATTAATGCCAATTTCTGCAATCAAAAATGTGGGGTGTCCGTTACCTACTGTCCTGTTTCCTAATTGTAATTCTGCCATAATGCCTTATTTTGTTGGATTTATTAAGGTGAAATTTACTGATTATTTCCCTTAGTGTACTTCATGTTATTTATTGATATAGCCAATTTCTAATGCATAGATTTTAGGTAAATGAGTAACAACTTGACGCCAACTATTTCCCTCATTATCACTATGCCAGATAGAACCATTTGTGGTACCAATATATAATCCTATCGAGTCAAAATGGTCCGTAATCATAGCCTTGCTCATTACCGTAAACCAGGCATGCCACATGGGAAATCCAATATCTTGGCGAAACCACGTTTTTCCACAATCTTGAGAACAATAAACTGCTGGCTGTCCCCCTGTACAAACTCGTGACCAAATATCAGTACCCTCCATGGGAAATGCCCATAAAGTATTGGGATCATGTGGATGTACGCAAAGAGAAAATCCAATATCCCCCACATCTATATTTGCACCTATACGCTCCCAAACTCTATTTTTCAAATGAAGCTTAAATATTCCTCCTTGGTTTTGTTGATACAAAATATCTGGTTCAGCAGGATGTTGAAGAACTAAATGGGGATTTCTTCCCAGTGAATTTGGCATATCTTTAATAGATAGCCCTTCGTTCATTTTTATCCAAGATTTTCCACAATCCATACTTTCAAAGGTACCCCCAGAAGCCATTCCCACAATGAGCGAATGGGCATTCTGCGGATGCACCATAATGGAGTGAACTTTTTCATACTTCAATGTTTCTTCTTGGGGGTTCTTGCACCATTCAGTAAACTCGGGATGATTGTTAAACCCAGTTACTTCCTCCCATGTATCCCCACTATCTTCTGATCGAAATAATCCTTGGGGGGAAGTTCCGGCATACCAAACATTTGGTTCTGATTGGTGCCCAGGCGTAATTCGATAAATATGGGCGACTTTTTTATTTGAAGAAAATGCAGGAGGTGTTTTTACAGGAATCCAATTCATTCCAAAATCGGTAGATTTAAAAATGGTGGCTCCATGGGCTTTAGTTTGTGCCGCCATAAGGAGAGTCTTGTTATCTCGATAATCTAAAATTAAATGATGAACAATAGAGCCTAAAAGGAATGGACCATTTACCTCCCAAAAACGGCGTTTCTCATCAGAATAATAGATAAATCCACCTTTACTGGTACTTACAAGTAATATTACCTCAGAGGTATTTTGATAAACACTTACTGGCGATTTTTTCTCCAGTGTTTTATTCATGGTATCCTTTGGAATAGAACTTGAATTTACAGGGTTCTATATAGAATTCCAAAAACAAAAGGGGAGCAATTTCGCTCCCCTTTAACAACCTCAAACTTTAGATTGATTAAAGCTCTTTGATATCTCCAATTAAATCATTGAGCATATCTTTGGCATCACCAAAAACCATAATAGTGTTATCAAATCCAAATAATTCATTTTGGATACCAGCAAATCCGGGATTCATAGACCGTTTATTAACAATAACGGTACGAGCCTTGTCTACATTTAATATGGGCATACCATAAATTGGACTTGAGGTATCATGACGTGCAGCAGGGTTCACCACATCATTTGCACCCAATATTAATGCCACATCACAATCTTCAAATTCAGAGTTAATTTCGTCCAAATCTTTCAATTGTTCGTAAGGAATATTTGCCTCTGCCAGAAGTACATTCATATGTCCCGGCATACGTCCTGCCACTGGATGTATAGCATATAATACTGTTTTACCCTTTTCTTCTAATAATTCAGCCACTTCACGAACTGCATGTTGGGCTTGTGCTACAGCTAATCCATATCCTGGAACCACAATCACTTTTTCAGCAGCATCAAAAATCATGGCCGCTTCTTCAGTAGAATAGCTTTTGATATTTAACTCTTGAGCTTTTCCACTGGCCCCTCCTGTCTCTCCACCCACTGCACCAAATATTACATTCGCTAAGGATCTATTCATTCCTTTACACATTATTTGGGTAAGGATTAATCCTGATGCCCCAACTAATGCACCACTAATAATTAAGGCGTTATTCATTAAGACAAATCCTGTAGCTGCAGCTGCAACACCAGAATATGAGTTAAGTAATGAGATTACAACTGGCATATCTGCACCCCCAATAGGGATGGTAAGGGTAACGCCTAAAATTGCCGCAATAACTAAAATGGCATAAAAATAGTTTAACTCCATAGGTACTGAAACTAGGTAAAATCCTACAAAGCATAAAACTATTACCATTAATGCATTTATTACTTGTTGGCCCGCATATACAATGGGTTGCCCTGAAACAAAGCCTTGAAGTTTACCAAATGCTATAAAGCTTCCGGTTAAAGTAAGAGTACCAATTACCACGGAAAGTATTATGGTAATTAATGTAAATGTTGATGGTGAATGTGTATATTGAGAATAAAATTCTGCACTTGCAATTAAAGCCGATGCACCACCCCCAAATCCATTGAAGATTGCTACCAATTGGGGCATTTGTGTCATTTCTACTTTTTGTGCTGCAAATCCACCAATAATTGCACCAATGGTCATTCCAATGGCAATGAGTTTAAAATCTAAAGTTCCACCCATATATAAAGTTGCAACAATGGCAATGAGCATCCCTACCGATGCAATGGCATTTCCTTTTCTTGCTGTACGTGGATGACTAAGCATTTTTATACCCATAATGAAACAAACGGCACTAATAACATATGCTATATTAATAAATTCCATGATTCTCCTACTTCTTCTTGAACATTTTTAACATACGGTCAGTAACCATAAATCCACCTACAACGTTGATAGTTGCAAATATTACTGCAGCTAAACCAAGCCACGTTCCAATTTCACCACCTAATTGTGTTGCTAAAATTGCACCAACTATGGCAATACCCGAAATTGCATTGGATCCAGACATTAAAGGCGTATGTAATGTTGGAGGAACTTTATTAATAATTTCATTCCCAACAAATATAGCCAAAATAAATACGGTTAATATATCAATCATTATTTTTCTCCTTCAATTGCATCTTTGGTGCGTTCATCTACAACTCCACCATTATGGGTGAACATTGCTCCAGAAACAATCTCATCTTCCAAATCTAAATTTAACTCACCATCAGGACAAAGATAGGTCACCAATGCACTTACATTTTTTGCATAAACCTGACTAGCATGTATGGGCATGGTTCCAGGAATATTAAATGAGCCATCAATAGTAATACCATTGTGATTTATTACTTTTCCAGGTTGGGTATATTCACAGTTACCCCCATTTTCAGAAGCCAAATCCATAATAGCAGAACCACCATTCATTCCATCCACCATATCCTTGGTAATGATTTTTGGTGCCGGTCTTCCGGGGATAAGTGCAGTGGTAATGACTAAATCTGATTTTGCAATATACTCTTTTAATAATAATGCCTGTTTGGCTTTATATTCTTCTGATGTTTCTTTTGCATAACCGCCTTCACCAACACCATCACTGTCATCTGATTCTACTTCTACAAATTTTGCGCCTAAACTCTCAACTTGTTCTTTTACCACAGGACGAACATCAAAGGCATGTACTTGCGAACCCAAGCGTTTTGCCGTAGCAATAGCTTGAAGCCCTGCAACACCTGCACCAATAACCAATGTTTTTGCTGGCTGAATTGTACCTGCTGCTGTCATTAACAATGGCATATACTTGGCAATATGTGATGCGCCAACCAATACTGCCTTATATCCTGCAATATTACTCTGTGAGCTGAGGGCATCCATTTTTTGTGCCAAAGTAGTCCGAGGGACTAAATGCATTGAAAAGGCCGTTATGTTCTTTTCAGCCAATTGTTTTACCAATTCTGTATCTTTTGTGGTTTGAAAAAATGATACAAAAATAGTACCCGATTTCATCATATCTATTTCATGGGTATTTGAATCATTATTCATTTCAGGTGGATTCACCTTTAGTACAATATCACTTGAAAACACATCCTCAGCAGTGGCCACAATTTTTGCACCAATATCTGAATATGCTACATCTGAAATAAAAGAACCCGCACCTGCACCAGATTGAACATTTACAGTAAATCCTAATTTAACAAATTCTTTTACCGTTTGGGGTGTAGCAGCTATACGAGTTTCATTTTGAGTAATCTCTGCAGGAATTCCAATTATCATTCCATGCTCCTTTTCTACAAATTCACTTTGATAAACAGCCCTAAAATTACAACATTTTGGGTGGTGAATAAAATCTCAATTCACAATATAAGATGTGTAAATTTTCACTTATGGAAAATCTTTTGTTCGAACGGTATACCCCAATTAAAAATCCAAAGAAACTAATGGTGGCGATTCACGGATGGAAAGGTAATCGGTTTAGCTTTAAGCCAATTGCCATTTCATTAAACATTCCAGATGTAGAATGGATTTTCCCTCAAGCTCCATATCCAATTGAAGGGAATGACGATGAAAATTCATGGTCCTATGAAATTTCACCCGGCGTTTGGGAACGAAATGAACCTAAAATGCTCATGGATAAATTTATTGAAAATCAAGTCCTTAAATATTATACATCTTCAGAGGTTTATTTTGTTGGATTCTCACAAGGAGCACTGATGTGCTATGAATATGTTTTACATTGTTCAACTCCTTGGGGGGCAGTATTCCCTATTGCAGGATTTATGACCAATGCCGACAAGAAGGATATTTATCGGTTTCACCCCAATCAAAAAAATACACCCATTATCATTGGTCATGGTAAAGAAGATGATGTGGTTGAATTTAATTCTTCAGAATTAGCATATAATCATTTAAAAAGAAAAGGAGCTCAAGTTGAGCTCCTTTCATACTCCGGTCGTCATAAAATCGGAATTTCATTTTTACGAAAAATAAAATCTACAATTACTTCGATGCCATCGTCGTCTTAACCTTCCCTTTAGATGTTTGAACTCTTTCCATGGCCAGAACAGTTTGACCGTTGAAAGAAATACCTAAATTGGGTTGGGTTGATGTATGGATTTGATATGCACCTTCATCTGCTTCACAGTTGTCAGAACACATCATTGCCGTATGGAGATGATCTGTCGCACAATAGGTAGGGCACGCGTATTTACCATTATCTTCTATTAATATATGCTCTGACTTTCCATTTTCTAGCTCTAAAGCATATTGTTTTGGTTTACGTGCATCATGAAATAATCCAATGCTAATCGCCGCGGTTAGTAAAATCAATGTCTCGCTCATTTTTCAAAATCTCCCCATAATTTTTATTTTTCGTTTCCGTTTTTCAACTGCCATAAAGTACAGCCCCCCGAGGAGGATATTTTGCAATGCACATCACATAATGAAAATGTATCAAAAAATTGAGAGTTATATCACAAATTGGCTTATTTATTAGTGTTAAAGGAAATTATTAAAAAATAATTTATATACTTAAATTATTGTTTTTATTATAGTTATATTGATTTTATACACGCAACACTTAAAGTATTACATTAAATGCTTGCATTTTTTTTGCTAAAGTCCCTAAGTTAGCTAATAATTTTGGCTCGTAAAGCGATTCTTGGGCTATAATATTTTGCGAGTTAAACATCAGAGTTAAAAATTTATGATATGGCAATGCATATTGTAATGAAACATAACAACAAAGGAGTTAAAATAACATGAAGAATGTTAAAACACTAATCGTAGTTGCACTTATGGGTGCGTCACTTTTTGCAAGTACAACACGTACTGATGCACTTGGTGGTGCGGGCTTCTGGGCTGAGGATTATGCAAATGTTGCATCATTCCCTGCAGATGTAAATAACCATAATGTTGCATGGACAAACGGTATTGACTTCAC
>CAYQPE010000028.1:0-11126 GCA_964419445.1 uncultured bacterium
GCTTTGGGAGCGTTAAGAATTGAATTGGCAAACCGTGAAAACCTCATTGATGAAAACCAATGGGCACCGTTGTGGGTAGTTGATTTCCCCCTTGTTGAATTCAATGAAGATTTAGAACGGTGGGATGCTTTGCATCACCCATTTACATCGCCACATCCTGATGATATTGAAAAAATGGATACAGATCCAGGAAATGTAAGATCATTGGGGTATGACATTGTAATGAACGGCTATGAGCTTGGTGGTGGTTCAATTCGTATTCATGATAAAGATTTACAAGGGAAAATATTTTCACTATTAGGTATTAGTGATGAGGAGGCTGATGAAAAGTTTGGTTTCCTTATGAATGCATTTAAGTATGGTGCTCCTCCTCATGGTGGAATGGCATTTGGTTTTGATAGAATTGTTATGCTCTTAGTGGGTTCTAATCAAATTAGAGATGTAATTGCATTTCCAAAAACCACTTCAGCCATGTCATTGATGGATAATTCTCCATCTCCAGTGGATAATGTACAGTTAGATGAGCTTCATTTATCTATAATTGAAGATAGCGATGGATGATTTGAAAACTGAGTGATTTATATGTAAATTACTCGGCTTTATGAAAACAGATTTATCACAGTTAGGAAAAAGCCCTAACCCTACTGGGGAGAGGGCTTTTTCTATTTTAAAAGGGTGATTATTGAAAAAAAAGATTGATATCTCAGGTGTTGATCCCTTGTCTTTTGTAGGCATGCGAGATGAAAACATCAAAGCGTTAGAAAAAAAATTCGATTCAAAAATTGTCGTTCGTGGGAGTTCAGTGAATTTAGATGGTAAAAAGGATGACCTTGAAACCATCCAAGTCATTATGAATGATATGTTGTCAACCATCAATCACAAAGGTTTTGTAGATGTTGATGATGTAAATTCTCTCATCAATTTGGCTAAATGTGGAAAAGGGGGTACGGTTTCTGAAAATGAAAACGGGATGCCCATTATTTTACATACACATAAAGGTATGGTGTCACCTCGAACTGCTGGGCAAAAAAAATATCATGAAGCCGTTCAAAAAAATGATATTGTATTTGCAGTTGGGCCAGCGGGAACGGGTAAGACTTATCAAGCTGTAGCCAGTGCTGTGGCAGCCCTAAAGCGTAAAGAAGTTGAGCGAATTGTTATCACACGTCCAGCTGTTGAGGCCGGTGAACGATTGGGGTTTTTACCTGGAGATTTAAAAGATAAGGTAGATCCTTATCTTACACCATTGTATGATGCACTAAATGATATGATTCCACGAGATAAATTAAAGGTTTATTTAGAGCAACGTACCATAGAGGTTGCCCCTCTTGCATATATGCGAGGGCGTACACTTCACAATGCATTTATGATTTTAGACGAAGCCCAAAATGCCACAACCATGCAAATGAAAATGTTTTTAACACGGTTGGGCGTTACATCAAAAGCTATAATTACGGGTGATATTACCCAAATAGATTTGCCTCCACAAGATTCATCAGGACTTATAGAGGCTACAAAAATATTAAAAAATGTAGATGGTATTGATTTTATTTTCTTTGATGAAGAAGATGTGGTTCGTCACAGGTTGGTGAAAGATATCATCAAGGCGTATGCCAAAAATAGTAAGAAACGTAAATCTACTAAAAAGTAAAATTTGGAGTTTTAAAACATGTCGAAAAATGTGGTAATTGTATCATATGCTCGCACACCAATGGGTTCATTTAAAGGAGCATTAAGTACGGTATCTGCCCCTAAGTTGGGCGCCGTTGCAATAAGTGGGGCATTGTCAAAATGTAATGTAGATACATCGCAAGTTGATGAAGTCATTATGGGGTGTGTCCTCCCTGCGGGATTAGGTCAGGCACCAGCACGTCAAGCCGCTATATACGCAGGGCTACCTGATGATGTAGAGACGCTAACTATTAATAAAATGTGTGGTTCGGGACTTAAAGCTATTATGCAGGGTCAACAGGCTATATTAGCTGGTGATGCTGATGTTGTGGTTGCTGGGGGCATGGAAAACATGAGTCAATCCCCACATTATATTTTAGGTAGCCGAGATGGTGTTCGCTTAGGTCATGGGAAGCTCATTGATGGTATGATTCATGATGGGTTGTGGGATGTGTACAATAATCAGCATATGGGTAATTGTGCTGAAATTTGTGCCAACGAATTTGAATTTTCACGAGAAGCGCAAGATGAGTATGCAATCCGTTCATATTCTCGTGCTCAGGAAGCCATTGCTAATGGTATTTTTGAAGATGAGATTGTACCAGTAGAAGTACCTCAACGAAGAGGTGATCCTATAGTTGTCACTACAGATGAAGAACCAAACCGCGTAAATTTTGATAAATTAAAAGCATTACGCCCTGCTTTTGAAAAGGAAGGCTCCGTTACTGCAGGAAACGCAAGTACCATCAATGATGGTGCCGCTGCGGTGGTGCTAATGTCAGAAGATAAAGCAAATGAATTGGGATTAACACCTCTTGCAAGAATTGTTGCACAAGCATCTGCAGCACATGCTCCTGAGTGGTTTACTACTGCACCTGTTAAGGCTATGAAGAAAGTAGTGGATAAAGTAGAGCTATCTATGGATGATATTGACCTGTTTGAAGTGAATGAAGCCTTTGCGGTAGTTGCAATGGCTGCAGAAAAAGAACTTAACTTAGATGCCAGTAAAGTAAATGTGAATGGTGGTGCAGTATCAATGGGGCATCCAATTGGTGCATCAGGTGCACGCATCATGTGCACATTACTAAATGCAATGAATCAAAAAAATGCCAATAATGGAATGGCATCCATTTGCATAGGTGGGGGTGAAGCTTCTGCGGTAATTGTGGAGAAAGTGTAATGCAAAAAGTTGGAGTTATTGGCGCTGGAACCATGGGAAATGGAATTGCTCATGTTTCTATATTGAGTGGCTTTGATGTTGTATTGGTGGATATCAATGAGGAATTTTTGAATAAGGGAATGGCAACCATTGAAAAAAATATGGAACGTCAAGTTCAAAAAGAGAAAATAACCACTGAAGAAAAAACCGCTGCATTGAGTAGAATTGCTGCATCAACAGATTTTAATGATTTTGCTCAATGTGATATTGTTATTGAAGCAGCCACAGAAAATAAAGAAGTTAAAGCATCTATTTTTAAACAATTGGATGAGATTTGTAATTCTAATTGTATTTTGGCAAGCAATACGTCATCAATATCAATAACCGAAATTGCAGCAAATACCAACCGAGCTGACAAGGTCATTGGAATGCATTTTATGAATCCCGTTCCTATTATGAAATTAATAGAGGTTATTCGTGGTCATTTAACTAGTGATGAAACTGCACATTCCATACAAGAGCTCTCAACTAAAATGAATAAAATTGCAGTTGAGTGTAATGATTATCCCGGATTTGTGGCCAATCGAATTTTGATGCCCATGATTAATGAAGCCATATTTTGTTTAATGGAAGGTGTGGCTGAGGCAAAGGCAATTGATGATATTATGAAATTAGGAATGGCCCATCCTTTGGGACCCCTTGCGTTAGCAGATTTAATTGGGTTAGATGTGTGTTTAGCTATATTGGAAGTGCTTCATAAAGAATTAGGTGATAGTAAATATCGTCCATGCCCATTACTGAAAAAGATGGTTGCTGCAGATATATTGGGCAGAAAATCAGGGCAAGGTTTTTATAATTATAATTAAAGAGTTAAAATGAATTTTTCATTATCAGAAGAACAAAAAATGATTCGCCAAACTGCACGAGAGTTTGCCATTAATGAATTGGCACCAGAGGTAGTTGAACGTGATGAAAAGAAAATTTGGCCTAAAGAGGGCATCCAAAAGATGGGTGAGCTTGGGTTTATGGGAATGATGGTGTCACCTGAGTGGAATGGTGGGGGTATGGATGTAATTTCTTATGCTATTGCCATGGAAGAGATTGCTCGAGTAGATGCGTCTGCATCTGTAGTCATGTCTGTAAATAATTCTCTCGTATGTTTTTTATTAGAAAAATTTGGAAGTGATTTCCAAAAGGAAAAATATTTAAAACCATTGGCATCAGGTGAAAAATTAGGTGCCTATTCACTGTCTGAACCGCAATCGGGATCTGACGCTTCCAACATGAACACTATTGCCAAAAAAGAAGGCGATTTCTACATCGTTAATGGAACAAAAAATTGGGTCACGAATGGAATAAATTCAGACTTGGTCATGCTGTTTGCTGTAACGGAACAAGGTATTGGCCATAAAGGAATTTCGTGCTTTATCGTAGAAAAAGGTTGGGATGGATTTGAAGCAGGAAAACCAGAAGACAAATTAGGAATTAGAGCCTCTGATACCAGTGAATTATATTTTGATAATGTAAATATCCCCGTTGAAAATTTAGTTGGTGGTGTAGGTAATGGTTTTAAAATTGCCCTTGCTACATTAGATGGAGGCAGAATTGGTATTGCCTCTCAAGCACTCGGAATTGCTCAAGCATCACTGGATGCATCTATCAATTATTCAAAAGAGCGAATTCAATTTGGGAAGCCAATTTCCGCAAACCAAGGGATTCAGTTCAAACTCGCAGATATGGCAATGGGGATTGAGACTGCACGGTTAATGATACATAAAGCAGCATGGGCTAAAGAGAATGGTCAAGCTTATGGACATATGGCTTCTATGGCAAAAGTTTATGCATCTGAAGTAGCCATGAAAGCATCTACAGATTGTGTGCAAATTCATGGTGGTTATGGATATATCAGAGAAACAGGTGTTGAGCGCCTTATGCGTGACGCAAAAATTACACAGATTTACGAAGGTACATCTGAAATTCAAAGATTGGTAATTGCAAGAGCATTACTTAAATAAATTGGAGAAATAATGGATATTTTTAAAAAAATGACTAAAATGGGTCATGAGCAAGTTGCTTATTTTTGTGACCCTCACTCAGGATTAAAAGGAATTGTAGCCATTCATAATACCGTATTGGGTCCTGCACTTGGTGGGTGCAGAATGTGGAAGTATGCCACTGAAGAGGAAGCTCTTGTGGATGTACTTCGTCTATCGAAAGGAATGACGTATAAGGCAGCCATCGCAGGATTGAATTTAGGTGGTGGAAAAGCGGTTATAATTGGTGACTCTAAAAAAGATAAATCAGAGAATTTATTTCGGTCATTTGGTCGTTTTGTTGAAGGTCTTGGCGGTCGATATATTACTGCTGAAGATGTGGGTACAAGCATGAAAGATATGGGCCATGTAAGAATGGAAACCAACTATGTTACGGGTATTACTAAAACATTAGGCGGAAGTGGAGATCCTTCTCCCGTAACAGCCTATGGTGTATATGTGGGCATGAAAGCTGCAGTTAAGCAAAAGCTAGGCAGAGACTCTTTGGATGGTTTAAAAGTATCAGTTCAAGGCTTAGGACATGTTGGTACATATTTAACTGAATATTTATACAACGATGGTGTGGAGTTATTCGTCACGGATATTGATGAAGATGCCATTGATAATGTGGTTAAAAAATATAATGCAACTAAAGTTGGATTAGATGAAATCTATGATTTGGATGTGGATGTGTATGCACCTTGTGCGCTAGGTGCCACCATTAATGATGACACCATTCCTCGACTAAAATGCTCAATTGTTGCTGGGGCTGCAAATAATGTACTAAAAGACCCTGAAGTTCATGGTCTTGCTGTTATGAAAAAGGGAATACTCTATGCTCCAGATTATGCCATCAATGCAGGTGGATTAATAAATGTATCAAATGAATTAGAAGGATATAACAGAGAGCGTGCATTTAACCAAGCAGAAGGAATTTATGATACATTGATGGGAATTTTCTCACGTTCAGAGAAAGAGAATATTGCTACCAATAAAGCATCAGATTTACAGGCTGAAGACAGAATCCGTCAGATTGGCGAGTTAAAGTCATTTTATTTACCATATAAAAAGTCGTTTAAAATTCGTGACTAAGGACGAAATGACACGTAAAGAAAAGCGAATTGCTCGTGTTATTGCACTTCAAGCAATTTATGCTTATGAAATGGCAGAAACTGATGCAGGAAATGCCATTGCATCAATTGTTGAAGATATGGAAGAAACTCCAGCTCCTGTAGTAATAACTTATGCAGGGACATTGGCACGACTTTCCAATGATCGCCGTGAAGACACCAATAAATTAATCGTTGAAAGATTAAAGAATTGGGAACTAAAGCGGGTGTCAATAATGGATAAACTTATCTTACGATTAGCACTTACGGAAATGTTGTTTGAAGATTCAGTACCTCCAAAAGTATCCATTGTGGAGGGTGTTGAAATCGCTAAAGTTTTTAGTACTGATGATAGTAGCCGATTTGTAAATGGAATTTTGGATTCAGTATACAATGATTCATTAAAAGGTCTTATAGTTTTCGAGAATTAATATGTCAGTATTTACAAAAATAGTAACAGGAATATTTGGGAAAAAATCTGATAGAGATTTAAAAGAAATTAATCCACAAGTTGATGAAATTAACGCCATTTATCCCACATTAGAATCACTATCTGATGAGGATTTAAAAAAGCGTTTTCATACAGTTAAAGATGATTTGCAGGAGAAGATTGCATCTTCAAAAGAGACATTTGCAGCAGAAGGATTAAAACGTGAAGATGTTGACAGTGAACTTCTAAAAGTTGAACAGGCATTTCTTGATGAAAAAATGCCAGAGGTTTTTGCCATTGTGAAAGATGCATCACGTCGATTATGTGGTACAACTTTCAATTTAATGGGTCAAGATGAATCATGGGAAATGGTTCACTATGATGTACAGCTTATTGGCGGAATTGTATTGCATCAAGGTCGAATTGCAGAGATGAAAACAGGTGAGGGTAAAACCCTTGTTTCTACCCTTCCAATTGTACTTAACTCAATAACGGGCAGAGGTGTTCACGTAATTACGGTTAATGATTATTTGGCTGAACGTGATAGCCAATGGATGGGACATTTGTTTTCATTTTTAGGATTAACCGTTGGATGTATCCTTAATCAAATGGGAAGTGAAGAACGTCAACAGATGTATGCCTGTGATATTACTTATGGTACCAACAGTCAGTTTGGATTTGACTATCTCCGCGATAATATGTCAGTTGTACCTGAGGACCAAGTTCAGCGAGGGCATGCCTTTGCCATTGTTGATGAAGTTGACTCAGTACTTGTAGATGAGGCAAGAACGCCGTTAATTATTTCAGGTCAAGTGGATGCACCGGGTAATCAACAATATAAACAATGGAAACCCAGTGTTGAAGGCCTGTTAAAAAAGCAGACATTATTAATCAATAAGCTGGTATCTGAAGTAGAAGAATTATTAGAAAAAGATGAACGTGAAGCTGCAATTAAATTGCTAACAGTTCAGCGAGGTGCACCTAAAAATAAACGATTGATGAAAATTTTCCAGCGACAAGGCACCCAACAAATGGTGATGAAAATGGAAAGTGAATTCATTCGTGATAAAAAGTTGAATGAAATTGATGAGGCTTTGTATTTCAGCATTGATGAAAGAGCCAATATTATTGACCTCTCTGAATTGGGTCGAGAGTTTTTATCTCCGTCAGATCCAGAAAACTTTGTTATTCCTGATCTTGGTGAACTTTTCCATGAAATAGAATCTGAACCAGGGATTTCTTCATCGGACATATTGGCGAAGAAAGAAGATGCCCAATCCCTACATGCAGAACGAAGTGATAGAATCCATGCTTTAAATCAATTATTAAAAGCCTATTCACTATTTGAAAAAGACGTGGATTACATTGTTCAAGATGGTAAAGTTTTAATTGTAGATGAACATACAGGGCGTGTATTGCATGGTCGCCGATTTAGTGATGGTTTGCATCAATCTTTAGAAGCTAAAGAAAATGTGGTTATTGAAAAAGAAACTCAAACCATGGCTACCATTACTATACAAAATTATTTTAGAATGTATGATAAACTTTCAGGAATGACGGGAACTGCAGTTACTGAAGCCAATGAGTTTATGGAAATTTATAAATTAGATGTTGTGGAAATTCCTACTCATAGACCTATTTCCAGGAGTGACCACGAGGATATTATTTATCGTTCAAAACGAGAAAAATACAATGCTACCATAGTTAAAATTCAAGAGCTTTTCCAAAAAGGTCAGCCAGTATTGGTGGGTACAACTTCTGTTGAAGAATCTGAAACGTTATCCAGAATGCTCCGTCGTCAAAAAGTTCCTCATAATGTATTGAATGCCAAGCAGCACCAAAAAGAGGCTGAGGTCATTGTGCGTGCTGGACATAATGGTGCAATAACTATTGCTACCAACATGGCTGGACGTGGTACAGATATCAAATTAGGTGACGGTGTAAAAGAAAATGGTGGGTTGTTTATTTTAGGTACAGGTCGCCATGAATCTCGTAGAATAGATCTTCAATTACGTGGTCGTTCAGGGCGACAAGGTGATCCTGGTGAATCTATTTTCTATTTGAGTTTAGAAGATGATTTGATGCGACTGTTTAATTCTGATAGAATTGCCAAAGTAATGGACCGAATGGGCGTAGAAGAGGGTGAAGTTATTACTCATTCCATGGTAACGAAATCGATTGAACGTGCACAAAAGAAAGTAGAGGGACGCAATTTTGGCATTCGGAAGCATCTCTTAGAGTATGATGATGTAATGAATCAACAGCGTGAAATTGTGTATAATAGACGAGACTATGCTCTGCATGGTGATGGGATTGTTGAAGAAATCGATACTATTTTAGGTGAATATCTAGACTCAATTATTATGGAGTTTTGTGAAAGTAGTAATTCCATTGATTGGGATTGGGATGCCATTAGCCATGAGGTAATCAATACATTTTCATTAGATATAAGTTCAGAGAATGATAAAATTAGTACTGCTGAAGAATTGAAAGATTTAGTCAAGCAAGGTGCGAATTCTATTTTATCATTTAAGCGTGATACTTCTGAAGATGGTATGTTTGATAGATTCCAAAAATTTGTATTGTTGCGTACCATCGATGAAAAATGGAGAGAGCATCTCTATGCAATGGATCAATTGCGTGAAGGTATTGGATTGCGTGCATATGGACAAAAAAATCCCCTAATTGAATATAAGCAAGAGGGGTTTGGAATGTTTGCTGAAATGATGATTGATACGAACCGAGAAACATTAAAGCGAATTTTTAGAACCAATATTTCGCATCTTGCAGAGTCAACGCAAACTCCACAAAAAATGCCTCGAAATATGAAAATGCAACATGATGAAACTCCTGGCCCTGGATTTGTACCACCTCCACAAGGTGGGGGAAATCCACAGCCACAGCAAATGAAAAAAGTCCAGCCTGTTCAAGCAGATAAAAAAGTGGGGCGAAATGATGATTGCCCATGTGGAAGTGGAAAAAAATATAAGAAATGTCATGGAGCAGTATCATGAATAAAAAATTTGAAACCAGAGCCATTCATGTAGGTCAAACCCCAGAAAAATTATACGGTTCGGTATCGTTACCTATTTATCAAACTTCAACGTTTAAACAGGAAGAGTTTGGTGAATATATATACGATTACTCCCGCGCAGGGAATCCAACTAGAAATGCATTAGAGGAAACTATTGCTTCCCTTGAAGAAGGTAAAGATGCAGTTATGTTTGGTTCAGGGATGGCTGCTATATCGGCAATTTTTACATTGCTCAATGCCGGTGATCATGTTTTAGTATCGGGAAATGTATATGGTGGTACATATCGATTAATGAGTAAGATACTGGAAAGTTATGGACTTTCGGCATCTTGGGTTGATACATCAAATTTGGAAGAAACAGAAGCAGCAGTAACATCAAGCACAAAAATGATAGTGGTTGAAACACCAACAAACCCCATGATGCAATTGACGGATATTGAAGCAATTGCAAATATAGCTAAAGCGCATGATTTAATATCCGTAGTAGATAATACATTTATGTCTCCATATTATCAACGTCCACTTTCATTAGGTACAGACTTAGTAATGCATAGTACCACAAAATATATAAATGGTCATAGTGATGTTGTTGGTGGCGTTGTGATAGGAAACGACGATGCCATCATGGAACAGTTACACTTTATACAAATGTCTGTGGGTGCTGTGCCTGGACCTTTTGATTGCTGGCTAACGCAACGATCACTTAAAACATTGGCTGTTCGTATGGAAGCTCATAATAATAATGCCATGACAATAGCAAAAACATTAGAGGATTCACAAAAATTTAAACATGTGTTTTATCCAGGGTTAACGTCTCACCCTCAACATAATTTGGCAACAAAACAGCAAAAAAATCCTCATGGTAAATCGGGATATGGTGGAATGATATCCGTTGAGTTAGACTCTATTGATTTAGCAAAATCATTTGTTAAAAATTTAAAAATATTTACATTGGCAGAAAGTTTAGGTGGAGTAGAAAGCTTAGTATGCCACCCAGCTACCATGACACATGCCTCAGTCCCTGAAGATGTACGTAATTCGTTAGGCCTTTCAGATGGATTAGTAAGATTATCTGTAGGTATTGAACATTCTGAAGATTTATTAGAGGATATAGAATCAGCGTTACAAAATATATAAATCACTGTAACATCTCGACACAAAAAAATGGTAATGATAATCAAATTTATCCGTAATTTGTAGCTACGGTAAAAATGAAATTTTACCATTATAAAAATTGATGAGATTTTGAATTAATAACAAAAAATGGAGATAATAAAATGTCAACATTCAAGAAGTTAACTAACATATTCGTTTCTTTCCTTATGGTTGGGGCAATTTTTGCCAACTATTTAGATTTGGAAGATAATGGCGATGGTACATGGAATGTCAACTACAGCAGTGATACTGCTATAGGAGGATTCCAATTTAATGTTGAAGGTGCTACAGTTGCATCTGCCTCAGGTGGTGTTGCTGCTGCAAATGGATTTATGGTTTCAGCAAGTGGAACTACAGTATTAGGTTTTTCCATGACAGGTGCTACATTGCCTGCTGGGATGGAGACTTTAACTGTACTTAGTGTTTCAGGAGCGCCAACAGGATTAAGTGGTATTACAATGTCTGATTCATCTGGTGGCGGATTAAACTTTTGCTATGGTGTAGGTTGTGATGTTGTAGTTACATGTGATGATGA
>CAYQPE010000028.1:11226-18330 GCA_964419445.1 uncultured bacterium
GGGGGTGATGGTAGTTCTTGTTTAGGTATTGCAATCTCATTCTCAAATGTTGACTTAGCTAATGGTACCTTGGATGTGTACATGGATAATGACGTAGAACTTGGGGGCTTCCAGTTCAATGTTAATGGAATTAATATTACGTCTGCTGCAGGTGGTTCTGCTGTAGATAATGGATTTATGGTATCAGCAAGTGGTACTACGGTATTAGGTTTTTCAATGACTGGTGCGACTATACCGGTTGGAGAGGGCGTATTAACCTCTCTTACTTTTGATAGCAATGATGGAGAAGTTTGCTTCGATAATGTAGTATTATCAGATGCTAGTGGGGCACCCATTACTACTACAGTAGGTGATTGTTATGCTCCTGCTTCAGGTTGTACAGATATGGCAGCTTGTAACTATGATGCTGATGCTGAAGTTGATGATGGTTCATGTTGGACTACATCAGATGGTTGTGCCTGTGAAGATGGCGAAGGTGCTATGGTCGATTGTGCTGGCGTATGTGATGGTGCTGCTGAAGAAGATTGTGCAGGTGAGTGTAATGGTGCTGCTGAAGTAGATTGTGCTGGTACTTGTAATGGTACTGCTTTGGTAGATGATTGTGGTGTTTGTGATGGTGGAAATGCTGACATGGACTGTGGGGGTATATGTTTTGGTGACTCTGTAGAAGATTGTTCCGGTGAATGTGGTGGTTCTGCAGTTGTTGACTGTGCTGGTGAATGTGGTGGTGATGCGATGGAAGACTGTGCTGGAGAGTGTAATGGTGATGCTGTAGAAGATGTATGTGGTGTATGTGAAGGTACAGAAATTGATCCTGCAAACTGCATACAAGAAGGCTTTATGCTTAGCTTTGGTAATGTTGATTACGAAGGTGGAAGCCTTGAAATTTTAATGAATAATGAGTTGCCAGTTTCTGGATTCCAATTTGAAGTTTTGGGATTAAATGTTTCTGGTGCTGAGGGTGGTATAGCCGGTGATGCTGGCTTTATGTTGAGTGGTTCTGGAAGCACTGTAATTGGATTTTCAATTACGGGTGCTCAGCTTGCACCGTCAAATGGGGTATTGGTTAATGTAACTTTTACTGACCCAACTGAAGAATTCTGTTTGGATAATGTGATTTTGTCTGATCCAGAAGGTGGATCTTATGATGCTGAAGTGGGTGAATGTTTTGCCGGTTTTGGTTGTACAGATATGGCAGCATGTAACTATGATGAAGATGCAGTAATTGATAATGGTACATGTGAATTTATTGAAGATTGTTTAGGTGAATGCGGTGGAACTGCTGTTGTTGATGATTGTGGTGTATGTGATGGTGGTAATGTAGATATGGACTGTGAAGATGTTTGTTTTGGTGATGCTACTTATGACTGTGCTGGAGAGTGTAATGGTGATGCTGTAGAAGATGTATGTGGTGTATGTGAAGGTACAGAAATTGATCCTGCAAACTGTATTATGGAAGGTTTTTCACTATCATTTGCAAATGTGGATTTAATGGGTGGTACTTTAGATGTTGTTATGAACAATGAATTTGATGTGGCTGGATTCCAATTTGAAATTAATGGAGTTACTTTAACAGCTGCCTCTGGTGGTTCTGCTGATGCAAATTCGTTTATGGTGTCTGCAGGTGGGAATACCGTAGTAGGCTTTAATATTTCTGGTGATGTAATTCCTCCGGGGAATGGCGTATTAACTACGGTTGAATTCTCTAGTTACGATGGAGATGTTTGTTTGGCAAATGCAATTTTATCTGATTCTGATGGAAGCGCATATGATGTTGAATTAGGTGATTGTTACACTGGCTTTGGTTGTATGGATGATACAGCGTGCAACTTTGATCCCACAGCTATTTTTGAAGCAGATTGTTATTATCAATATGATTGTTTCGGTGAATGTGGTGGAACTGCTGTTGAGGACTGTCTTGGTGAATGTGGTGGTGATGCTATAGAAGACTGTGCTGGTGAATGTGGTGGTGGTGCCATTGTAGATTGTAATGATGAATGTGGTGGTGGTGCCGTTGTTGGTGCTGGTGGCCAATGTTGTAATGAAGTTGATTTGGATGCATGTGGTGTATGTTATGGTACTGCTGAAGTACCAGAAGATTGTATACCACTTGTAGAATTATCTTTTGCTAATATTGAAGTAAACGGTGATAGTTTAACTTTTTCTGTAGATATTCATAATACTGTTCCTGTGGCAGGATGGCAGTTTGCAATTGATGCTCTTCCTGTGGGAGTTTTAGAAATAACTACAGCAGAAGGTGGGTTAGCTGCTGATGCTGGTCATAGTATTTCATTTAGTCCAGATGGGACAGTTGTTGGTTTCTCTTTAGAAGGTTTATCTGTTCCACCTAGTACTGGCTCGCTAGTTAATATATCGGCAACTATCGACAATGCATATGCAATTTTAGACTTAGCTGATGGCATTTTCTCAGACCCTGATGGATACCCAATTCCAGTGGAATATGGTGATAGCTTCACATTTGGTGAATTACCAGGTGTGCCAGCTGCACCAACAGGACTTTCTGCAGAATTAGTGGAGAGTGTTAATGTTCAGCTCACTTGGAATGAAGGTGCTGAAGTTGATTTTTATACACTTTATAGAGATGGAATTGAAATTGCTCAAACGTCTGAGGCTTCATATTATGACGCTGAGTTATTAGAATTAACAGAGTACACATATTCAGTGTCTGCTACAAATATTTCAGGTACATCTGATATGTCTGCAGATGTTTCAATTACCACAGAATATGCTCCATTTGATGTGAATCCTCCAACTGACTTAGTGGCGACACCAGGCAATGGTGTAGTTGAACTAACATGGGATAATCCTGCAAGTGGTGGTGATAGCCAAATTGGGACTGAATGTGGTGATGGAATGGTACTTGACTGCTGGTTACAATGTGTTGATGAAGCTACCTTGCTATCGTGGATTGGTGATGGGTTCTGTGATGATAATACATGGGGGATGTATTTGGATTGCCCGGAATTTGATTGTGATGGCGGTGACTGTCCAGATTTAAACTGTGATGGCGGTGAGCCTCCATTAAGTTGTGAAGAACAAGGACTTGTTACATGTCCAGATGGCTCATGTGCGGCAACTGAAGCCGATTGTCCTCAAAGTAGTGCAGAATGTGAAGATTGTGAATTTGATTTTACACCTTATGGTGCAGAATGTTGTGATGCAGCATGGACACAGTTTAGTATTTCATGTGCAGATTTGGAAGCAAATTATAACTGGGATTGTTCTGGATGTAACTGTCCTGGAGACGGTGAAGCCACTTGTGGTGATGGTAACTGTAACGGCGATGAAACGAATGCAAGCTGTCCAGACGACTGTACGGTAAACGGTTGTAATGCAAGTACTCAGGTTGATGATTGTGCAGATAGTGATTGTTGTGCAGCAAGCTGGATTGGTGATGGCTATGGCGACTGTGAAGATCAAGAATTTGGTTGTGACTTAACATGTTATGATAATGATGGTGGTGATTGTGATGGAGTTTCTTCATCATCGACTAATGATTTAAGAACTTCATCTGAACCTGTATCTCTTGTTAGTGTTGATGGTAAAGAATATTACTTTGCACGTCCTGCGCAAGAGACTCGTGATGAGTTAACTGGAATTCAATTATGGAGATCTTCTGAAGGTACTGATTTTGTAGTAGTTGCAGAATTGGGTGCAGGTGATGAATCTTACTCAGATTCTGATGTAATGAATGGTACAGAATATTCATATGCTTTAACTGCTATTTATGATAATGGTGCATTTGTTTCCGACTTTTCTAATATTGCAACTGCAATGCCAATGAGTGAAGTTGAATTGTCACTTTCTGGTGGAACGGTACAAAGTGGTGATGAAATTACATTATCATTATCCTTATCTAATGATGATCCAATTTCTGGATTTGAGTTTGATCTTTCAGATTCACCAGATTACTTCAATGTGTTAGAAGTTATACCATCTGGAAGAATCCCTGAGTCATGGATGCTTTCTGCTAATGCTTCAGGTCATGTGCTTGGATTCTCAATTGATGGATCTGTAATTGAGCCAGGTAATGGTGTAGTATTAGATATTGTTTATTCTGCATTTGCATCTGAGCCTAGCAATGTTCAAATTTGTACAGATGCTGAGATTTTCTCAGATCAAAATGCAAACCAGTTCCCTGTTGATGGTGATTGTAGTTCAGTTGCAGTAACAGTGGAAGGTATTGAAATTTATGCAGACTATGAAGATGGTCCTGTTGACCAAGGTGAGACTGCTGCAGTACATGTATCAATGTTAAACCCAGATCCTATGTCTGGATTTGAAATTCACTTAGATGATTCTCCTGAATCATTGTCTGCATCCCTAGATGATGTAGTACCTAGTGAAGACTTAGATGCATTGGGCGGAATGTTCTCAGTGAGTGAATCAAATGGTAACTTAATTGTACTTTGGTTTAGCGTTACAGGAACTCAAATACCTGCAGATTTTGGAGAC
Organism: uncultured bacterium; assembly: GCA_964419445.1. Lineage (GTDB taxonomy): Bacteria > Fidelibacterota > Marinisomatia > SCGC-AAA003-L08 > D37C17 > JABHHG01. Next base: position 15,703 of record CAYQPE010000028.1, read on the forward strand.
TTATTTACAGTAAACTATCTAGTGGCTGACGATGCTGCTGATGGCCCTGTTGATGTTACATTTGGTGATGCAACAACTTTCTCTAATGACCAAGGTCAAGCCATGTATTGGAATGGTTTTGGTACATCATTTGATTTAGGGCTTCCTGATATTTTCTTATCATTGGTTCAAACGGGTGACTATACCTATGAAATTCACATGGATAACCTAGATGTAGTATCTGGATTCCAATTTGGTATTACTGATTCACCTGACAATTATACGTTTGTAGATGCATCAGGTACTGACAGAATTCCGGAAGATTGGTCTATAAGTGGAAATGATAATAATGGTGAAATGAGTATGTTAGGATTCTCATTCTCTGGTTCAACTATTGATGTTGGTTCTGGTGCCATTGTTGAAGTAGAAGTAGACCATGATGGTTCTGATTTTATGTCTGAGTTATGTTTTTCTACATTTATTATTTCAAATCCATCTGCAACTCAGTACTTAACTATTGCAGAATGTGCAGACTTTATTAATCCATTTGAGCCTCCAGCGCCGATGATTGAATTATCTGCTGAAGGTGGCGATAATGAAATAGAGTTGTCATGGCATGTGAATGTAGATGGAAGAAGTAGAGATGTTGTAGACTTAGAGTTTGGAAACGTTGATCTTTCTGCTGGTACAGCAGAAGTGGTAATGACTAACTCTGAAGCTGTAGGTGGATTCCAATTCGCAATTTCAGGTGCAAGTGTAACTGCTGCAAGTGGCGGGTCTGCAACTGATGCTGGATTTATGGTTTCAGCCAGCGGTACAACAGTTCTTGGATTTTCTATGACTGGTGCTACAATTCCAGCTGGTTCTGGAGTATTAACTCTACTTGATTTAGCCGATGTTGGTGACGAATTATGTTTAGCAAGTTCAACTATTTCTGATGCAGGTGGAAGTGCACTCTCAACTACTTTAGGTGGATGTTACCCTGAAGATGATGAGCCTACTCCTGATGCAGATGTAGTATTATCATTTGCAAATATTGATCTTGACGCTGGAACACTTGATGTTGTTATGGATAATGTTGTTGAAGTTGGCGGTTTCCAATTTTCCGTAAGTGGAATTAATGTAAATTCTGCTTCAGGTGGATCTGCAACTGATGCTGGATTTATGGTTTCAGCCAATGGTACAACAGTTCTTGGATTTTCTATGACTGGTGCTACTATTCCTGCAGGTTCAGGTGTACTTACATCACTAGCATTTTCAAGTACTGGAGATGATGTTTGTTTTGATTCTGCTACTATTTCTGATGGTGGTGGTAACCCAGTTGATAATGCTCTAGGTGGATGTAATGGTGAAGGTGGAGGTGATGGTGGATCTGATGTTGAGGGTTGTACTGACATGTCAGCATGTAACTACAATGAAGATGCCACAATTGATGATGGAAGTTGTGAGTTTGAATCTTGTTCTGGTTGTATGGATCCATACGCAAACAACTATGATGATGAAGCAACTATTGAATGTGATGATTGCTGTGAATATCCAGAAGTATTCTTTAGAGTACTAAGAGATGGTGTAGTAATTGAAAATGAAATCGAAGTCGATCCAAGTAACTATACATACTCTTATACAGATACGGGATTAGAGCATTCTACTGCATACTGTTATGTAGTTGAAGTTACAGTAGATGGTGAAGTAATGGATGCATCAAATGAAGCGTGTGCTACTACAAATGAGCAATCATTACAATATTTCACCAATTTACCAGAAGAAACGGGTGTTACTTCATTAATAGTTATTCATGATGCTCTTGATCTTGAACCTGGAGATGAGATTGGTTTATTTGATTCAAATGCCATCTTAAACTACAACGATTGCAATACTGAGTATGGTGAATTGCTTGTTGGAGCAGGAGTATGGACAGGCTCACAGCTCAACTTAGTTGGTGTAGGGTCTGTTGATATGTGCCCATTTGGGGGTGTTCAATTAGCAGGTTACGTTGAAGGAAACCCAATCCAATTTAAAGTGTGGAAAGCCGCTGAAAATATGGTTTATGATGCAGAAGCTACTTATTCAGCTGGTACTGGCTCATGGGGAGATATTATCACGTCTGTATCACTACTTGAACCAGTCTTCTCAGTTACGCAAGATATTGATCTTAATGCACTACAAGTAAACTTATTCTCTACCAATGTTATGGCTGATGATATGAGTACAAGTGCTTTCTTTAATGGTGTAAACCTACTTATCACATCTGATGATGGCGGAAATTACTTTGTACCTAGTTTTGGTGTAGATTCCATTGAGGAAATGGGATGTGGCGAAGGTTACTCTGCATTCTTGCAAGGTATGGATGATGCAACGATTTCGACTGAGGGATTACCTTGTGATCCTGCCACAACTCTTCATTTAGATGCGTTACAAGTGAATCTTATGCCATTCTTGCCTGAAGATTGTATGGCAACTTCACATGTATTTGCTGGTCTTGAAGATCGAGTACTTATTGTGAAAGATGATGGGGGTAACTACTATGTGCCTGGGTTTGGTGTTGAGTCATTAGATGTTATGTGTCCAAGTGATGGTTATGAAATATTCCTTGTAGGCATGGACGATCTTGAATTCCAGTACCCATCCTCAGATGGCTTGGCACGAGTA
>CAYQPE010000029.1:0-17984 GCA_964419445.1 uncultured bacterium
AAACTCTTCAAAATATTTAATAAATGATGAATGGGTTGATGGTCATACAATTTATTACAAAGAAGCACCTAATACTAAAATTGTATTTAAATAAATATTATGATATAATGAAGGCGACACAAGGGAATATTTTATTTATTATAGGTGTGGACTTTCCGCTTAATTTATCAAAGGAAAGTAATAATAATAATTAATTTTTTAAATAGATCTATTATTTTTTTTGGATTCTAAATCCAACAGTTTTGATGATATTGCACAGTTATCATGGGATTTACTATATAAATTAGCCAAATTTAAAAACCGTGAATTGTTTCATGCAATATATCCATTTTTTTGGGAATTATACTCAATCATCAAAACGTTTAAAGACGGAAAAGATGTAGAGTTTTTGCCCAATACTAGAGAGGGTTCAATTAAATTTAATTTGAGTACGGCCTTGGATAAAATCTAAATCCTTGTGTAATTTCTTCTATGTCCACTGAAGATATAAAATTTTTTAAAGATTTAATAAGATTCGAGCTGTTTCCACAAAGACTGTTCCCACGTCATTTATTTCCAGACATTGATCAAATAATTTTAAATAAAATACTATCTAAGGTAAATAGTGAAGCTAAACTTAAGCGATATTTAATAAATTCTTCAGAAGGTAAAATTTCCAATTACCTTAAAAAAAATATTTCCATTTATAAAATTTTGTTAGAAAACCCCAATGAATTTATTCTGATTTTCAGGGAATATATTCGGCGCTTTGTTTGCTATAAACATTTTGATAAGAGTGAAGTAAATGATGTAGTTCAAGACATAATCACCTGTTTTTTGACAGAAAAAATCTTCAGGATTCAAAAAAATTATCGACGAGAAATGAAAAAAAGTGAAAATTTTTTGTCATATTTTGCCACTGTTTTGCATAATACATATATAGAGGTTCTAAAAAAGAACCGTAAAACAATAAAATTTATAGACAAAATTAAGGTTGATAATTTGAAAACGAATTACTTGAAAAATGAAATGTGTGATTATGAAATCGATGTTGAATGTTCAAAACTTGACAAAATTTTGAGTTTATATTATCGTAAATGGCCAATACTTCTATTATCTATATTAATTAAAAATAGAATTATTGTCAGTATTGATTTTATTAATAGTTTATTTCCCCAAATGGGTAAAAAGGATAAAGCTCTTTTTATTAAGAATTATGACAATATACCCATTCAGAAAATATTTGATGAATTATCCTCATCATTCAATAAATTTGAGACGAAAATCATGAAATCCTCATCAATTCTAAGGAGGGGCATTCGGTTTCAAGAAGAAATTATTTGTAAGCTTAATTTGCTAAATAAAGATCCAATATATAATGATGAAGTATTTGTTTCTTTACTTCAAATTCATATGGAAAAATATACAACTAAAATACGTACTATAGATGTAAAGGACTCCAATCAATGAAAATTATAAATAAAAGATTTGTAAAACATTTAACCGAAGTTGAGATTTCATCTTATGCAAACCATTTATCGTTAGATTCACTTAGCTTAATACAAGAGAAACAGAGAGTTCATGTAGAAGATTGTGATGAATGCAGAAATAAAATAATAAGTATTATGGGATTTATTGAAAAGGCAGAAGTACCAGTTGTAAAGGAAACAAAGCACACCTTTAATTTTAAGAAAAATTATAAGATTTTGGCCGTTGCATGTTCACTACTACTTTTTGTTTTTTTACCACTTAATTTAACATCTTCATTCTTTAGTAATAATTTAGTTCTCAATGAAGAATTAGAAGCACTTGTTGGCCTTAATTATAGAACAACGAATATAAGTTTACTTGAACCCTTAGCTGTAGATGAATTAAGCAAAAAAATACTATTCAAGTTAAATGATACACCCACAGAAGAGGTTTTTCTCTATGTATTAGATAATGCTGAAAATATTTTGATTGAAGAACAATTTACCAGTAGAGAATTGGAGGTTGAAATTCTTTCAAATATTAAATTAGTTTATTGGAAAATTGAGTCCAATGATGATCTTTTATTTGTAGGGAAGTTAACTCGTTAATTATTTTGCAATGTGAACAAATGCACCCCAGTGACGAGGAGCTGCAGTAGCTGAATTTTTTATCATCTCTATTTTAGCATTCCTTAATGATGTGGAAATGGGTAATTTTTTAGATAATAATTCTGAATAAAACATCTCTATTAGTTTGGCAGAATTTTTATCATCAATTTTCCAAAGGGTATAAATTAAATTTTCTGAACCTGCATAGAATACACCCTGCATTAATGATAAAATACCCTCTCCAGATATATATTTGCCTTCTCCGCTTTCACAACTACTTAAAACTATCAAATTAGTATTTAAATCTAAATTATACAATTCATTAGCATAAAGTATTCCATCTTCATTTTTATTGGCATTACTTAAAACAAGTGCTGAAAATTTTGGATTTTCTTCATTTAATATTCCATGTGTAGATAGGTGAATCACATCAAAATTTTCATTAATGAGTAGCTTAAAATTATATTCACTAGCATCATTGTATTTTTTTATTTTTGAATTAATATTAATTTTGTTAGAAATAGCATTGATTGATTCAACTTCATTTGAACTAAATGGTAAGTTAGATAAATTGAAATTTTCTGCATTAGAAAATGAATTAATGGGGGAGAAAGCTAATATAGAATTAAACTCAATATTATTTTTATTACTTAAGAAATAATCACATCCTAAAACATAATTTATTTCTACTTCATGTATGAGATAAGGTAAATCAGAATATTTGCTGTTTTTATCTATTTCATTTTTAGTCAACAATAATTCAAATGGTATTTTTGAAATCAACCCTTGAGATGATATATATAGTTTTTCATAATTATTTATTTGGGACTCAATTTTACTAAAAACCTTTTTAAATAACTCATATCCCCAATGGATAAATTGCTTTTTATTTACCTTTTTAACAGAAGTTTTAAATGTAGAAATAATGTTATTTAATTCATCAATTGTGGCAAGCTTAATAATCTTCTTATCAATTTCACTTATATAGACTAAATAGTAAAATTCACTATCGGATGTAAATGTTAAAAATAATTCATCATCGTTTAATTGATATTGTATTTCTTTACTGGGCAAGATTTCATAATCATATTTGATTTGAAAGTAATCAGGATGATTTTGTTTTACATCTAAAAGAAAGTGATCAAACTCTAATACTCGAGCCGCTAATTCATTTTTAACTGATGAAATATCGCCATCCATTGTAGATAATTGTGTTTCTAAAGAAGAAATTTCCCGTTTTAGCCTATCTTCGTTTTCTCTAATATTTTCACCTAACCCAGAAAAGTCATTCAATTCTAATTTTTTAATTACTGATTTTAAAACTGCATTTTTACTTTGTTCAGCAAGGGTGAAAAAATATTCAAAATGTTTATCATTATTAGTTTTTTCAAATAGCTTATAAGTGGTTGCTGCTGTGATATTAAATACGTCTTGATAAGTTTGAGAAATAAGATATTTAGAATCATTAAATTTCACTCGATCTCTTATAAAATTGAGGACATCAATTGCATTCTTCGAGTATTTTATTATTTCAAACAAATGTGAATCATCTTGAGTTGCTTGATACAATGCTTGGTGTGTTTTCATAATTCCTACATAGGATTGAATTAATGATGTCCTAGAAATTGTATGAATAAATGAATCGCCAGTTAAATGATTTTCAGCATTAATATTTTCGTTTAGTGCTTGTTTATAAAAATCTAAAGCTAAAGAGAAATTATTTATATTTAACTCAATCTTTGCCCGTTGATTTAACCCCATAATTTTAACAGCATTATTTAGTGTAAACAGGGAATCGGCTACAGCTATTATTTTATTTGCATATTCAATTGCTTTTTTAGGATTTGAGTGAAAATATGCATTAGAAATATTTAGGAAAGGGAATGTTATTGTTCTCACCAAAATATCCATAGAGTTATATTTGTTTATGGATTTTTCAAAGTATAAAATAGCTTTTAGTGTATCTTGTTTGTCAAAATACAGCTTCCCCATGTAATTATAAATGTTAGCCTCATGACGAGCATCACTCTGTGAATTAGTCTGAACAATATCTAATGCAATTTCAAGATTATTTTCAGCCTTTTCATACTCTCCAAGATGGCGATTTATGTCACTTAAAGCGCTATAAATAAAGTGTTTATTTTTGGTTTCATTTAATTCACTGGCATTTATTAAATAAGACTCAGCAATATCATAATTCCTTAATTGAGTATTGGCAATTCCTAGATTATAGTATATTTTTGAAAGTGTAGTTTTATCGTCATTTATTTCTTTAAACTTTAATGCAAAAGTGAAATATTCAATGGCTTCATCATAATTTGCCATTTCATGATAAAGCGTCCCGATATTATTTAAAGTAATTGCTAACTTTGGGCTATTATCTCCAAAGGCCTTTTTTTTATGTTCTAATGATATTAAATAATTATTTAATGCTTTTTGATTTTTATTCAAATAGTTATAATTATTGGCCACATTATTATGGAGCTTTCCCAATAAATTATGTTTAGAATCATCTAGGGAATTCTGAATTTTAATAATGTCTAAGAAAATATAGTTGGCAGCTTCATAATCACCTTTTATGGATGAAATCACAGCCAAACTGTTCATGGAGAGAATTAATTGCTGATGAACATTGCCATAGTATTCTTTTGTAATTTCTAGTGATTTTAGGAGTTTGCTTTCAGCATCATCTAAACTCCCTAATCTAATGAGAGAATTCCCCATATTACGAAGGGAAGCTATAGATAAAATGGGATCATCTTTTGTGTTGTGGGTTGAGGTAAACTCTGTAAAATAAAAGTGTGCGCTATCCCATTGAGCAGTCTCATAATATCGAGTTGCAATATTATAAAAAAGTGAATCCGTTTTGGGAAATAACAGCGTACACATGAACAGATAGAAAAGAACGTTTTTCTTCATAATGATTATCTTGTTTCGTTAGATGTATTTTTTACATCGATCCTAATTTCTAATTCTTTTTTATTTATGGGAATATCGAATTGAATTTCAGATTCTGCATTAGAAACGGTAACCGGCCATCCTAATTTTGTAAATATTTTTTTACTTTCATCTGAATAAGTTGAAACTGTACGCTCTGGTAGCCATGTATCATCAATAATTAAATTATAAGTTCCTACTTTTAAATCAGGAATTTCATATCTTCCTTTTTCATCAGTATAAACAATTTCCTCAGAGTTATCTACCCTTTGTACTATGATTTTTGCACTTTTAACTACAATTTCATTTTTATCTCTCTTACTATCTAAGTCTTCATCGATATACATTACTCCCTTAATTTTACAAACAGGTGATAAGGGGAAGTTTTCATAGGTTTTTATACCTTCAGAAATTGTGAGACTATGGGGGAATTGATCTTTAAACTTATATTTTGCATCCAATGTATTAGGATCATAATTCAAATAATAAACTCCAGGTTCAAGTGCACCAAATTCAAAATATCCATTGGCATCGGTGATGGCAGTAGAACCATTTAAAAAGAGCATTAAATTAGGAACACCTTTTTCATTTATATCCCGTTGGCCGTTTTCATTTTCATCAATATAAATTTCACCTGCATATTGTCCTTTAACTTTTATTAATGGAAAAGGTACTCTTATCTGAGAAGACTTGGATCGGTTTCCAGATGGTACCAACGCAAAAGTATAGGTAAATGATTGATTATTGGGTATATATCCAATTCCTAACTTTAACTTATTTTGCATTCCTAAAAAGTTTATGAGGAAAATATTTTCCACTGCAAATGTTCTAACTTGTCCTTTTTCTAACTCGCCAGTACATAGGGGGCAAAGATTATCAACGATTAAAATATATCTCCAATCTAGACTAAATAGTTTAAAACGTCCATCAAAAGACGTTAAAAATTCAGTTGGTCCTTGGGTATAAGGGAAGGTAATGTCTTGATTGAAATTTAAACTGAATGAAGACCATAATGATCGATTACCAAATGAGATTGAGGTTTTATCTACTTCACTTCCATCAACATCTAAAATAAGCTCTTTTTCGTAACTAAAATATGGTTGGTGTACTTGGAAAGTTTTTAACAATCTAAATCCAAAAGTAGTGGCAGAACTCTCATCCCCATTAGAATAATTGTTTTGCTCATAGCCAACACCTACATTAAACCGTATTCCATATTTAAATTCATAAAATATTTTTGGATCAATTTTTAAAACATTTACATTTTCTACATACGTTGTATCAACATCAAATATGCCATTTTCATTATAGTCATGGAATTCTTCACCTTCATCAAATTCCCCATTATTTTCACCATCATCATATAATTCAATTTCATCTGTACATTCTTGGTCAATTCCGCAATCTTCAAAATCTTCTTGAGTATATATCGCATAAGAATTATATAATAACTGATTATAATACTGGAATCGGTTAAATGAATATAAATTGTCAGTGACGTTTGTATATGAGCTCAAATCAATTCCCGAAAATCCTTTAATTAAATCATCAAAAAATTCTCCAAAATGATAAAAACGCGAAATTAGTTTTGTTTTATTAAATGTTTTATCAAATACCAATTGAACGGCACCATCTGTTGCGGTTGGAGTAGATGTCAACGCTAAAATTTGGCCCGTATTGAAGCTTTCTGATGTTGATACACGTTGTATGTCAACAAAATGACTTGCCCTTGAATTACTATCGATTTTTGCGTGATAATACATTGAATAAAAGGAATTTTGATTTTCTTTATAATTTTGTCCCACAGAAAGGGATATGATTTGATAATCCTTATTATACATGGGACCATTACCACCCCCCAAGGTAGTATAAATATTTTCAAATTTATAGTTAATAAATGCACCTCTGAAATTTTCAGCTCCATTTAATCCATAAATAGGTATGGGGCTTATATTAGTGACTAAATTATATTTGTCAACATAGCTATCACCTAAATACAGCTCCCAATTTGGATGTGATAAGTAAAATTGTAATTTATCAATGGTATAATCATTTAAATACAAATTTGCGTTTTCGCTTGCTTCCAAAGAATCTGATAATTCATATTCATTAAAACGTTGGCTATAATTGAAATTCATTTTGTATTTACCAAGATTAACAGTGGGTGCTTCTATAAAGAATCGTGAATTGGGTAAATATTCAGATTGATAATTACCGATTTCCGTTCCAATAATCAATGGAATGTAGGCAAACATCGATTTTGATTTAGGTTTTGTTTTTTTCAATCGGGAATAGAGTTTAACCGTTGCATCTTTGGTAAGTCCAGGTGGATTTTCACAATCTAATTGGGTAGTAGATACTAAATCTGAACAATATGCAGGTTTTCCAATTATTGGTGGTGTCCATTTATATGATTGAATACACTTGTCTTCAGTTACAATTGTAGAATCAGAGCAGTATGCTTCTTGAAAATTTATAGTATCAAACCATTCACCTGATGTCTCACATTCATTTTTTGTAATTGATATTCCATCTAAACATTTCTCATCTTTAGAAGATTTATCTTGAATCCACTCACTTACAGATTCACAATCTGCTTTATTAGACCAATAGGATTCTGAGCAATATGCTTCAGATTCATTAACAGTTGGGTACCACGTATTTATCATTTCACAATCCTGTTGATTCATCGACCCTTGAAATTCTGGGAGCCAATTCCCAATTTCAACACAATCTGCTTTAGAGGTTCTATTTGGTAAAGATTTACAATATGCAGCTTCCGCTTTAATTGTGGGTAGCCACTCCCTTTCTGCAATGCATTCTTCTTTTGATGTAATTTTTTTCTCAGAACAATATGCAGGAGTGTCAGGTGTTCCCACTGTCCACGCGTCTCCATTATCTACACAATCTTTCATTGAAGTGTATTTTTCATCAGTACAGATAGAAGGCACTCCTTTTACTGCTTCAATCCAAGAAGATTTGCGTTCACATTCTTCTTTTGTTGTAAATAATGAATTAGAACAATGAGCGAGTTTTGCCTCAATTTTTGGAATCCATATTCCCTCAGTAACACAATCAATTTCATCTAATCGTGAGGGAATTGAGCATTGAGATGGTCGTTGATCTGAACAATATCCGTCTTTACTATCTATGGCATTATGCCAAATTCCTAAATAGGACTTTATAAGTGTTGATGAGGCTTGAACTGTGAGTTCTTGTCCTGCAATCTTTTTTGTTTTCTTGGGAGGAACTATTTTCAATTTAAAGTGATGTGATGAGTCAGGAGGTAATTCTATTATTTCAGGACTATGGACTAATTTCCAATCCCCTGGAATAGTTGAGGTAATATTATAGCTATCCGTTACATTCCCAATATTACGAATTAAAAATTCTATTGAATTTTTCTTATTTACGAAAACTTCTTCAATTTCTTTATATGCGTCTACTTGAAATGCTGGTTTTTCTTTAATATTAACATTGACAATCGTCATCATAGAAACCATATGATCATAGTCTCCAATTTTTGCAATTAATCTAATTTTATGTTGAATATCTGCATTTTCATTGTAAGGTATATTAAATGTTACACGTAATCGTTCAACTTTATTGGGCCGTAATGTAGTTGGTTTTGAAATTGAAATTATGTCCCATCCATTTGGCATAAGGAGGTTTAGATTTATATCTGTTTCTTCATCAGATAAATTTAGCAAATTGAATACTAATGTGGGGAATGAGTTAGGATTATACGTTTTAATGCGTGGGCAAGAGATTATAAATATATCATTGGAAAAATACATTCCGCTATTTCCAGAATCAACAATACCAACTTTCTCTTCCTGTGTCAATGTTGGATATTTTTCGCTAATATTAATGGATTCTACATTAACTGCAGTTTCTCCATTTATATCTATAACCCTAGCAGAAAGTAAGTAATCACCGTAATTATTATAATAGTGCGTTGGAAGAGAATTATCGGTGGAATTACCGTCGCCAAAATCCCATGTAAAGGTATTGGTTTCCTTGGCACCATCAAGATCTAAAGGTAAAATAATTACAGATTGATGAATGCTATCAGGAGAAACTACTGTTGCTCCCATTGCTGGGGTAACATTTGTAATTGTAATGGTTTGATTTAAGGTATCTGACCCCTTATCATCATCCATCACAATTATGGAAACAGGAAAAACTCCATTTTGAGTATAAGTATGCTGAACTTCAGATTTATTACTTGAAGTTCCATCACCAAAATCCCATACATAAGAATGAGTATCAATAATTCCTGAATCTATAACGGTTGCTTTGAAATATACCGTAGCATCTTTATCGCCAGTGGGACTTCTATGATCCGTTGCTTCTTGTGCAATATCAATAGTTTGATTTATTTCACTCACACCAGTTGAATCGGATTCCTCCTCAGGAATTTGTACTTTTGATGATGAAACGAAGGATGCAGAAAGAATGGGTGGTAAATTCTTTACTTCAATTTCTTGCATCAATGAATCTTCGCCGCCATCATCATCTACTACTTTTAACTTGATTTCAAATTTGCCATTATCTACATAGGTATACTCACTCAATAAGGTGGAATCTCTATTACCATCACCAAAATCCCAAAAGTATGTATGAGTATCCAAATTACCAGGATCCTCTACTGTGGGTTCAAAAATTACTAATTCCCCTTCATTTGAATGAGTAGGGAGTTTACCTAATATTTTAGGAGGCTGATTTACAATTTCAATTTGCTGAGAAATTGTATCTGACCCTCCATCATCATCAAAAAGAATGGCTTGTATAGTAAACTCACCATTATCTTGATAAATATGAAATGGATCATTACTAATGGTTCCATCTCCATAATCAAATTGATAGGTATGTGTGTCATCTGATCCAGGGTCACTTTTTACTCTGGCATCAATTTTAACTTTTTTCCCTTCGTGCTGTTTTATAGGAAAATTAGCCTCAAGCACTGGTGGTATGTTTTTTATTAATAATTTTTTACTTAATGAAGATGTAGCACCATCATCATCTTTTACCGTTATATATATTTCGAATTCACCATTGTCTGCAAATTGGTGCTGAGCTGATTTATTGCTATCTACATTACCATCGCCAAAATTCCATACATAAGTGAGCTCATCATTAATTCCACTATCTTCAGCAATGACGTTAAATAAAACAGTTTGGCCCTCATAAGAAGAGTCTGCAAAGGCAAATTCAATTTTAGGAGGTAAGTTATATATTTGAATTTTTTGAATCCAACTATCAGTAGCACCATCATCATCAACAACATTTACATTGATGGTATATTCACCATTATTTAAATAATTATGAGTAAATGCACTAGATGAATCAATATGACCATCACCTAAATCCCAATGAATTTTATGTGTATCTTTTTTTCCTGCATCTTTAATAGAGAGAGATAAGGGAATAGGGGTACCTTCATCACCAAATTCTGGGATGGTTACCTTTATTTTTGGTGCCAAATTTTCTATAGAAATTGAAGATGTTAATGTGTCTGAATCACCAGCATTATCTTTTATAATTAGCTGAATTTCAAAATTCCCATTATCTTCATAAACATAATCTGTCAAATTATTAAATGTGGTGTCTTTTCCTCCATCACCAAAATTCCAATAGAACTCATGAAGATCATTTAACCCTTGATCAAAATAAGATGCACGAAATGAAATTCTGTCACCCTCAGAGCTGTTTGGGGGATGCTCTAAACCTTCTAAGAGTGGGGGAGAATTTTTAACTCTAATTTGGTGATAAACTGTATCCGAATCACCATCATCATCTTGAGCAAATGCATAAAGAGTATACAAGCCATCATCGTAGTAGGTATAGGTCATGTTACTGGTATTTTTGTAACTATCGTTGGGGCCAAACAATTTTTTCCCATCAAAATTCCAGTAATAAACATGCTTATCCGCAGCACCAGGATCTGTGTGACTTCCTTTAAAAAATAGTTCTTCACCCTCAAAGCATTCAGTGGGAGCTTCTATTAATGATACAGTTGGAGCAACGTTTAGAATTGGAATGAATTTTTCATATTCGGCTATTTTGCTTGCACGATTAATTCTATCTTTGTAAATGGTAACTTTTACAGTAAATCCATTATTTCTTCCTTGCCCTGGATACGTAAATTCAACTTTGTTTCCCATCGAACGATCTTCAAAGCGTTTCCAATTGAAAACTTCATATTGACTACTATGACCAAAATCCCACACATAATGATATTGTGGATCTATTGGTTTCACTTCAAAGATTAAGGGAGTGCCTTCATATCCTTTATCAGGAAAGATGAATATAAAATCATCTTTTAAAACTGGATTTTGAGAATAAATAAAAGAAAAAAGAATGAATATTGAAGAGAGTCTTTTAAAATAAGACAACATTAAAATCCTTTGATTTTATAATGTTTACGCTTATTTTTTTTGATGTAATTCTCTTTTAATGAAAATGTAATTGGTAAGGAATATTGCCCTGGAGGCGTATTCCAATGGACTTCCATTATAAATTGTAAATTTACGTGTTGGTTTGGTGAATTTGATGAAATTATGGGAAAATTTTCTAAAGTAAGTGGTCGGTAATCATTAAAGGATTGATTGGCTAACTTCCACTTAATTTTGTTTATTGAAAATTTAAATTCATTTGATTGGATAAAGAAATCATCAGCTTTTATGGATAGAGTCCACTGATAATCTGAATTTACTTCTACTTCAAAAGGAGAAATATAATTAAAATCAGCTTCTACATATCCACGATTTAAATCAGCATCAGATATTTCAGTAAAGTAAATTTTATGGTGAGAAACCATAATTTCTGAAAATGCAATATTTAGTATTAATAATAATATGAAGGAATAAGTTTTAGTCATTGTATAAAGGATCTATCCTAAAAATTGGAGAATAATTCCATTCACGTGAATTGTTTTTTTGCCAACCTACAATTCGCTTACAATCTAAAGTTAATAATTCACTCGACGTTGGTTGTTCACTTTGAAAAAGTACTCTTGGAGTAGTAGATGGAGAGAAAAATGGTTGTTGTTCAGTCTTTAACTGAAAGTCATTATTTTGAGGCTGAGAATCAAAGTAAACAGATACTACCCATGGGATATTACTTTTTACCTCTAATGATACACAATCTTCAACTACAAAGTACCCATCATTTAAATGAGTTGCTTGAAGATTGTCAAAATTTTTGGATTGGGATAATTCTAAAACCTGAAGTGGGGGAACAACGGCTTCAATTTGTACTCCTTGTTCATTATGGGCAAATAATAATGAACCTAATAAAAATGGATAAAAAAAAACATTAATTTTTTTCATCTACCTGAGAGTAATTAAAAATGATTTCCCCTGCAACCAGTTGAGATCCACCATAGTCTATGATTGTAAGTGCAGAATATTCTCCAGTTGGTAAATTTTGTGGAATTTCAATTCTAAACTTTCGTCTTTCCATGGGAAAAATTTTGGGAATATCTTCTAATTCAATTTTATCTACTGTGAGTCCATCAATATCTCTAAACTCAATCCAACCTGTACAATATGAAATTGCATTGCCATTATTATAGAAACTAAAATCTATGAGGCCAGCGGTTTTGTCTTCATTGTACTTAAAATCTATGGAATCAATGATTCCACTTTTTATAGAGGTGCCAGGCACTGTTTGTGTAATAAGTACACCCATTCTCATATTAATAGATAGATTAAAGGTATGACCACCAATTTTATGTACTCTTGGCTTAGGCGTTGAAGTTTCTTCTATGAAGAGATTTGACCAATACGTTCCCTTTGCAGAATCTGGAACATTAATATTTACACGAACAGTTTGGGTTTCTCTAGGACCTAAATTTAAAATACGAGGAGTAAAAAAAATCCAATCTGCACATGACTTTTCAAACGTACCTGGTAATTCTTCTGCTTCAGTACCATCAATAAACGCTTTGTCTTTTAAATATACGTTAAGTTGAAGGGGATCAGAATTATTATTTTTTACCTCAATCGTTGTGGTTCCCGTTTCATTATTATGAATAAAATTTTCCACAATCATTGGTGAAACTTGGAATTGAGCCATGAGTAAACTGGAAAAGACAAGGCATTTCCCTACGATACTCATTATAAAGGAATGTAGAAGTTTTATAATCAATTTTGGTCCTATTATTGTGAAGCTACTGTAATTGTTAATTCAAGAGTATATGTTCCCGGAATATCAGTATCCCAATCAAGTAATATTTTACCATCTATATCAAATGTAGCATTTTCAACGCCATGAGCAGACCCAGATGAACTTAATGTACCACCAGATGCAATAACAGCCCCAGAAGTACTGGCTGCCTGATAAGAACTATGAGAATTTGCCGCTGCAAGTCCATCTGATCCATAGCCGGCAGTTATATTGTTCACAATGATTAAAAAATCAGAATCAGATCCATTGGCTTGTTTTGCACCAATATAACCTGTAGGTAATGTCCATGTTCCTTTTGTGGCAGTTATATTAAAGGCATAATTTGCATCAAAGTCAGTAACTTGAATAATATCGGTAAATATTAACTCATCACTATCATAAGCATTAATATTTACCGTTGAAAAATCAGGTGCAGTTGAAGATGTTGTCCATGAAGCACAAAATGGGATTGCGCCTGTACCTGTTACAGATACATCTGCATCTGTATCCGAATAAGACAAAGAAAATAGTATAAAAAATATGAATTGTTTTTTCATGTTTTCTCCTTAATAATTTGTTACGGTGAACTCAAGGGATAGATTGTAATTACCGGAGATATCTTTTGCCCAATCAAGTAAAATTCTTGCATTTATATCACCTGTTGCCCCCGATTCAGAATTACCAGATTCAATGATGTGATTACTCCCACTATTGGTAATTTCTGTATAGGCAGTTCCATAATTTGACCCTGAATATGCTGTAAGTCCTCCTGTCAAATTATCAACAAAAATTTGTACATCACCGGTAGTTGAAGTTTTGTTACCAGTATATCCACTGGGAAGTGTACTCCAACCATTATGGGTAGCTGTAATTTTAATTTTTGAATTTGAAGATAATTCACTAATTACAACTAAATCATTTAATTGAAGATAGCCAAGATCAAAATCAGAAATGCTAACGGAAGTGAAATTAATATTGGTTCCATTCCAATTTATTGAAGTTAAATCTCTATCAACACCAGAAAAATTTACTTTTACTTCATTTTCTAAAGATTTAGAATGGAGGATGGTAATGAAAATCATTACCATCCACAATTTTTGAGTCATGAAGAATAAATCGCTCTAAATTAACTACCTTCAACAACAGAAAGTGTCAATTCTACAGTGTATGTTCCAGGAATATCAGTAAGCCAATCGAAGAGTACACGAGCATCAATATCAAAGCTTGCATCTTCCACACCATGAGATGCTGCACCCCCTGAAATAATTTCGGTTGCAGTATCACCTAATCCTGTGTAATCTGAACCAAAAGTTGAGCTTGTTGTAAGTCCTTCAGAGGAATTGGATGGATATCCTGCATTTGTTACATTTACTAAAACCAAAAATTCTGTAGTTTCAGTACCACCTACAGTCTTTGCACCTGCATAGTCTGAAGGTAATGTCCATCCACCTTTTGTGAGTTTAACTTCAACTAAATGGTTGGCATCAAAATCAACAATGTCTATAATGTTTTGAATATCAAAATAATTAGTTACGGATGATTCAGTTTGACGGTCATAATCCTCATCGGTTACAGTTGCAAAATCTCCACCAGATGTTGTGGCATCTGCAGCAGCATCTTGTCCATTTCCATCACTATTAAATGAAACGCAAAATGGAACTGTACCTGAAGAGGTTATGTTAATAGGTCCATCATTATCTGCTAAAAGTGTAGAAAAACAAATAGCAACGGTTAAAACTAAGAATTTCATATTTTCTCCTGATTAGTTTTTGACTTCGTAATGTAATTATATAATCACATCGTTGTAATTGTATAATCACATCGTTATTTAAAGTTATTAACTTGTCAAGTAAAATACAACTGTTTAAATTTCACTTAAGATATTATTTTTATTTGGAATAATTGGAGAAATTTTTTCCAATTCAATTTAAATAAACCCATGGAAAGTACAATAAAATATATTTTAATAATTTTAATTATCTCCGCCTGTGAACGGAAAATGCAACATTTTGATATTAAATCTCGAGAGTTTAATCAAAGAAGTTCACATCATTACAGTGAAAAGTTTGAAGATTCATCCAATACTTTTGATGAATTAAAATCAGAAATAGAAAATAATGAAAGTGCTCCCGAGACTAATACCTCACAGATTTCGCATTCAGATTCCAACCAAGTAATTGATTTTAGTGAAGAAGTAAATACATCAGAAGAAACTGAAAAGGGAGTATTTTCATCATTTATTGATATATTTAGCTCTTCTGATGAAACTATAGATTCCTTAGACCAAGTCATTGTGGATTGTGAAGAGAGGTTATACACAAGTAAAGATGAAGTAAGTTCACATCAGTATGCTATTAGTTCGCTCATTAATGAACGAAATCAATTATTAAAGCAATTAGATTCCCTTCAAACACTGGTGGTTAATTCTAAGAGAAACTCTTCAAATAGAGTTAGAGATTTGGAGAGAAATCAAAGAAAGTTAAAAGCATTAATAGAAATTCTATCAAAGGAAATTGAATGATGAGAATAACGGCTTTATGGATTTGTTTCTTTTTAATAGGTTGTGAGCCCAATAAGTTTGAAAAATGGAATGAAATAAAAAACACCGTGTCGCAGCAATCCAATGAAATTGATGAATTAAATGATTTGGTAAAAAATTTAAATGGTCAAATTGCAGATTTAGATAAAAAAATAAAGTCTATCCCTAAAGAGAATTCACAAAAAATAAGCTATTATTCAAAATTATTCACTATTCCGTTGTTACCCCAAATGGATAAAATTAATGTTTTGAAACTTATAAACAAAAAAACGGGAATGTATGAAGTAGAGGTGGTTTCATTAGAAGATATAAAATATAAACATATTAATGAAACTATAGATTTTCAACTTACGCTTCGTTCAGAGCTGATAGAGGGTGCTTATCCAATAAGAGGATTAGTGAGTTATTATCAATATTCAACACCTGAAAAAGGTATAATTAACTCAGAGAGTACATCATTAATGGTAAATGAAAAAAATCCACATATTTTTTTAGATGGGAATAAAAGATATAATCTATCTGGAAAATTGACACTTAAAGTTTCAGGTAAATTTTAATTTAATCTCATTTTGTTTTTTAATAAACAGAATTCTAAATTATCCAGCGATGCTCATCTATTTATTTCGCAATTTCAATCAATGTGCAATGCCATTGAATATAATATTTCAAAAATTTCTAACCCCCCTAACTTATATTGGAGGCTTCAATGCTTAAACCTATTTTAACAAGCTGTTTAGCACTTTTTCTATTTTTTGGATGTGAAGAATCATCAACAGCTCCACCAGAAGAATCACCTACTTCTGAAATATTTATAACTTTTGGTTCAGAATATGATGATACTGGAAATGCAGTAACTCAAACTCCTGATGGTGGCTACCTGTTAGTGGGAAGTAGTTATAGTGCAACAACATTATCTGATTTATATGCAATTAAAACGGATAGTAAGGGTATTGTAACTGCTGATTCGGTATTTAATGCAATAACTGACGCAGTCGTTACTTCTTTTGAACGAGCTTCTGATGTAAAAGTCCTACCTGATGGTGGATATATTATCGTAGGAAGAAAATTTACCACTGCAACTCAAAACGATGTTTGGTTAGTAAAATTAAATGCAGATTTATCAGTGGCTTTTAATAAAACTATCGATTCTGGGAATGATGACATTGGTTACTCTGTAAACCTATGTGATGATAATGGATTTATTATTGCTGGCACTACGTACGGCTCAAATGGGTATGATATGTGGATTATAAAAACTGATGCGAGTGGTGATGATGATGGGGATTTTGGTACAGGTGGAAGACAAAGTATAAATGGTACAGCTAATGGAAATGATGTTGCTTATAGTATTCACCAAACCGAGGATGGAGGATATATTGTTGCGGGCGAATCTCGGGTAACAGGTAATAATGCAGATATGATAATTGCGAAGCTAACATCTGCAGGTGAATTAAGTACTAGCTTTGGAGTTGATAATAATAATGATGGTGCAGTTGATGGTTATATTACATTTGGTGGATCATTAGATGAAACTGCAAAATATGTTGAAGAAACGTCTGATGGTGGATTTATCTTAGTGGGGAATAGTAATTCATATGGGTCTGGTCAATCTGACATTTACATTGTTAAAACTGATGCCTCTGGTGGAAAAGTTTGGGATACTTTTATAGGGGGGACAAGAAATGATTCTGCAAATTGTGTTAAACAAACCGCTGATGGTGGTTATATAGTTGTTGGTAATTCTTATTCTACAAACAGTGATGTACTCGTAATTAAATTATTACCAAATTCTCAAGGAGATGTAGAATGGCAATATACGTTTGGAAATGATTATGATGATGTTGGAAATTATATCTCGCAAACTTCTGATGGGGGATACATTTTAACCGGAAGTACTTATACTACAGACAAAATGAACCAAGTATTGTTGATTAAGTTAAATGCTGATGGTTCACAAGAGTTTTAGGAGCTCTTGATGATTCAAAGAACATTACTCACTCTATTTACATTTTTGGCATGTGGATATGCTCAAGTTTATGATACTTTGAGTTTATTGGACATTGGTAATGAAATTCAACTTTTAGAGAAACAGTATAAAAATATTCCTAAACTATTTAAACAGCAGGTACTTGTTGAGTTTGAAAAAAAGCTTGATGCACGATTAAATGTTAAGCCATCTACTGATAGCAATAGATTAAAGATAAATCATGCACCCTATCAATGGTGTATGTCAAAGTTATATTTGTTATCAGGAAATTCAGATAAACTTTCTCAACATT
>CAYQPE010000030.1:0-14641 GCA_964419445.1 uncultured bacterium
TGGATTGAACTTGATGATCTTACTCAACAACATACCATAGAATGGGAATGGGTAAAAGGTCACTCTGGTCACCCCGAAAATGAACGTGCCGATGAACTTGCCAACATTGCCATTGAAGAAAATTCTGTGGCATAAATCACAGCTTTATCGAGGAAAATATAGTAAACTTTAGCTGTCAGACGAGTGTCTGACATGTGGCTAAGAAGCCAAGGTTAGGAAGTCAGGGGATAAGATAGTGGTCGCTTATCCCTTGATTTTTTATAGAATCAATTTATCTCGTATCCCGACTCAATAATTGCTTGAGCAATTTTCTCTTTATCTAAATTATTTCCTTCTATCACTACATTCCCAGTAGAAAGATTAATATCAACATCTTTTACATTTGGCGATGATTCAATCACTACTGCTTTTACTGTATTCACACAATGATTGCAAGTCATGCCCCCAACATTTAGTTCAACATCTGTATGAAGTGTGGAATCTCCTCGAAACATCGATGGAAAGTACAACTTCAACATTGCAAAAAATAGAATAGCAATGAGAAAAATACTACTCCATTCTTGAATCCACATTGGCATCATCCAATGGTCATGGTGATGGATGTATGCATTTATATCTGAAGAAAAGCTGTTTAACATTACACCTGCAATTAGAGAACATATAGCCACAGTAGCCAAATAAATTGATGCTGTTTTTTTTCCTAATACCTTCCAAATAGTAGAG
This sequence comes from uncultured bacterium, assembly GCA_964419445.1. Taxonomy (GTDB): domain Bacteria; phylum Fidelibacterota; class Marinisomatia; order SCGC-AAA003-L08; family D37C17; genus JABHHG01. The sequence continues at coordinate 724 of CAYQPE010000030.1, forward strand.
ATCGTTGCGGCATTTGTAGCTGGGCCCGTCATCAAAAAGACAAAGGCTGCCCCAGGAGAAACCCCTTTCGCTATAAGAGCAAGTGCTATGGGAACAGAAGCCGTGGCACAAACATAAATTGGGATACCTGCAAACATGGTGATGACAAGACTAAGAAAGCTATCACCAAAATAGGCAGCAAAAAAATCATCAGGAACCACCATTGAAATAACCGAAGCAATTACAATTCCCAAAATTAATGGTTTTCCAATATCTTGAGGCAATGACACAAAGCCGTATTCTATTATTTGTCGAAACTTACTTTTATTTTTATCTAGTTCTACTGATAGTAGTTGGGAAGTATTATGATTTTCCTTCACCGCTGTTTCAACCCAAAACCCTCCAATAACTCCAGTTATAAGGGCAACTATTGGTCTGAAAATTGTAAAAATTGGACCCAGTAAACTATATGTAACTAAAATACTATCCACACCCGTTTGTGGAGTAGAGATTAAAAATGATGTGGTTGCACCTCGGCTCGCACCATGTTTATATAATGATGTTGCCACAGGAATTACTCCACAAGAACAAAGTGGTAAAGGAATGCCAAAAATAGATGCTTTAACAATAGGGGATATACCACCTCCACCCAAATTATCTTCTACTACTTTGGGTGAAATGACAACTGACAAAAGCCCTGCAATAATAAATCCCAAAATCAAATAGGGTGACATATCTAGCATGAGTACCCATAATTCATTAGAAAATTCTATTACAAAATTATTCACTGATAATAATATTTACAATTAAGAGGATGTCCTGAACATTTATTACACCATCTATATTTAAATCTGCTGCAACCAATGAAATACCACTTAGTAGATTATGATTTGTAATATGGTTAATTTGAAATATGATGTCAATTATATCAATGTAACCATCAGTATTCACATCACCCATTACTACACCATCTAAGAAGTCCACGTGACCCGTACGATGGGGATTCCCTCTAAACATTTTCCATTGACCTAATAAATGATTTTGTGCTTTAAAATCAATGCAAGAGACACCATCAGAATATCCATAAATAAACTCAAGATCTAAATCATAGTCAATATCAAACAAAAGGGGTGATGATGATGACGTAGCACCATTTGGTAAATTAAATTCATGTAGAATATCACCCGAATTTGTTAACACCACACCTCTATTATAGGATGAAATATAAACTTCATATTCATCATCTGAATCGATATCTGCGAATACAGGTGAAATTGTTAAATCATTTGCAAAGGTAATGGGCCAGCCTTCCCTGAGATTTCCGGATGCATCGAGAGAAATAAGCTCACCTGCATTATTCCCAAAATAAATATGAACACCACCATTACTAAATTCAACTGATGGCGAAGAACGAATACTCCCATTTGATTCATAAATAAAATCTACTTCACCATTGGGATTTACTGAATAAAAAACTCCATTATCATCACCAAATAGGATTTCAATCTCACCATCAAAATCTACATCTACAGATATGGGGGCAGAGCGAATATCATCTTCTGCCTCAAATGGGAAATTTTCTAACTCCGTACCATCCAATTTATACACATGTAAAAATCCAGATTTTGTGGTACATACTAAATTTTGTTGACCATCATTATTTATATCTGCAATAGATACACCTGTATAAATTTTTTCATCAACAGAAATGGGGAAGTTTGAATTAATGGGTGAACCATCATGATTTATGGCAAATAATTTCCCTGAATTAGACATTCCCCCAAATACAATTTCTAAATCATCATCGTCATCCAAATTTGCTACCGAAGGAGTAGATACCAAAAACTGATCTGCATCATAGCTTAATTCAATGTTTCCATCTTTAGAAATGACAAATAAATGTTTACTTTTTGATGCAATAATAATTTCTAATTCACCATCTGAATCTACATCCGCAATTACAGGGGCACCCCATACTTCATCGCCTACATCAATTTGCCAATTTTCATAGAAAGTGCCATCAAATTTAATAGCATAAGCAATTCCCACATCATCAATCACAATAATTTCCTTATTGCCATCATCATTTAAATCAATCAATGCAGGAGAGTTTTTTACCTCACTTCCTACACTTGTAGGAAATCCTTGTTGATCTAAACGAATATTAATAGGTAAAATAAGATTTTGGTCAAACTCATCTCCCGATGCCATAACCCCAGTGAAATAAACATTTAGTTCGGCAGCTTCGAGAGGTGCATCCTGTGAAATTTCAATTTGAATATCTACATTATTTTCTGTGTTGCCATATCCACTAATATCATCTAAATCTGAATTCCCGTGGAGGATGGTAATATTAGAATTTTCGCTTGAAATAACCATTTCTAAACCGAAAATATCACTATCAGACGGATTATAGAACTCTATAGTTAAATTATGAGTTTCACCTGGATTTGGTACAGAATCATAATCTCCATTGGTCTCTGTAAATTGGATATTATTTATTGATAAGTTGGGGAGATTTCTAAACGTCGCCCATACTGTTTCATCAGATTCTACAATATCTACCACACTTATACCTGATGGGGAATCATTATAGTAAGTAGAATTGGGCGCGGTATCAAATCCAAAATAGGTTTTGTTCAGTATCCCCGGCCAAATATCTGCAGCATCACCATCATTAGAACCATAATTGAGATCAAAGTATCCATCTGCCTGCTCAACATCTACACGCCGATGCCAATCATCGGAGTTCCCACCAATGGCATCATCAATGTGCCAAATTAACAATCCAGTATTTTTTATAGTTTGGTCAAATCCAATGGCTTGACGGTTTTCAAACATAAAATATTCTTGACCTTCTCCAGTGCCAAACATTTTATATACTACAGGGTTTTCCTCAACACTTGACAATTCTGCTGTAAATGAGCCTTCACTAACTACGATGGGATCAATCCAACCCAGTCTTACTTTTGACCACGCACAAAAATGGGCGGGATACCACGGTGAAGAACCGTTCCCTCCCCATGATCCTCCTGACATGAGCCCCCATGTTCCAATTCCGGAAGAGGAATAGTCCGTATCATATAAATCTGGAAGACCTAAAGCATGACCAAATTCGTGAGAAATTACTCCAATATGCACCATGCCAGGGTTTGGTCCATTCCCAATTGCCTGTTTTTCTGGGTTGATGGTATAATTATCAATAACCACACCATCATAATATCGCGCTTCATTTCCTAAATTCCATTTATGTGACCAAATATAACTGGTATTTCCTTCTTCTGCACCTTGACCTGCATGAAGCACATTTAACGCATCTACATAGCCGTCATTATCATTATCAAAAACTGACCAATCAACACCCTGTGCCTCTGCCTCATCAATAGCAATACCAATCATTTGCTTTACCATTCCATATCCATTAGGTGCAGCATCTCCATACACTTGATATTCATTGTCTGCTGTAAACCATCCAATAATGGAAGTATTTGGAATAAATTGTCCGTAAGAATTTTCTATATACAAATCCCTGAAACTGCCCGTCTCCCCTTGATAACCTGCATAACCCTCTTGATTCATCAAATCATCAAAATCCGAAGGTGGATATGAATGAGGCATATTGGGAAAATCAACCAGTACTAACGGAATTTCAAATTCTTCACGAGTTAATTGAGATAAATCAACAGGATTTTCCCGTTGGTGATTCGGGGTTTCAAATCTTGGATTTTGTTGGATATGTTTAGCAATATGAAGAGGAACTTTAAGTTGTGCATCAATTCCTGATAAACTATATTCATTGTTATTATCAATTGATTCTACATATTTCCAGACACCATCTCTATTTTGTGCAATGGTATATCCTGCTTCAGTTTCAACCCAGTGATGCCATTCATCACCTTTAAGTTTAGCTACAATTTCTTCACCAGATGGCTGAAAATAAGTTATTAAATTTTGTGTTGCAGGAATTGCAAACAAATATGAAATGAAGAAAAAAGAAATATAAAATTGAATTCTTTTCATGAAAAAATGTTTGAATTAAGAGTTGTAAATATAGAAAGGATTATACATCTAAAATTAGATTCACAATATGAACAATATCCAATACATTCACAATACCATCAACATTCATATCACCTGCTTCTAGTTGATAGGCTGTTGGTGTTGAACCTAAAATTATATTAACAATCTGGACAATATCTAAAATATTTACAATCTCATCTTGATTTAGATCGCCTAAAAGAACAGATTGTTCAATAACATTGATAATAAATGGTAACGTTTGGTTATTTTGTACATGCCCACTTTGGTTAGATGTAATATGTAAGTAGAATTGTAATTCGCCAATTGAAGCATCATTAGAAAAATTTATCATGAAGGGAGATGCTTCATTCATTGCGGCATCACCTGGTGAAACATTTCCAAAATCTACTGAATTAGATATAATATTTACGCCTTCAACTTCTTCATCAACTGACAACGTTCCTGAAACATTATACCCCACTCCCCATTCTGGATTATTAAATAGAATGGTGCGAATTTCCACAGATTCACCGGGATTAATCTCTCCATTGGTATCACCGTTTATTGACATATCTATATCAACAAATTCTAATTTAGGAAAAAGCTCTGTCGAAATTGCTGCCAATGCATCAACTCGACCTTTGCCCAGTTTTCCCTGTAAATAATTTTCAGTATTTATATCATATATGACGGGGTCAGCAGTACCTAAAACCATGGTAATAAGCTGTTCTTGATTCCAACTTGGATTAAATGACTTCATAAGCCCGATTACACTGCCAACAATTGGCGTTGCCATTGATGAACCATCCCATGTGGCATATCCTGTGCCAATTTTGGTACTTCTAATATTTTCACCTGGAGAAGCTAAATCGATGGTATGATGATACGTCCCCCAATGATTCCATGAATCATTGGTTCCTGAAGGGCATACTGCAATTACATTTTCATAGCTTGATGGATAATGTGCTTCTTCAATTTCACCCCAACTATCATCGTCGCCATTCCCACCTGCTGCCAATACAATTGCATTGTAATCTTCATGGGCAATATTAATGGTAGCTTGTTCATATTGGCTATATCCATTTCCACCCCAGCTATTGTTTATAACTGTTGTTTGACCTGCAAAAAATCCAGCCTTTGCAGCATATAAAATTCCGTCATAACCATGTGTGATGTATGGATAGCCTTGTTCTCCAGTAGATACTTTTACGCACATAATACTGCAATTAAATGCAGCTGATGCTACACCCGTACCATTATTTGTGGTGGAAGATAATAACCCGGCAACGTGAGTTCCATGTGCCCATGTCCCCCCGCTTGATACGCCTGAAGGAGGTGAAGGTGTATTATCTTCGCCACCACTATATCCTGAACAATCCCATCCTACAAAATCATCAATATATCCATTTCCGTCATCATCGATATAGTTTTGGTCACCTGGATCAAACACCCACGAATTTCCTTGCTGTATGATGGTTACACCATCACCATCTGCATCTTCGCCAAGGTTATTCCATATATTATTACGTAAATCGGGATGATCCCAATCGACGCCAGTGTCAACCGATGCCAATATTACTGAAGGATCACCAGGAATATCACCACCACTAACATCCCATAAATCCCATGCATCATTTGCATTAATGTGTGGTAAAAACCATTGTTGACCATATTGACTATCATTCGGTGTAAACGTAGGTTTTCTGATAAATTCATTCTCAACAGAATGAATATCATTTAAAATTTTAAGCTCATCTTTCAATTGCTCAATTACTTGAAAAGATTTTGTTTTTAGCTTTATACGATAAATTTTGTTGAGAATAATATCTCCATCACGCTCATTATCAGATGCACCCTGTAACCATGGTTCTATACTATCAACGTTAAATTGTTTTAACATTTGATTTATAAAATCATTATTGGTAGAAATCCCCTGAGCATCTTTAACAATGGTTAACTTTTCAATATGAGGTTGCAGACAAAATAGTAATCTGTCTTCATAGATATTTTTATCTAACGCAAATATCGTTGATAAAAGAGTTAATGTGAAGGTTAAAAACTTTCTCATACAGAATTTATTAACCCAAAATGATGTTCACTACTGATACAATATCCAAAATATTTACCACACCATCGCTGTTTAAATCTGCTGCTGCAAATTGTGCTGGTGTTGGTTCCATAGATCCAAGTACAATATTCACCATTTGAACAACATCAAGAATATTTACAATTCCATCACCAGTAACATCACCAGGAATGCCACCTGAGAACGAATAGCATTCACCATAATTGATGCTTAAACCATCACCATTTGCATCTGAAACAATACCATCAGACAGACATAATTCTGTATCGCCAGAACCGCTGTATGAAAGGTTTAATAATGTTGATACACCTGCTGGAATAGTTGCCCCAGTCATTGAGAATCCAAGTACGGTGCCAGCTTCACTGGTAGATAGTAAAAATCCTTCATCCGTTGCAGTACCACCTGTAGCTTCAATAAGAGAAAGAATGTCGGGTGAATCTGATACTACAAACTGAAAACCGCCAACAGGTACAGAGTTTTGCAATATGATTTCAATGCTGTTACCAGACATTGTGCCAAAAGTTAATATGGCATCTCCAACCGTTGAATATTCACAAGAACCATCATCCTGTGTTGCATTTGGATTATAATTATCAGCATTTGGATCGGTACAGCCTGTAACTACAGAATCGTAAGTACCACTCAAATATGAAACTCCAGAATTTGTAGGATCTAAGTATTGGTCAATATTACTCCATGCATAATTGAGTTTTCCATATAATGCATGGTCACTAGAACTTCCACATGGCACATCTGGACCCCCTGATAATGGTCCAATAATTCTTCCGCTACTGTCAAATAATGGAGAGCCTGAAGAACCGGGCTCAGTACCACCTTCATCCCAATACACTTTCCAGTGAGTACCCCATGTTGCCCAACTATTCGTATATGCTGTGCCAGAAGTAAAGCTAATTTGTTTTGGCTCACCTTGAGGGTGATGTACGCCTACTGAAGTAGATTGTGAAGAACTAGTATTCACATTCCAGCCTGCGTAATACACATTCCAAGAATCATAAATTGCGCCAGAAATTTCTAACAATGTAAGGTCGTTCCCAGACGTGATGTCATTTCCATTAAAGCCATTTGAAGTCCACTTTAGTGTGGATCCATAGGCATAACTGCCCATTGCTGCCCATGAGCCATTGCATGAAGATGTTTCGTAATTAAAATAAAAACGATATTGTGATGGGTATGATCCTTCAACACAATGATCAGCAGTGAGGTAATATGGTGTTAAATCTTGTGATGTATTATTAATCATAGCACCTGAACAAATTGACCACCCCAAATCCAAGTGAGATGTTGCATCAATTTGAGGCTGATAAGGGTCTGCTTGTGGACATACCACATTAGCACCACATTCATCACGAGAATTATTTTCCATCAACTCATAAAAATTTCTGTAATCGTGAACAATATGAATAATTTCAATATTCCCCTCATGAGAAACATTTGAAGGTTTATAATATTCAATAACACAATTGTCACCTTCAATCAACGGCGTAGAGAAAAATAAATTATTATTTTCATGAGTGTATGCACCAAAAAACTCGCCATTACTTTCAGTATATGCATGAATCATTGCACCTTGAGGAATATCTAAGTTACCAAAAAATACACGTAAATTGTAAGCATCTCTAGATTCAATGGCCAATCTCCATATTGAATCCCCATTCTCTAACACATCCCATTGCCCTGAATTTTCTGGTGTAAGCGATACCTCATGCTTAAATCCAAAACGATATGCTTTCACTCCAGGTTGAGCATCTTCCCATAAAAGTTGATTAACATCTACTGCAGGCATTACTGCAACGGGTATTGATGAGCGAAGTAAATCCTCTCCAAAACTTTTGGGTTGGATGCTTAAACTTTGCTGTGCTAACGAGATTGATGCCATTAACACCATTGATAATAATATTCTTCTAAACATTTCTTCCTCTTTTCGTTATTGGCCAATTGGCCGTAAAAATTCACGAGAATTTAATATTTCTCTTCAATTAATAGCTAAATGTAGATATTTACAGATTGTAACAGGTAAGGGGCAATTGTGATGTTTATTTGGAAAATACTAACTTTTTACTTATAATTTGATTCCCAACTCTCAAATGGGCAAAATATATACCTGATGCAAATCTGCTGGCATTCCATACAAAATGATGTGTCCCTTTTGGTTTTTGTCCAGAGTAAACAGTTTCAATATTTCGTCCCATCACATCAGAAATATAAATTTCAATGTCTGATGATACATTTAGAGAATACTCAATTTTTGTTTGGGGATTAAAAGGATTGGGGTAGGCATTATTAAGTGAAAATTCTTTATCGACAATATTAACTTCCGCAATTGAGCGATGAGATTCCCAATCTGATAAAATATTTGAATTAATCATCAACTCACCTTCATATTCAAACAGGACCTCACTATTTAGGGGTGAACCATCTTCACTAAAAAGTAAAATTGTGTTCTCATTATAATGGATATTCCAATTATGGGGGATATGAGTAAGTTTAAAATCTCCTGCAACATCTAGTTGAATGCCTGCTACATGCCCATCACAAGAAAATTTTACTTTTCCATCTTCTATAATTATTTTTGGATGTGTAACCGGATAAAGCTGCTTTTTATTAAAATTTGAGGTTGATTCCTGCATGAGGATGATTACCATTTGAACAATATCAAGCACATTGATTATGCCGTCTTGATTAAAATCTGCTAGATAAAGTTGAATTTCATCAAAATGAGTATTTCCTAAAATGTAAGAAACCGTGGATACAATATCTAGTACATCCACAGCTCCATCTTGATTTACATCTCCCATTTGGGCAGAAATCATTACGGTGTTCAGTGTAATATCAAATTCACCATATAGAATTGAGCTGTCGTCTGTTAGCGGAATAGTTCTATCTTCCGCATTCACACACCATGGGTCTGATTCACAAAGTGGGTCATCCTCAAAATACAATTGAGTAATTAAAAAGGTGCCGTCAGGTGCAGTTATTTTATAATGGATATGACGAGGTCTATTGGCATAGTTTGCCGGTATTATGGTTTCATAGCCATATTGACCATTCTCATCGGTAATAACTGTACCTCTTAACTTAAACTCATCTTCAATAATTCCATTTTCACAAACATTAAACACACTATAACAGCCATCATCGTCAGCTTGCCAAACTTCAACCGTTGCATTTTGGATAGGCTCACAATCTGTACCCTTTACTTGTCCATTAATTACTAGTCGAGTACCAGGCTCATCTGGATGTGCAATAAGGGTGCGTATAGGAGAATTAGGCTCATAAAATGGGCCTGGAATATCTTCTGTAGTCAGTTCACAAACTTGAGCAATCAGTTTTCCTGGAATTGTAGATACAATGGTACCAATTGCACTATAGTAAATAAACTTTCCTCTTGATATTTTTTTTGAATTTTCCAAGGCTAATTTGGTAGAATAATATTAATTATTTTCAATGTCTATGTCTGGAAATTTTTGATCAGAAGCAGTAAATCCCACATGAACATTGGGACCAAAATCAAATGCAAGGATTGCTGTCAGCATCAATAAAATACTGATGTATTTTTTCAAAACTGAAATCATAAAAAATAGTTTGGCCACAGGGGGTTCCCTGTGGCCATTTATAAACTACTCTTTATTACAACTCGTTTTTTTGTTGCAGTCTTTTTTCCAGAACTGCCACCATTTTTTTTGTGAACAGCTTGGACCATCTGCAGATTGCTTGTTCTTGCAGCAACTAATTCCTTGCTCTGCTTTTGCTTTACAGCATGCAGGGAGTTGTCCATTGCCATCAGCATTCGCAACTTGCTCTGTTTTAGCACATTTCGTACCCGGTGCTTTATTTTTACTACATGGACTTGCCACTAATACGGTAGATAATCCTACCATTGTTAATAATAAAACGACTTTTCTCATTTTATCTCCTTTTCTTCTACTGGATTGTATCCAGCGTGTTTGATAGTTTCAAAAATTTCTTGTGAAGACACAGTTGAATTTACACTCACTTGCTTACTTTCCACATCAATATTTACCTCTGATTGAAAAATAGCATTTTTAAAAGCATTTTCTATTCTTTCTGCACATTTTCCACAAGACATATCATTTACTTTGTAGATGTACACTATCTGTCCTTTGGCAATTTACAACATGCAGGAAGGGTTTGATACACTTCATCATTTGCCAATTTTTCGTTGGCTTGATAACCTGAATTTGAAATTGCACTTTCTAGATTGCTTACACCCGTTTTTTCAGCATCATACGCCACCGTAGCCACCAATTTTTCCATATCCACTTGTGCTTTTTTCACGCCATCTACATTGCCAAGGGCATCTTCAATGGTCATGGCACACATGCCACATTGAGCTGTAGGTATATTAATATCTGCTTTTTGGATGTCTCCGTTGCAATTCATAAAAAATACGGTACACATAGAAATCAATAATGTTTTCATTTTTTTGTTCCTTTCTAAAAATTTACCAATACAACCACGGTATTGAATAATCTAATATTTTTCTAAAACTAATTGAAGTTTGCCACACATCTGTTTCTTCTTGATCAGAGCCTTCATTTCCTGACATCGTACCACTAATAAATTTTGGTCGTTGAATGTTAAGGGCTAATACTCCAAAATCTGAATTCCACAGGAATCCAATACTTGGTGTAACAATTGTGCTTTCAGAATTGGGTGCTTCTATACCATTCCAATATCCCTGCGAGGTATTACGGATTTGTACACTTGCCACCATCGATGCTCCAATATACTTTACCTTTTTAGTAAAAGCAGTGATGGATACATCAACAAGGCGAGATGCTTTATAACCATACTCGCTTTCTGAGAGGGGTTCTTCTACAGAAAAGGTGCCCCCAACAAAAACAGGATTTGACATACGTTTTACAAAGTATTGCAATTCTGCAATCCCCTTGTACACACCCTCACTCATACTAAAATGTCGATGCGGTTCAACATCATCACCACCTAAGAAAAATGGATCAGAAGTAAGGGTATTATCTGATGGGATAATCAATCCACCACCAAAATATAAACGCTTTCCTGCACCTGCACCATCATTTATAGCAAGATATCGAGTTATTATTCTGGTATCACCTTTTAGTCCTCCATTGGCATTTTGGAAGTTAGAATTTGAATCTTCATCTCGATGATGTACAGATTCCACATCTTTCCCCCATGTCATATGACGAATACCAAAAATTTGACTAAAGGTAATATTCCAATAATCTGAAAGTCCAATGGTAATTCTGGGTGAAACTACATTTGCAGATAATGTACCCAAATGATGCCCCACTATATTTCCATTTTCATCTGCTTCACCTGCTATAGGTGGATGCCCCCAATCAATGAATTGATAGTTATAATCCATACTTACCATTATTTGGCCAGCCCATAGGCCAACCCCTTTATCCGAATTGCCGACCGGCAAAGACGGGTTTGCTCACAATGCTCATTGTCCCCATAATACGGTAAACAGCATTGGGAGTAAAATCAATAATTTCTTCAATTAATTCTCCTTTTATTTTTGACTACGGTTTGACAAAAACGAAGGAGTTTAGGTTAATAAAGGTGTGTTTACCTGTGGTGGAGGGTTAGATTGGTGAATAAATTCAAATTGATAAAAACAGAATGGTGAATCTACATTTACGTCAATAATGTTTTTAGAAACCGCATAAATTTTAATATCCACATTTTGCGTATTTACTGGTGGAATACCATCTCTGCTTTCAACTGTGATTTTGCACTTCATCTTTGCACAACAACATTGAGTTTGCTCCTGTGCCATTCGCTTACAGCATGACATCTGCTTCTGCATTTTTTTCGCACATGAACGCTTAGAGCATTCTGTTACCGTTGCAGAGCTCAGGCTGAAAATCAGCGAGAATGATAATATGAAGTTCAATACTTTCACAGCATGTAATTTACATCTATTGTGAGTTACTTCCCAAATTCCAATGGTATATGAGTAATTCTATCTAAAGTTCCATAGAGCTTGGGAGACTGATTATATAAATTGTAATTTTTCACCTAATATTTTAATGAATCTACATAGAAAATTGACCGAAACAACTATATTCAGTAAAAATTTACCACCGTTGGCACAGCGTGTTCGCCCACAGATTTTAGAAGATTATATGGGCCAACAAGAATTAACAGATGAAAAAAGTCTTCTTAATTCTGCGTTACAAAATAATCAGCCATTTTCAATGATATTGTGGGGACCTCCTGGTACAGGTAAAACCACGTTGGCTAGGATTATATCACATAAATTTGATGCTGTTTTTTATGAACTTTCAGCCGTCTCATCTGGTGTTGCAAAGGTACGTGAGGTACTGGCAAATGGTGAAAAATGTTTTGAGGCTGGACAGCGCTGTATTTTATTCATTGATGAAATCCATCGCTTTAATAAATCTCAGCAAGATGCATTATTGCATGCCGTAGAAAATGGTACCATCATTCTCATTGGCGCAACCACAGAAAACCCATCGTTTGAAGTAATCTCACCTCTACTTTCACGATGTCGTGTACTCAAACTTCAATCTTTATCTATTGATGCTTTGAATGAAATTTTAACTCGTGCAATAAATGAGGACGTTAAGCTATCTCAATCATCTATATCAATTAATGATGATGCCCGAGAATTTCTACTATCATCCAGTGGTGGTGATGCACGTAAAATGCTCAACGCTTTTGAGCTTGCGTTTTCACTTTCAGAAGGTAAAGCCATAGAAAAATTCCATATTGATCAAGCCCTTCAACAGAAAAATGTTATCTACGATAAAAATGGCGAATATCATTATGATGTAATTTCTGCATTTATAAAGTCTGTAAGAGGCTCAGATCCCGATGCTGCTGTATATTGGCTAGCTGTTATGCTAGAGGGTGGCGAAAAACCAGAGTTTATCGCACGTAGATTAATCATTTTAGCATCTGAAGATATTGGTAATGCAGAACCTTATGCACTCCAATTAGCAACATCCGCTTTTCAAGCAGTGCATATAATTGGGATGCCAGAATCTCGTATTATTTTGGGACAAATCACCACATATTTATGCAGTGTTCCCAAAAGTAATGCAGCATATCAAGCCATAGATAATGCTCAAAACCACGTACGTAAACATGGTGCAGGATCCGTTCCATTGCATTTACGTAATGCCCCTACAAAATTGATGAAAGATGAAGGCTATGGCAAAGATTATAAATATGCACATTCTTTTCCTGATCATTTTGTCATGGAAAACTATTTTCCTTCAGACTTTAAAACTACGCCTTCATTTTATACACCATCCCAAATGGGAAGAGAAAAGTTTTTAAAAGAACGATTAAATAAATTGTGGAAAAACCGTTTTTGAAGCATTTGGTTTTACTCATAATTATATTTGCTCAACTTGTATTTCCTAAAGCTAAATGGAATTTCAAGGCTGATGGACAAATAGAACAAACCAAGATTAATGATGAATCTGTACTTAAACTTACAAAAAATGTGCATTTCTATCGGGATTCCCTATCTCTTTATACCAATAAGGCTCTCCATTATGTAGATAAAGATATCCTTCATTTACAAGGTAAGACCATGATGGTAGATGGGATAGACACTCTCACTTGTGATACTATGATTTTTTGGATGGATACTGATTCTATCCATGCTACCGGTCATATTAATCTCATTCAAGAAAACCGTTTTCTCACATCATCGCAAATTGATTATTGGAAAGGCAATGGCTATTATGGAGCATCATTTATCGCCAATGGTGATGTGGATATTCTTGAGGCTGACCGACATATTTTTGCACAAAAAATCTCCTATGTAGA
>CAYQPE010000030.1:14741-16988 GCA_964419445.1 uncultured bacterium
TACCAGCTTGAATGTAATTGAAGATTCACTGTACATGGGTAAAAATGATGCATCAGGTGATTCCATACGTGTAAAATTTATAGATGGTGAACTAAACCATGTTCAGATTATTGGAGGCGGTCAAGGGAAATTCTATCCTGAAACACAAAATGCAGATATTGACACGGTAGTTACATATACAGCAGAAAAAATAGACTATTATATTCAACGGGAAGAAAGTTTTTTAGATATAAATGCCAGTGTTGAATATCAAACCACTACACTAAAAGCAGATTATATCCATGTAGATTGGCAAACGAATATGCTTGAGGCTCAGAAAAAAGATGGAGCCCTTCCCCAAGTGATTACTGAAAACGACGAGCCCATGGAGGGTGAATCTTTCAATTTTGATTTAAACTCAAAACATGGAGTTATTCAACAGGGGAGAACCACACTGCATGACACTTTTTTCCATGGTGACCAAATATATCGTGATGAGCCCAATATTTTTCATGTGAACAATAGCAAATATACCTCCTGTGATTTGGAACATCCCCACTATTACTTGAGCAGTAATGAGATGAAAATGCTCCCCGGTGATAGAATAATTGCTCGCCCCTTGTGGTTATATATTCAGGATATCCCCATTATTGGCATCCCGTTGGCAGTTTTTCCCAGTAAAGGAGGGGGGCGCAGAAGTGGATGGATAATGCCCAGTTTTGGAACCAGTGCAAGCCGAGGCACCTATTTTAGACATTTGGGGTATTTTTGGGCACCCAATGATTATATGGACACTAAATTTCTCCTCAGTTTTTATGATGAACATGGATTTGATGCACGCACAACCATCAAATATAAAAAGCGATATAAGTACAATGGAAGCATCCGCTCTTCTATTCTTCGACAATTGCAAGGCTCCGAAAACATTGGTTCAATATTTACCGATTCTACAAAGCAAAATTGGGATTTTAAATGGAATCACTCCCAACGTTCATTGGATAAAAGCCAAAATTTGAATATTAATTACAACTATGTATCGAGTAATAATTATTATCAAGAAACAGGATACGATTTAGAAACACGACTGAAACAGCAAATTCAATCATCCTTAAATTATTCTAAAAATTGGCCACAATGGAAAAACTCTTTTACCATCAGTTTATCCGAAACCTATGATTTACTTGCAGAAGATGAACGTGTAGAACCTCCATCTGGAATTAATGACTTTTCATTCTATAAAAATCGAACCTTACCCAATATATCATTTAGACATAGTCAATCTAGTTTTGTTATTACGGATTGGATAAATTCTTTTTACTGGTCCACCACTAGCCGATTCAGTGGCACGCAAAAAATTGGGTTTGTAGCTGATACCGATTCCACATGGGCAGATACATCGTCATACACAAAGGGGGTTTCACATAATTTCACCTTATCATCACCGCAAAAGCTTTTTGGATGGTTGTCCCTCAATCCAAAACTCAGTTTAAAAGAAGATTGGGTATTTGAATACCGAGATCCTGTAATTGATGAAAATGGTAATTTTGTAGATGAAGGCAATGAGTATTCCAAAGTAGAGGATTTTAATCGTCGTTTAACGGGCTCTACTTCCCTCTCTGCAAATACAAAAATTTATGGACTATTTCCCTTTTTTGTGGGGCCAATTGAGGCCATCCGCCATGTGATTACACCCTCTATTAGTTATACCTATCGCCCTGATTTCTCTGAAGAAATTTGGGGTATAAACCCTGGATATATTCTATATGATAATGATGGAAATGATTTTGATCCCTTTGCAGGCTCAACAGCAGGGTCAACCCCTACTAATGAGCAGAAAAAAGTGGGCATTCGCATAAAGAATTTGTTTAAAATGAAGATGAGGCAAGGGGATGACATCAAGAAAATCGACCTCCTTTCATGGAATATAAACACTAGCTATAATATGGCTGCAGACAGCTTAAAATGGTCTACTATAAACTCAAAATTTAACACCACTATTCCAGGCGGTTTGCGATTAGACATCTCTGCAACCCATGATGTATATGATAAAACTGATGCGGGTCACCGTATTGATATATTTAAAGATGAATGGAATGGATTACCTCTACCATATTTAACCAAGTTGAATGCCAATACAAGTTTCAAACTTTCTGGGAAGCGACTAATTGGCGTGCAAAATCATGAATCTACATCAGAGGATACCACCAATTATGATGATGAATTATTAGACATCACCGAATCGGATATTTCTCCTCAAATGGCATCTGG
>CAYQPE010000031.1:0-1524 GCA_964419445.1 uncultured bacterium
AGTTGCAGTTATGGTATATATATATGTTGTATTATCAATAATATTATCATCATTGAATGTGGTATCTATAATTGATGATGCTAAAAGATTAAAATCATCTTCATCCTGAGTTTTACGATACAAATTATATGATACATCTGCACTTTCTTTTGTGATATGTGCACGGATTCCTACAAACCCAGTTTGAGTATATTGCCATGAACCGCTCAAATAGAAACTGAGAGGCAGTGAACTGTTATCAAATGCAGCTGCAATTTCGTCAGTAATGGTATGTGCTATTATAAATGGGTTTACAAACTCCCAGTCATCAACTGGGATAGAGTTCCATCCAGTTGAATTGAGGATAGCATTCGAAAGATACATGGGCTCACTATTAAAATTTTGCCCAATGGTACTAAATGCTGCGATTTCTACTTCCGTACCAATGGGGTTAGTATTGTAAATATATACTGTATCCACAATTGAACTTCCAGGTATATAAAATGGATTACCTATAAATGTTTCACAATCCGTTCCACTCCCACAATCAAGGGTAGATTCACCCCATTGTGCTTCATCATCATTATCAAGTATATGCGTATATGATCCATTAAAGTTTAAATAATTGCTCCAGGTTAGGTTTACACTCCCTGCCTCATTTTCAGCAGTAAGACCACTTGGAGAGGGATAAAACTCTGTAAACTCAGAATAAATTTGGAAGTCATCAATAAAAAGCCCTGTACCTTGTCCTCCATCAACATTACCATCAAAATGGGTTTGGAATCTAAATCTTACATCTTCACCTGCAAATTGAGTTAAGTCAAGAAAGGTATTTGCTTCGTCATTAAATGGCATTCCAGGACCATATTCTTCCCAGTATAAACTACCTGGTTGATGTTCACCTGTGCCTGAAAGAGTTCCATCATCCCAATAATCATAGAATTCCTCTTTCCAATTTTCACCAGAGCTTTCCATGGTGATTTCTCCATCAGCATTATCTAGAAATACAGTTTCATGATTTGCGGTGATATGAATATTATCCACTTGGAAGCCAATACAATAGTCACAAAAAGTTTCTTCATCTGTATCCTCCATAGAGAATGAAGGGTCTGAGTAAAATGCAAAGCGAATTATTATATCCTGTCCAGCATACTCAGATAAATCAAATGCGATATCATGCCAGTCTTCAATACCGCTCCAGCCAGGTGTTCCTGTTAATCCATTAAATACAGTACCATATCCACATTGAAAATCATAGGGGTCATCGGGAGAATGAATTACAGTCCATGTTACTCCATTATCAGTAGATATTTGAACATTGGCTTGATCCCATCCATCAATAGCAGATTGTCCATTTTGGCATACCGCTTCAATATTTTCTTCTACTGCTCCTTCAGTATCTTCGATTGACCATTTAAACATAGCAGAGAGGGATGCATCTGCTGGTAGAGATTCAATCATGGGTGTATCTAAATATTGTACCCATTGATTTCCATATCCTCCCAATTCTTCATCTCCACACCAAAAGTTTTTTTCATCATAGTT
>CAYQPE010000031.1:1624-6151 GCA_964419445.1 uncultured bacterium
TTGCTCCCAACCTTCACCAATTTGCCATTGGTGGTCAGAATCAAATGTTTCTAAATAATATTGAGTTTGGTTCCTAGTTGAACGTTGAGGTGTTGATTTAAATTCATCTACTTGTCGATCTAAATTTAAATCTCTAATATGATGGAAGTTGGTCTTTTTATGCTTTGTTAAAGTGCGGCTGTGTATCGGAACCACCACAATTATCATAATAATTGCAATTAAACATTTTTGATATGTCATTTTAGCCATTAATTTTCCCTAACTATATAGTTATTAATCACATGTTTTAACAAAATAAAAGTGGATAAATTTACATGAGAAGAAATTCATCTAAAAATGGTTTGATAATGAAAATTATTACAATATGTATATGGATAAGTATATCAATAGCTTATGCACGCCCTTATGTTTTAGTAGTTTCTTTCGATGGATTTAGGCATGATTATGCAGATAATTTACATACTCCTAATTTTGACAGGTTAGAAAATGATGGGTCAAAGGCTAAATCATTAATATCAGTGTTTCCTTCCTTTACATTTCCAAACCATTATTCCATAGCCACTGGCACATACGCAGGAACTCATGGTCTTATTGCCAATAAATTTTATAGAAAAGATTTTGATGCAACTTATTCATTAAGAGATAAAAATACAGTTCAAGATGGTAAATGGTATGGTGCTGAACCCATTTGGGTAACTGCAGAAAAACAGGGTATTAAATCAGCAACCTATTTTTGGGTTGGGTCAGAGGCAAAAATAAAAGATGTCCGTCCAAGTATATTCAAGCACTATGATGGGAGTATTCCATCTGAAGAAAGAATAAATTCAGTAATGTCTTGGTTTTCATTACCAAATGAATCTCGCCCTCAACTATGTATGTTGTATTTTAGTGAGCCTGATTATACAGGACATAAATTTGGTCCACATTCGGCAGAAGTAGATTCTGCAGTTGTAAATGCAGACAAGTTGTTAGGAAAAATTTTACATGGAATTTCTGAATTAGGAATAAAAGATTCATTGAATTTAATTGTACTAAGTGATCACGGAATGACGACCATTGATAAAGAAAAATTTATATTTTTAGATAAATTTGTAAAAGGACTTTACGATGTTAAAATAGATGGTAAGGGTCCAATGGTTCAACTACATTTGAGGCCAACAAAATCATATAGAAAAACATCAATTTTACGACAATTAAAGAGAATTAAAAATATTGATGTGTATTTGAAAGAAGATGTCCCTTTTGAGTTTCATATTACCAATGAAAACTCAGGTGATATTTTTCTTGTAGCTCATGAAGGCTATTCAATATTTGAATCAAAAAAAAATGCTGAAAATTATAATCCAATTGGCATGCACGGGTATGATCCCAATTTAGAAAGTATGCATTCAATATTTTATGCATATGGTCCACAAATTAAAAATGGTAAAGACATAGATTCTTTTGAAAATATTCACATTTATCCATTAATCTGTAAATTATTAAACATACAGCAATCAGAAGAATCTGAAGGTGAATTCTATATTCTTCAAAACATATTAAAATAATGCAATTATTTTATTCAACCATTATTTTGGATGACGAAATTCTATTAGATAAACAGGAGTCGCATCATTGTATTCGTGTATTGCGTAAAAAAATGGGCGATAAAATTTATGTTATTGATGGAAATGGCCCTCTATATACCGGTGAAATTATAGAGGTAGATCCTAAGAAATGTGTCTTGAGAATTATTGATAAAAATATTGAGTTTCACAATCGAGAATCCTACATCCATATTGCCATTGCCCCTACAAAAAGTATGGATAGATTCAGCTGGTTCTTAGAAAAGGCGGTTGAAATTGGAATTGATGAATTTTCGCTATTAATTACTCAGAATTCAGAACGTCAAAAAATTAACATTGATAAATGTAAAAAGACAATAATTTCAGCGACAAAACAATCACTCCAAGGGAAAATACCAATTATAAATGAACTGATAAATTTTAATGAATTTATGCAGTTTAAACATAAAGAATCTGCAAAAAGTATAGGATTTATACATGAAGAAATAAAATCAAGTTTTGCAGATATACATCATGGAGAATCATCACATTTAATTTGTATTGGCCCTGAAGGTGATTTTTCTAATTCAGAAATTGATCTAGCCATTGAGAATGGTTTTTCTCCAATTTCATTAGGGAATACTCGATTAAGGACTGAAACTGCTGGAATGGTTGCTACCACATTGGCAAATCAGATATGAAAAATAATTCCCCAGAATATTGGATGGAAATTGCACTTAACGAAGCAATAAAGGCATTTGATAAAGATGAAATCCCCATTGGGGCAATTGTTGTTAAAGATGATAAAATCATAGGCAGAGGTTTCAATCAAAAGGAGTTGTTAAACGATCCTACAGCTCATGCAGAAATTATTGCATTAACCTCAGCAGCAAATACTTTAAATGAGTGGCGATTAAATGATTGTCAAATATATGTTACAAAAGAACCCTGTCCTATGTGTGCTGGTGCAATAATGAATGCACGTGTAGCAAAAATATATTTTGGTATGTATGATGAAGAAGCTGGATGCTGTGGTTCACTTTATCAAATATGTAGAGACCCTAGATTTAACCATCAGTCAACAGTAAATGGGGGAGTTTTAGAAGCAGAATGTACACAATTAGTTAAAGATTTTTTTTATGAAAAAAGAAATTTTTAATCATTACAATTTTTTACATTAGTTTTGTGGGTTATGGCACATTTTAGATTTTAATTTATACGTACATTAATAGTAGTTATTTTTTGTCCAAGAGAAATAACTCCTTTTTGTTTTGTACAGCCTCGGCATTGCCGAGGCTGTTTTTTTATAGGATATATTCTTGTATTCATCTTTAACAAGTTGATAACTTTCCTGCCCCAAAATTTGGGTAAAAATAGAGAGGTGTCCGAGTGGTTTAAGGTGCACGCCTGGAACGCGTGTATGGATGCAAATCCATCGGGGGTTCGAATCCCCCTCTCTCTGCAAATATTTTCATTTCCCTCGATTTTCACGTTTAAAATCAGAATTAAATGATTTTATATTTGATAATAGAAATTTCATCTACTCTTGTGAAAAAGAACCGAATTAAATACTCAAGAATTTTCGTTTTAATTATTTGCTTTCAATTATTGATGGGTAAATCATATCCTATTGGAAGTATTTTTTCTATTACCGGATATGTACAAATTGTATCTTCAGATAAAGATATTCCACCATCTCGTGCAATAAATGGTAGGACTATCCTCAGTGATGATATCATCCGAACTGCAAAAGATTCCTATTGTAAAATAATTTACAATGATCGAACAACAATGGTAATTATTGATCCATCATCAGAAGTTAAACTTAGTGATTCACAATTGGCTCGTAATATTCATCTGAATTTTGGAGGTATGTTTTTAAAAAACTCACGGTCTAATCGCAAAAAAACTTTTTTGTTTACAGAATCTAGCCAATTAAAACTGAAGCCAGTTGAACTGTGGATAACATCAAATACTGGTGGAGGTGATGAAATTCATGTAACTAAACATAAGTTGGAAGTGTTTAATATTCGGCAGAACAAAAAGATGGAAATAGATGCTGGGAATGCCGTTTATTCTTATAAAGATGGTTTTTTTGAAACAATAGAATCTGAAGTAAGTGATCTTCCTAATTATTTGTTTAATTCACAATTGTTATCACTTCATGAAAAAAGTAAGCCTGAAGAATTTAAAATTGAATCGATGAATTATCGCTCACATGATTTGATTCCACTATTTGGATTGGGACGTTGGAGAGAGAAAACATATATTAAACCTAGTGGATTTAAATTAGAATTAATGGTAGGGAATTTAGGAATCGGTTCAAATTCTTATTCTAAAATTGGAGTTTATCCCACTTTTAATTCTCGTCAATTCAGCGTTCGTTTTAATGTAGATGGGTTTTTAGCATCCAACAGCAATTCTCCATCGTTGAATGAGGTTGATGATATATATGACATTATTGATCGTCTATCATATTTACAATACACAACCTATGATAGGAATTTTTTAATACAAATTGGAAGTATTGATGGAATATCATTTGGACATGGAAATTTGTTAAAAGAATATTCAAATGTACTAGATTACCCACGGTCAAAGAAGACGGGTGCATATTTATTTTGGACTAGCGATAAACGAAATTTCACTTTTGATTTATTTACAGCCAGTCTTCGAGATTTCAATAATGGCGGTGGATTAGTTGGAATGCATTCATCCATTTTTTTATCTGAATATTTTCCTTTAACTATTGGTATTGGTGCAGTACGGGATTTCAATCAATTTGCATCTATCGGCGATTTTGTTCCAGATTCTATAGCAAATAAAAATTTTTCACGAGGTGTTACTGCAGCACAAGTAGATTTTACTATGGATGTTTTTCATTCATTTCTATTTGATATATATGCCTATGGTGAGATGGTAGGGATTTGGTTTCCCGAAACTCATTATTATGTGAGGGAAGAAGATACTATTGAAAGTGAAT